>CAVABR010000034.1:0-2857 GCA_963586955.1 bacterium
CTCTTCTGATTTGCTCTGAAAATAACAACGCACCCGCATCACATGAACAAACCTTGAGTGCTGTTACATGAGGTTATGACCGCGTGAATATTAATGTGTTTGTGTGCTAAACAAACAAACGGTTGCCATTTCAATGAAACAGCAACCGTATGAATACGAATGAGCTTGAATCCCTCGCAAGGGTATGGTAGGAACACGAATGACGTTCGCAAATGTTCCTTACTAATTCGCTTAGAAAGCGCTGGTACTTACTGTTGGTACTTACTACCTAGCGTCCATCATCATGCACCTGTGGACTGAGCTCGCGCCTGTTTTTCTTGCTTTTCTTCTTCTGCTATCGCTTCGATTGAAGCAAGATTTGCCATGGTTGCACGGATAACGTCCGAACGAGACAGCGAACCAATAAGAGCACCTTCGCCATCTACTACTGGCGCTTTCTTAATGCGCTTTTCAGCAAGCATGCGACATGCTTCATCAAGTTCGGATCCGCTGGTAATAGCAATAACGTTTTTGGTGGCAATGCGCATAACGTTGAGATCAAGCAAATCACTCACGCGTCCGAAGAAGCTTGTGTCATCGGGAACGCGATAGAGCATCATGCTTGCATCAAGGATGGAGGCATCATTGCGCCCGATATATTTCATGATGTCACCGTCAGATATGAAGCCAACAACTTTATTGTTTTCGTCAACAACGGGAACACCCGAAGTTTTGTTGCCTGCAAGGATTTGAGCAACGTTTCTAATGGAATCGCTGGCATGAACAAAGTAAGGATCCTTATTCATGGCCAGATCAACTGCAATATTGTCGCCCGCTTTAAGAGGTACGCTCAAATTGCTATCACCTGATGTTGCTTTTTCGGGGGCGTTGCGAACTTTGACAAATACCAAAATAAAGACAGCGAGCATGACCGCTGCGGTGAAGCAGAAGGCAATCTTGTCACCTGCCATAGTTTGTTCTAGCTGGGGCATTTCAGGGAAGAGGAATGCCGAAGTTGCTGAGAGGGATACCAAGATAGCCGTTCCTAAGGAAGCGCCAACTTGATTGAGGGTATTCGAAAGAGCATTAGCGTGCTGGATAACTTTGTTATCAAGAGAATTGATGCCCCAGGTGTTGATAGGGGTGATGGTAGCCTGCATGCCAACTGCTAAGCAAGTGTAGATGCAAATGATAAAGACAAGGGGCGAATTGAGACTAAATGAAACAAGACCGAGGCCTCCAACGAAGGACACAAACGCTCCGGGGATAATTACTTTACGTGGCCCCACTTTGTCAAACATGCGTCCTGCGACCAAACTGATAAGGGCACCAATAGCAGCACCAGGAAGCATGATAAGGCCTGTTTGGAGAGCTGAATAACCAAGAAGATTCTGAAGATAGATTGGCAACAAAACGCCGGTGCCTACCAAAGCTGCCTGCATAAGAGCAACAACAATTACCGCAATAGCGTAGCGTTTGGACTTCAAGATATTGATGCGCAGAAGAGGCACTTCAAGTTTGAGCTGTCTTTTGATAAAGAAGGCAAGCAGTATGATTCCAACAATAATTAATGCAACTGGTAGAGTGATGTTTTCTGCTGAAGTGATGGATGAAAGACCATAGAGCAAGCTGAGAAGTCCCAGAGAGCAAAGCGCAACAGAGGGTTTGTCGAATGAGCTTGGCTCAAATTCGCCATAACTTTTAAGCACGATGCAGGCGGTAATGATAATGATGATAGCCAAGACGAAGACTACAATAAAAAGTGCTCTCCAGCCAATTCCATCAACCAGCACGCCTGAGATACAAGGACCAACCGCAGGGGCAAATCCTACAACCAAGGAAACCATGCCCATTGCTGAGCCACGGCTCTCACGAGGGAAAATTACCAGAATAACCGTGAAAACCATTGGCATTACAATGCCACAGGCAATAGCTTGGAAAACGCGTCCTAAAAGCAGAATGGCGAAGAACGGTGCCAAGGCTGCAAGAAGGGATCCCAAGGCAAAAATGGAAAGCCCTACAATAAAAAGCCTTCTGGTGGGAAAACGTCCAATAAGAAATGCTGAAAGCGGAATAATGACCGCTTCAACTAATGAATAGGCTGAGGTGAGCCACTGTACGGTAGTGGCATCAACGCTCAAGTCTGCCATGATGGCAGGAAATGCAGGGGAGAGCAAGGTTTGATTGAGTACGGCAAGCACTGCGCCCGCGAGCAAAACAACAATAGTAACTTTTTGTTTTTGGGTTAAGCCCATAAGATTTCCTTTCGTATCGATTGTGAATAAGTCTTATTTGTAGGGGGAAGATTGATCTATGAGTGATCGGATAGCACTAAAGCCTTCGAAAACTTGTTTTTGAAGAACAGAAGCGTTTTTGACGTTACCTCCAAAAGCTGCAACAAATTCTTCGTTGATAACATCGGCGAGTTCTTTTCCTTCATCAGTGAGATACAGGCGAAACGTCCGACGATCTTTTTCGTCCTGCCTTCTTTCTACGTACCCCTTTTTCTTGAGGAAGTTGAAGAGAGGCGTAAAGTTTGAAGGCTTAATACTGCAACGAGCCGCAAGCTCTTTGAAGGTTTGTCCTTCTTCGCGTCTTAAGTCTCCCAAAACAAAAGAAGCAAACGTACTCAAGCCATGTTTTTGACAGATTGAGGTAACCACATCTTTGATAAGGCGGTCGGTAGAGCGCATCTCTTCAAAGAGCTGGTAACAAAATGTTCTATCACTCATTTTCAACCTTTCAACTGCGCGTATGATACGCAAAAGCAATTAGTAAAATTGGCAAACATTGCTTTACGGGTATGTATAGTAATGAAAAATAATTATATTTTATAAATAAATTCATTTCTTCACACTTTCTCAATGAACGTGTTTTT
>CAVABR010000035.1:0-3321 GCA_963586955.1 bacterium
CAAACTGGACTCATGAAAGAAATCATGGGTCCAGTTTTTTATTGTTGACGCACCTACTCTTCGCCTAAGAAATCAAAAGCGTATTGAGCTGCGGCCATCGAGCCTTTAATTAAAACGCTTTCGTCAACATTGTAAAAGCAACTATGCTGCGGATATTCGGCTCCCACTTCAGGATTGCGCCCACCTACAAAAACAAACACACCCGGAACAAGGCGAAGGTACTCAGAAAAATCTTCGCCTGAAAGGGTGCCTTCGTATTCGAAGAGCGCATCTTCGCCCAAAATACGCTTGACTGATTCCCGAGCGCGCAACGCGCACGCTTTGTCGTTGATAAGGGCAGAATTTCCCGGCGTCCATTCAAAGGTTGCCTTGGCGCCAAAAGAGTTGGCCGTGAAATTTACCATGCGCTCCATTTTGTCTGCAAGAGAATCACGCAACTCCGGATTAAACGAGCGCACCGTGCCCGTGAGGTAGGCGGAACCCGCCATAACATTGCGGGCAACACCGGCATGGAATTCACCAATTGTTAGCACGACCGGCTCAAACGGAGACACATCACGGCTAACAACAGCCTGCAAGGCCTCAATCATTGAAGCGCCCACAACTATGGCATCAACCCCTTTATGAGGCATGGCACCGTGAGCGCTTGAACCACTAATGTCCACCCTGAACCAATCCGTGTTCGCCATGCGCGCCCCCGGATCAGCAGAGATTTTGCCCGCAGGAACTTCGCTCCAAATATGAGCACCATAGATGGTTTCTACCCCATCAAGTGCGCCCGCGTCAATCATCTTGCGCGAGCCGATTGATATCTCTTCGGCAGGCTGGAAAATTACACGCACTTCCCCTTTAAGCAGAGAACGATTTTGATGCAAAATACGAACAGCCCCCAGCATCATGGCCATATGGCAATCATGACCGCAGGCATGCATAACGCCCTCGTTTTGAGACTTGTAGTCAACTTCATTGAGCTCATTGACCGGCAAGGCGTCAATATCAGAGCGCAACGCAATGCAGTGATGTGGCTTCCCGGCCTCATCATAGGCACCTTCAGCCTCGCCTTTAATGGTGGCAATAAGACCTGTTTCATAAGGACGAACATACGAAACGCCTATTTCATCAAGCTCCCTAGCAAGCGCATTGGAAGTTTCAACTTCATGCATGCTCAGTTCTGGATGGGCGTGAAAATAACGACGTTTTTCAATTACATAGGATTCAAGTTCAGACGCGGTAGCGCGAATACATTCGGTAATAGAAGACTCTGTCATGGGTATCAATCTCCTCAGCCAAAGATCTTTCTGAGCGCCCTTTAAGTTTTGTAAGCCACCAGGGGGATAAGCCCCAATGTTCTCCCAGCTTGTCCCAGCTCAAACTAAAACTTCAGAGCATGTTTTGAAAAAAGTATAACAAAGCAAATGCGCTATCTTGCCCTAAAAGATCTATGAAGTTACCAAACGCTTTGCCTCCACGAAACAACAAGGCGCTATGATAGACCTCAGAAGCAAAAAGCTACTAAAGCAAATTTTTAGCGGAAATTCGCAACATACATTCATTAAAGGAGGGAGCGCCATGCAACCCGAGCGCCTTTTACAAACATTTTTAGATTTAGTTACCATAGATGCCCCTTCTGGCAAAGAAGGAAACGTTGCTCAATACTGCCAAAAAGCTTTGACGGATTTGGGCATGGAGGTTCGCTTTGATAATTCGACGGAACAAACGGGGTCAGAGACAGGAAACCTTGTTGCTTGGATGCCACCCCTTTTCCCTGAAGGCTTTTCTGAAAGCGAAGGCCAAAGCGAGCAACTTTCCCCTATCGTTTTGACCGCACACATGGATTGCGTACAACCGTGCGAAGGAATCGAACCTGAAATAGTCAAAAAAGATGAGCAAGATGCCGAAGCATTCATTCGCTCAAAGGGCGAAACAATTCTTGCCTCCGACGACAAAGCAGGCGTTGCTGCTATTTTGGAAGCCATCCAATGCATCGTTGAATCTGAATGTCCCCATCGCGGAATTGTAGTGGTATTTACTGTCTGCGAAGAAATTGGCTGCATAGGAGCAAAATATCTTGAGCAAAAGCTGTTCACCCATGCGTTGGTAGAAGCTGGCGCCAAGCTGGCAAGTGACCAACCAACCGGTTCCGATAATGCACCCGTCTTTGAGAGCGGTGTCTCCTGTGCTGTTTTTGATTCGGGTGGCGTGGCAGGAACACTTATTGTAGGAGCACCTTATCACTACACCTTCACCGCCCAAATCACCGGACGCGCTTCACATGCAGGCGTGGAACCAGAAGCAGGAATTTCTGCAATTACCATTGCTTGCGAGGCTATTGCAAGCATGTCATGGGGACGTTTAGACGAAACAACCACTTCAAACATTGGCAAAATTGAAGGTGGCCAGGTCAACAATATTGTTGCCCAATCTTGCACCGTCACCGGAGAATGTCGCTCCCTTATAAAAGAGCGCGTTGAGGAAGTTAAAGCCAACATCACTCAAGCATTCGAAGATGCTACCAAAAAATATTCTTCGACTCCGGAAACCAGTCTGGACCTCCAGTGGAATTTCGAATACCCCGGGTTCTACTACAACGAATCAGACGCCTTGCTTGTGCAAATGAAAGAGGCTCTAACCAAAGCTGGGCTTTCCCCAATTTATGAAACAACGGGTGGCGGATCTGATGCCAATATTCTAGGTTCAAAGGGTGTATCTCCGGTGGTTATTGGCGTTGGAATGACTAATTTCCATACTGTGGACGAATATATCAAAATTAAAGATCTTGAAGATTCTGCTCGTTTCGCAACTGAGCTTATGAAGATATAAAACACCTGGTTGCGCTTATCTTTTACAAATAAAACGTTTTGCAACCAAACTCATAAGGATATAGGATGCCTAAGAAAAATGAGAAAAAGACCAATGCCATGCGCGCCCTTGACCGCATTCAAGCGCCGTATGAATTTCACACCTTTGAATGCCCGGAGGCTCTCAGTGGTGTAGAAGTGGCACGCATGCTTGGTCAAGATCCTGACCGCGTATTTAAAACGCTGGTCACGGTAGGAAAATCAGGCGACCACTACGTTTTTATGATTCCTGTTGCTGAAGAGCTTGACCTCAAAAAAGCTGCTTCGGCCGTAAACGAAAAAGCAATTCATATGGTGAAATCAAAAGAACTTTTAGGTCTAACCGGCTATATTCATGGTGGCTGTTCGCCCTTAGGGATGAAAAAGTTTTTCACTACCACCATTGATGAAACCGCGGAGCTCTTCGATACCATATTGTTTTCTGGTGGGCGCATTGGGTGCCAGATCGAAACAAGCCTTGAGG
>CAVABR010000036.1:0-10629 GCA_963586955.1 bacterium
CAAGCGCAAGAGCGATGGCAAGAATCAGGATAGCCACAAGGCTTGAGCGGTAATCCTCAAATTTTTCAGTGACGTTTTTAATTGAATCTTTAGAAAAGGGAGAAGCCGTTTCGTTGTCTTGAGCGCCTTGGATGCAATCTTCGTCTTCAGTCTTCACGTCATCATCTTGAGCGCAAGCTTTGTCTCCAGTCTCTTCAGACGCTGTGGTAGATAAAGTGGAATCTTTGCTATGTTTTGGCTGTTTCTGTGTTCCCATGAATTGAGCCTATCATAAATAAAAGATCTCAGTGGAGTACTAGCGACAAATGAAATTGCATTGTCAGAAACTCCACAAGGGTGGGAATGGGAGGGTTAAACAAAACTCAGAGCGCCCTGGAAAATTCAGAGCACGTTTGAAAAATACAGTGCGCCCTGGAAAATCCAGAGCGCACTTGAAAATCCCGTTTTGCAGGAATGTTAAATTCCGTTTTATAAAAATGCTATTTGGTAATGAGTACGGGAAGGTCAGCGTTGCGAAGCACGCCAAAACTAACGCTACCAATCATTCCTCTAATGGCGCCAAGTCCGCGTGAGCCCATAACAATGAGATCGCACTGATAATACTTTGAAGCATCAACAATGGTCTCTATGGTATAGATGCCATAGACTACCTCAGCGGTAAGCTCACCGGTAAAACCCTCAACCAAAGGAGCAATGGTTTTCTTTATTTCCGCAGTATTTTCTTCAGAGCGCTGTTCTAAAACGGTCTGAAAATCCTTTTTGTCAACAAGAGAAACGCCAAGCCCAAAGCCGGTTTGGTTCATGCTACTGTAAACCAAATCTTGCGGTGGAGCAGTAACTTTTACCACGTGGATTTTTGCACCCTCTTCTTCGCTTACAATTTTGACCGCTTCACGAAGAGCATTTTTTGCATGCTCGGAATCATCAAATGGAACGAGTATATTTTTGAAGCCCATACAAACTCCCTTTCTATAGGCGAATGCACCTTTTACGTGCTTTCATTATACGCTTTCTTTTGGCCTGAACAGTAGAGGTGTTTAAGGCTTGGATTTTGATTCCGCACGTTGTTTTTGTATGCGTGTTATGGTGAATAGCCTTTTTGGTACACTTTCGTTTTATAAAGAAAGTTAATTGTGAAGATTAGTACTTTATCGCTCTACTGTGCTAAAGTGCTATAACGATACGTAGATATACAAGACGGTAGAAGGAAAGAATAAGAATGAATTTTGTTACGCCGGTTGGTTTCCGTGATGTCATGAGCGATGAGGCTCTTGTTCGGGAAGATCTTACTCAGCGCGTTCAGCACTGCTTTGCTGACAGAGGTTATCTTCCCATAGAAACTCCTACGCTTGAAGTTTTGGATGTTATGGAAGCAGGCGGACATGTCCCCGAAGCTCCGTTTAAGTTTTTTGATTCTCATGATGATTTGTTGGCAATGCGCCCTGACGTCACCATGCAAATTGCGCGCATGTGCGCTACGCGTCTTAATCCTTCAGAAGGATCGCTAAAGTTCCGCTATACTCAGCGCGTATTTCGCGAAAAAAGCGCTGAAGCATCTGCTCGTGAGCTTACGCAGTTTGGTGTTGAGTCAATAGGCGAAGGTGGCGCGCAAGCTGACGCAAGCCTCATTGCTCTTTTTGCCGAAGCGCTTTCAGTCACAGGGCTTGAGCAGTTCAAGATTGCCTTGGGTTCAGCCGGTGTTTTGCGTGAGCTTCTTGCCTTAAGTGGCGCAACTGATCAGTGGCAGAGTGCTGTTTTGCAGGCATTCCATACTTCAAATTTGGTTGATCTGGCACAGCTTATGGAAGAAGACGTTCCTAATAAAGAGGTAGCGCAAGCCATTTTTGCTCTTCCAAATCTGCGCGGTGGTGCTCAGGCGCTTAAGGCGTTTCGCGCTACAGTGCAATCTTTTGAAAATTTACCTGCGCTTGATGAGCTGGAAGAGGTTTACGAACTTTTGGTCAAAGAGGGTCTGGAAGATAAGATTCTCATTGATTTTTCAGTGATGAGTTCGTTTGATTACTACACCGGCGTGGTGTTTGAAGCTTACGCTCCCGGTTTGGGATCTCCACTTGGTAGTGGTGGCAGATATGACAACCTTTTGGCCTGTTACGGCGCGCAAAGTGTTCCGGCTGCAGGATTTGCATTTTACTTAGAGCAAACAATGGCTGCGTTTGCGGTTGAGGAAAACGAAGGCAAAAGACCTCTTCGCATAGCTGTTCCTAAAGGCTCGCTCAATGAAGATGCCATCAAAGTTTTAACGGATGCAGGTCTTGACACTGAGGGCTTAGCAGATGCGGGTCGCACACTCATGATCTGCAAAGAAGACGTTGAATATATCATCGTTCGTCCAACGGATGCTCCTATATTTGTTGCGCTTGGTGCAGCGGATTGCGGTATCTGTGGCGAAGATTCGCTTTTGGAAGCGTCTCCTGATGTTGTTGAATTGGCAGACTTGAAGTTCGGCGATTGTCGCTTCGTAGTTGCGGAATCACGCGGTAGCACTGAAGCAGTTGAGCGTCGCTACAAAAAGCTGGGTTCCATTCGCGTAGCAACGAAGTATCCCAACATCACGCGCGCACACTACGCTAAGAAGGGCATGCAGGTTGAAATTGTGAAGCTTCACGGCAACATTGAGCTTGCGCCTATTACCGGCATGGCCGAGCGCATTGTTGATATCACCGCTACGGGTACCACTTTGCGTGAAAACAATTTGGTTGTGGTAGACGAAGTACTTTCTTCTACCGCGCGCTTTTTTGCTAATCCTTGTTCATTCAGAACGAACCCACAGGTGGGCAAACTCGCAGAAATTTTATACAAACAGGCTAAGGAGAAATAGTCATGAGAAGAATAGAATTAGCCTCTGATCAGGCATTTGAAGAGCGCTTTTTAAATCGCACAAGCGCTTTTAATGCAGATGCTTTGGTAAGTGCAACCAATATTATTGAAGAAGTTCGCAAACGCGGAGACGTGGCGCTCAAAGAATTCACGCAACGCTTTGATGGCGTTAAGCTTGAGCAGTTTCGTGTGGGCGATGACGCTATAGAAGAAGCGCTATCGAAGGTGGATGCTAAGCTGGCTGATGCGCTTAATATGGCAGCTAAGCAGGTTCGCGAATTTCACGAACGTCAAAAGCAGCAAAGCTGGTTTTCAGTACGCGAAGACGGGGCGCTAGTGGGCGCTAAGGTGCAACCTTTAGATTCGGTTGGAATTTATGTTCCTGGCGGGCGCGCCCTTTATCCCTCTTCGGTTTTGATGAATGCAATCCCTGCTTCTGTTGCGGGCGTTCAGCGCATTGTTTGTGTAACACCTCCTACCAAGGATGGCTCGCTTGATCCTGCTATTGTTAAAGCCTGCCAGATTTCAGGCGTAACTGAAATCTATGCCGTTGGTGGTGCTCAGGCTATTGGCGCGCTTGCTTATGGCACGGAATCTATTGCTCCGGTAGACAAAATTACTGGTCCGGGAAATGCTTTTGTAGCAGCAGCCAAAAAAGTTGTTTCGGGCGATGTTGGCATTGATATGATTGCAGGCCCTTCTGAGGTCTGCGTAGTGGCGGACGAAACTGCTCTGCCTGAATTGGTAGCAATTGACCTTATGGCCCAAGCAGAACATGACCCCTTGGCAAGTTGTTACTTGGTAACCTTCTCAAACGAATATGCCGATGCGGTTGAGACGGCCATCACAAGCCACATGAAAGAATCCAGCCGAGCAGAAATAACTACCGCTTCGCTTGATAACCAGGGGCTCATCATTGTATGTCCTTCGTTGGCATCCGCCCTTGAAACGGTCAACATCATTGCTCCTGAACACTTGGAGCTTCACGTTTCAAATGCAATGGAGCTGCTTGGTTCTATTCGTCATGCGGGCGCTATCTTTATGGGCGAATGGACGCCCGAGGCGGTTGGAGATTATGTGGCTGGTCCAAATCATACCCTGCCAACCGGTGGAACCGCTCATTTCTCAAGCCCCTTGTCAGTTGATGAGTTTATTAAGAAATCAAGCGTGATTCAGTATTCGAAAGCAGCGCTTATGAAAGACGCTTCTGCTATTGTGACTATCGCTGATCACGAAGGCCTTTGGGCACATGCGCAAAGTGTTCGCTTGCGTATGGGCGACATGCAAAAGGGGGAGTGAGCATAAGTTATGGATACCGTACGTGCTTCACAATCACGCCTTGCTAGCATCGTTCCTTATGACCCAAAGTATTTGCCGGCAGAGCACTATATGTCAGCTAACGAAAACCCCAGCAATGTTCCTGAAGAAATTCAGCGCGACATTCGCTCTGCTATAAGAAACTGTTCGTTTAATCGCTATCCTGACCCATTGGCTAATGAGTTGCGTGACCTTATTGCGCAGGCAAACGGGCTTAATCGCGAGAACATCCTTTTGGGTAACGGTGGAGACGAATTGCTTTTCAATATTGCTCTTGCTTGGGGTGGCCCCGGCAGAACATTTTTGAATTTGCCTCCTACGTTTTCTGTCTATGAGGCTAATGCTTATTTAACGGGAACGAACGTGGTCAATATTGCCCGTGATAGCGAATATAACATCGATGAGCAGGCAGTATTAGACCGCGTTTCTCAGGGCGACATTGACTATATCATCGTGACAAGCCCTAATAATCCTACGGGTAAAATTGCAAATGAAACGTTTTTAAAGAAACTGCTTGAGGCAACTGATGCCCTGGTCATGGTAGACGAAGCCTACTTTGAGTTTTCGCGTTTTACCATGCGCCCGTATCTTGAGATGCACAAGAATTTAGTGATCTTAAGAACGTTTTCGAAGGCATTTAGTTTAGCGGGCGTTCGCTTGGGCTATATTCTGGCTCATGAAGACGTTATTAAAGAGTTCATTAAAGTTCGTCAGCCATATTCGGTAGATGCTGTTTCGCAAGAAATTGGCAAAGCGGTTTTCAAAAAGCGCGCTCTTTTTGAAAAAGAGATAGAGGCAATTATCAACCAGAGGAAGTTCTTGATTGATGAATTGCGCTCGCTTGATCAGGTCACCGTGTATGATTCTGATTCTAATTACGTGCTTCTTCGTGTTCCTCAGGCGGATCTTGTATGGGAAAAGCTGTACGAAAAAGGCGTTTTGGTGCGTGATTTTTCACATTCGCCCTATTTAGAGAACTGCTTGCGTGTTTCTGTTGGAACAGAAGAAGAAAACGCGGTATTTTTGACGGAACTTCGCCAGATTTTAGGAGCATAAATGCAACGAAGCGCAACTATTTCGCGAAAAACAAAAGAGACCGATATCACTATTTCTCTTGATATTGAGGGAAGTGGCAAAACGCAGATAGATACAGGCGTTCCTTTTTTTGACCACATGCTTGAAGCGTTTGGCCGTCATGGGCTTTTTGATTTGTCTGTCAAGGCTGTTGGAGATATTGACGTTGATGCGCATCATACCGTAGAAGATGTGGGTATCGTTTTGGGTCAGGCCTTCAAAAAGGCTATGGGCGACAAACGAGGCATAACGCGTTTTGGTTTCCAGCTTCTTCCTATGGATGAGGCGCTTATATTGGCAGCGCTTGATATTTCAGGACGTGGCCAGCTTCACTATGAGGTTGATCTTCCGTTTGGTCTTTTGGGCTCGTTTGATACCACGCTGGCAAAGGAATTTTTTATAGCTTTTGCCTCAAATGCCGAGGTCACACTTCATATTAAAGAGCTTTCTGGAGAAAATCCTCATCACATCATTGAGGCTTCATTTAAGGCGGTTGGAAAAGCAATGCGCACCGCGCTTGAGATTGACGTCCGAAGTGCTCAAGAGCTTCCTTCAACTAAAGGGCTTCTGTAAGGTTTAAAGGAGACAGCCAATGATTGCTGTTGTTGACTACTGCAAAGGAAATCTGAAAAGTGTCGAGCGGGGCTTGCGCGCGGTTGGTGGCGATGCCTTTATCACTGACAATCCCGAAGATATTGCACGTGCTGAAGCGGTAGTGCTTCCCGGTGTTGGCGCTTTTGCGGATGCATCGCAGACCATGATCAAGACGGGGCAGATGAGGGCAATTCGCGCAACAATTGAGGCTGGTAAGCCTTTTTTGGGAATATGCTTGGGCGAGCATCTGCTTTTTGAGAAAGGAACCGAAGGGGCTTCGCATGTGCGCACGGAGGCGGGCGCGGTGACTGGCGCAGGAACCGAAGGCACGCAAAATGAAGGCGCCCAAGCAACTTCTGAAGGCTTAGGTCTTCTCAAAGGCACGGTTGAAAAAATGCCTGAATTTGACGAAGCGCAGCGTCGCTACAAAATTCCTCATGTGGGATGGAATTCTATCGAATTTGATACTTCGCTTGCTTGTCCGCTTCTTGCTGGCATAGAACCGGGAGAGCATTTTTATTTCACGCATAGCTATATTGCCCCTCAAACGAGTGCAACTATTGCAACTACCACGCATTCCATTACGTTTCCCAGCGTAGTGAGGGTCAATGATGTTGTTTATGGCGTTCAGTTTCATCCTGAAAAATCATCAGATGCGGGAGCTCAGGTACTGAAAAACTTCCTTGCTATCGTAGAATCGCAGAAGGCGTAGTCCCTTTGGGAAAGCACGAAGCATGGGCTGGGGTGCAATTGACCGAAATGCGTAGACACTAAGACGTATGAGTTTGAGAATTTGCAAAACGGTGGCAATGCTTAAACAGCCAAGTATCGATGAGGTGGCAATGCTTAAACAGCCAAGCATCAATGCAGTGGCTCAATATAAAGAAACACGAAAGGTGAAGTAATGGATTTACTACCCGCTATTGATATTTTAGACGGCAAGGCAGTTCGCTTAGCAAAGGGCGACTACAATGCCGTGACGGTATATAACGAAGATCCCGTTGCGCAGGCTCAGCTCTTTGAAGAAATGGGTGCTCGCTGGATTCATGTGGTTGATCTTAATGGAGCGCGTTCGGGAGTGCCTGAGAATATCGAAATCATCGAGCGCATTATGGATCGCACGCTTTTAAAGGTTGAAGTCGGAGGCGGAATTCGAAGCCTTGAGACTATTGAGCGTCTTTATCAAGCAGGTGTTTCGCGTGTTGTTTTGGGAACTTCGTTGGTAACTGACGAAGCGTTTGCCCAAAAGGCAATTGCAAAATATGCTGACATGCTTACCGCCGGCATTGATGCCAAAAATGGCGAAGTAGCGGTTGCTGGTTGGCGTGAGGGCGCCGGCGTTCCGGCCGAAGAGCTTATTGCTCACGTGGCTTCTTTAGGCTTTAAGCATCTTGTCTATACCGACATTTCTCGCGATGGCATGCAAACAGGGATCGATACCAATCGCTACGTTGAAATTGCAAAGATCTTCGGGCGTCCCGTTATTGCTTCAGGGGGCGTTGCCAATCTTGATGATATCAACGCGCTTGCTAAGGTGGCAGATTCCATTGAAGGCGTAATTGCCGGCAGAGCCGTATATGAAAAAACGCTGGATGTTCCTTGTGCGCTCAAACTTTGCGAAGAGGCTACCAAGGATGCTTTGGCAAAGAATGTTCGCGACAACCACTGCGAAAATGGATGCTGCAATCTTTGCTAGCAGTGGCTTTAAAGAGGCGCAGTTAAGAGAGAAAGTAAGTTTCGGAGGCTTAAAGTGCTAACAAAACGAGTAATTCCTTGCATGGATGTTAAAGATGGTCGCGTTGTTAAAGGGGTCAATTTTGTTAACCTGCGTGATGCGGGAGATCCTATCGAGCTTGCCCAGCGCTATGACGAACAGCGTGCTGATGAGGTAATCTTTCTCGATATCACTGCTACCAGTGATGGTCGCGCAACCACCATTGAGATGGCAAGTCGTGCAAGTGAAGAGCTTCACCTTCCGTATTGCGTGGGTGGTGGCTTTCGCAGTGTTAGCGATATCAGAACCATGATTGCGGCAGGCGCTGATAAAGTCTCGGTCAATTCGGCTGCTATTGCTGACCCTTCGCTTATTACTACGGCTGCACTTGCGTTTGGTACGCAAGCCATTGTATGCGCAATAGATGCCAAGCAAGTTGCGGGCAACCCCAACAAATGGGAAGTATATGTGCACGGTGGCAGAAAAAACACCGGCATTGACGCTATTGAATGGGCAAAAGAAGCAGCCAAGCGTGGTGCGGGGGAAATTTTGCTCACCAGCATGGACAAAGACGGTAGCAAAGACGGTTTTGATCTTGCCCTTACGCGCGCAGTATCTCGGGCGGTCAACATTCCGGTCATTGCTTCGGGTGGTGTTGGCAAGTTGGAGCATTTCGCCGAAGGTATCCTTGAAGGCGAAGCTGACGCTGTTTTAGCGGCAAGCGTATTTCATTTTGGGGAACTTACCATTCGCGAAGTGAAAGAATACATGCGAGCTCAGGGTATACCAGTTCGCCTATAGGTTTGCCTATAACTCATACAACACAACAATAAGCGCCCGGCAAGTCTGTTTTCGCAAAGCGTTCAAGTTCGCTTATAATCCAATAGTTGTGACAAGCCAGAATAAACATAGAAATAAGCCACGTGCTCGAAAGGCAGTAAAGGCAACCAAACCTACTCGAAGAGCGTCAGCAAAGGCTAATAATCTCCAAACTCAAAGAGTAGTGGCGAAGGCGGAAAACCCGCGTGCCCAAAGAACGTCGGTGAATCGGGGCAATTCTTCTGCAAGCAATATATCAGCAAAAGCGAAAGACTCTCAGCCTTTGACGCCAACAAGGGCAAACGGCTCTCAGGTTAAAAGAGTGCCGGTAAAATCAAGAGGCCCTCGCACCCGAAGATCATCGGTAAATGCAAAAGGTCCGCGCTCTTCCGTGCGCGTTATGATAGTATTTGCCGTTCTTACTGTTTTCGTTATTTTATCAGGCATTTCAATGTATACCTTCTTTCCGGTGCAAATGCCTCTCATCGGCAATCAGGTATCTACCGGAGATCATGTGGCGCGCGACAACGAGCTTGCCAGCGAAATGGCCAACAAAAAGCGCGGAGATACGCTGGGCGATCAATCAATTTCTGAAGCTACAACCGACGTTATTCAAAATACTGATTATTCAGGATGGACAGTAGGGCTTGCCTCTGCCTATGGTTCAGACAGCATAGGGGTTGCTACTGCTTCGGGAACTCCTTTGGATAATTACTCCTATACCATTGCCGTTCCTGCAGAAAAATCCTACCTTTTGGGTACCAGCGTAGAGATAGGTTATGGCGGTACTTCTGTTACTGCGCTTATCAACGACACCGGTGGGTTTGGCGCGATGGGGCGTGATTTTGACTTAGGACCGGCAATTTGGCATACATTTGGCGCAAGCACCGAATCTGACTGGGGTTTGCGAACCATTTATTATCGTTTTGTTCAATAAAGGATTGAGATTTACCATGGATAGCAAAGATCTAACTTACAACGACCAAGGGCTTATTCCCTGTATTGTGCAAGATGCTGATTCCAAGGACGTTTTGATGATGGCCTGGATGAATGAAGAATCAATTCGTCGTACGCTTGAAGAGAAAACTACCTGGTTTTGGAGCAGGAGCCGACAAAAGTTTTGGCATAAAGGCGAAGAATCAGGCAATACTCAAGAGCTTGTTGAATTGCGCTACGATTGCGACTGCGATACCCTACTCGCCCTTGTTCACCCTAAAGGTCCTGCGTGTCACACTGGTGAGCGCACCTGTTTTTATCGTTCGTTTTAGTGGTTAATGCAATCTGAGGACACTCGACGTTTTTCGGGCGAATCAGAAAAGGCTAAGCTTGATATTTGCGCTTCAGGCGAACCAATAAGAATTAAGTACGGATATTGTTCGGAGTTTTAGAATACTGAGCTACTCACTTTAAGGACAAATCAGAAGAGATTAAGCTCGAAGTCACCCGTGCTCCTACCATTCGCTTGCGCTTATGCAAGTTTTTGGTGTTCATGTAGTTCTAATTTTGCAGTAACGGCGCCTATTAATTACGTGTGTGTAGCGCAAGCTCATTATGCGTCGCACTGCATCGTTCCGTCTTTTTACGGATCGCTTCGCTCGGTGTGTGGGTCGAAAGCGATTGAAGCCTAAGACCTATACAGCGAGCGAAGCGATCAAGAGCAAGTTTGAAAACGCTGAGTGCTTCTCGTCTTAACCTCTTCTGATTTGCTTCTGAAAGCAAAACGTACTTGTGTCACATGAGTGAATTCTGAGCGCTGTTACCATATAGCTATAAGTGCATCAAAACTAATGTTTGTGTGGGTGCAAGCATATGGCGGTAATGCGCGTGACGTCCGTGCGTGATTCTTATTGTTTCGCTTGGATTCAAGCACCCCGAAAGTTTCCAATTGACCATGGTTATTTTCTTGTACGTTTCCCTTAGCAAGAATAAAATGAAGTGAGTAACAAGAAGAGGAGGAGTGCGTCATTTTTAATGACGCGAATATCAATCCTAAGAATAACAATTGAAGAGTTCTTTGCATGAAGGCTAGGCGTTAAAAAAGTATTGATGTCTGCTTGAGTAATTTAAGGAAACACCTGAAGGTTCACCACGCAGAGAATTAGCCCCGAGCAAGGGGGTTTGGTTTTGCAAGAGCAGTTCTGAGAAAACGAAAGCTTTTGCAAGGGCGAACTTCGTAGGGGCGAGCTCTTATAAGAATATAGGGGGAGTCATGAGATCTAAGACTTGTGGATTTGAGTTCAGTGCGAAGTCTGTGCGCTCTGTTGTGGGTGGTG
>CAVABR010000037.1:0-13160 GCA_963586955.1 bacterium
TTTATGCAGTTGTTTGACTTTCGCGCTTTAAGCCTTTTGCTCGTAGCGATCTGCTGCTTCTTCAAGAAGTTCGATAATACCAATACTTTGAGGACACATATCTTCGCAGGAGCCACACTGGGTACAGGTTGAAGCGTACCCTTCTGCTGCTTGCCACTGGTAAGCGTCTTTTACAAACTTGCGATTTTCCGTCATGGTCTCCAAATTAAGCAAGCCCAAGATTTCAGGAATCTTTACGTGGGCGGGACATTCTTTTACGCAATAACGACAGTTCGTACAAGGAATAGTTCCCACGCTACGCAAAGCCTCAAGCGTTTCATTGAGTGCCTGCTTTTCTTGTTCGTTGAAGGGTTCGCTCTCATGCCATTCGCGTACATTTTCCTTCACCTGATCAAGAGTGCTCATGCCCGAAAGAACCGAAACAACATTGGGAAGGTTGTAGCAAAAACGATACGCCCACGAAGCAAGACTCTTGTCAGGGTCAACCGCTTTGAGCACCTCTTGGCCACGAGCAGGCAGATCCACCAAACGCCCGCCACGGGCTGGCTCCATGATAACAACCGGCTTGCCATGCTTTTGCGCCACTTCCATGCACTTTTTAGACTCAACAATAGGGTCTTCCCAATCAAGATAGTTAACCTGAAGCTGTACAAATTCCATTTCTGGATGATCATTCAGAATTGCATCAAGCGTTTCAGCGCCATCATGGATAGAAAAACCTACGTGCTTGATCTTTCCGGCAGCCTTCATTTCCTGCGCCCAATCCCAAATACCGTACTTATCAAACACGGCAGTGCGCTTGCCACCTACATTGTGGAGCAAGTAAAAATCAACATAGTCAAGACCCATACGCTCAAGAGAGATATCCAAACACGCTTTTGCTTCTTCTTCGGTCGAGCATGCCCAAGCCAAACACTTGGTAGCCACCGTGTAAGCTTCACGAGGATAACGCGAAACAAGCGCTTCTTTAAGAGCAGTTTCAGATGCGCCCTCATGATATACAAAGGCAGTATCAAAATAGGTACCACCTGCTTCAATGAAGGTATCCACCATTGCTTTGGTCTGCTCAATATCGATGCTCTTCTGATCATTAGGATCAAGAAGTGGCAGACGCATGCAACCAAATCCTAACTTTGGAGTATCTAACAAGGTGCTCATAGCTCTTCCCCTTACTTTGCTGTTTGCAAATTTCTATCCCTGATCAGCCCGGTGAAGCTTGCAGAATCAAAACCATGCAGAATCTGTTTGCGCACTGCTTGCGCCTTTGGTCGCACTCTGGCTTGCGCTTCACTGCGTTTTACTGCGCGCCACAATGTTTCATCGTACGTCGCTACGCTTCACTGTGCTTCCGTCGTACGTCACTTACGCTAACGTTTGATCAAGGATAATTTCAGTACTTCATAAGATGAAATCACTATACCGTGACGGTTCCCTGCTCTTGGCATAGCAAAGCGCACTTTCATATAAGTTACATAACGTCACGTATTTTATAGGGAGACCTGAAACGAAAACCCCGCATTATTTTTAAACAGCATCCGAAGTAGCCGAACCGTCAGAAACAAACAAGCGACTGAGCCTGACTCCCCATACGGGCTAGACTCAGTCACCATCTTTTTTGAGTTTGCGTCTTAATTTGCGCTCTAGTTTTCACGCGGTGCCACTTGGCGTCGCGTGGCGCTCCTACCTATTCCTCAAACTGCGAATTGTAGAGATCCGCATAAGCGCCACCCCGCGCGAGCAATTCGCTATGCGTACCCTGTTCAACAATGTTGCCTTCTTGAACTACCAAAATTAAATCAGCGTTGCGAATAGTGGAGAGCCTATGCGCAATAACAAACGAAGTTCTGCCTTCCATGAGCCTATCCATGGCGCGCTGAATTAACTCTTCTGTTCTGGTATCAACCGAACTAGTAGCTTCATCCAAGACCAACATGCGCCTATCTGCCAAAATGGCACGCGCAATGGTAAGTAGCTGGCGCTGACCCTGACTGATATTGCTTGCGTCTTCGTTTATTTCCATATCGTAGCCACCGGGCAACGTACGAATAAAATGATCCGCAAATGCCGCTTTGGCAGCCAACTCTACCTGTTCGTCGGTTGCATCAAGATTTCCATAACGAATGTTTTCTCTAATAGTTCCCTTAAAGAGCCAGGTGTCCTGCAAAACCATGCCAATCATAGAACGCAAATCATCACGGGCGAATTCTTTTACATCATGACCACCAATGCGAATAGCGCCACTATCAACGTCATAGAATCGCATCAAAAGCTTGACCATGGTTGTTTTGCCCGCACCCGTTGGCCCTACGATAGCAACAGTCTGACCCGCATTAACCTCTGCTGAGAAATCAGTAATGACAGGCTTTCCTGGCTCGTAGCTGAAGTTGACGTGATCAAATTCGACATCGCCTGTTACCTGTGAAGAAGTAACCTTTGCTGGCTCTTCTTCCTCTTCTTCTGCATCTAAGAATTCGAATACGCGCTCAGCGGTAGCTGCCATTTGCTGAAAGATATTTGAGATTTGCGCAAGTTGCGTAAGCGGTTGCGTGAAGTTTTTCATGTACTGAATGAATGCCTGAATGTCACCAACCGTAATGCGCCCCTGAATAGCAAACAGCGCGCCAACAACTGCCACCACAACGTAGCCCAAGTTGCTCACAAACGTCATGATTGGCATAAGAAGGCCAGACAAAAATTGCGATTTCCACGCAGAATCACGCAGTTCCTCATTGGTGTGACGAAACGCCTCCAACGTTTGCTTTTCTTTGCCGAAGGCACGCACAACCGCATGCCCTGAAAACGTTTCTTCAATTTGGCCGTTAATTTTTCCGAGCCTACTTTGCTGAACACGGAAGTATTTTTGACTGCGTTTCACAACTACCGAAACAATAAACAGAGATACCGGAATGATAATGAGCGCAACCAAGGTCATAATCGGGCTAATGCTCAGCATCATGATAACCACACCAAGCACCGTTGCCACACCCGTAATCAATTGCGTGACGCTGGTATTAAGGTTCATGCCCAACGTATCAACATCGTTGGTGATGCGCGAAAGCACATCGCCCGTGCTTGTTTTTTCGAAGTAACCTACCGGAAGGGCGTCGATTTTTTCCGCAATGCGTCGGCGCAGTTCAAAGCATGTTCTTTGTACCACGCGCGTCATGATCCAACCTTGCGCGAATGAACACAAAGCCGAAAATCCGTACAGGATAAGCGTGGTAAGCAAAATAATGCCCACGGCCTCAAAATTAATGAAGCCCGTTCCTGCAATTTTGGCACTGATACCATTGAACAGTTCGGTTGTGGCAGTAGAGAGCACCTTTGGCCCAATGATATTAAACACGGTAGAGCCCAAAGCGAATATCAAGACAGCAATCAGGGCTATTTTGTAAGCTCCCAAGAAATGCAGGAGCTTTTTCATAGTGCCCTTGAAGTCAGATGCTTTCTCTCCGCTGAGGCTTGCACCCATTGGCCCACCTGGGCCTCGACGCCGAGGCTTTTCTGCGCGAATTACTCCTTCTTGCTCTTTGTGATCCTGAGTCATGAGCGCTCACCTCCCTTCAGCTCTTCTTCCGAAAGCTGAGAGGAAGCAATTTCTTGATAGGTATTGCAGGTCTCGAGAAGCTCTTTATGGGTTCCACAGCCTACAATTTCGCCTTCATCAAGCACCACAATTTTGTCAGCGTTCAAAACGGTGGAGATGCGTTGCGCTACCACGATAACCGTTTTGCCACCCGCCTCTTGCGCAAGTGCGGCGCGCAAGCGAGCATCGGTTGCATAGTCAAGTGCGGAAAAACTGTCATCAAACAAGAGAATTTTTGCATCCGTTGCAAGCGCGCGGGCAATAGAAAGGCGCTGGCGCTGTCCGCCAGAAACGTTGGTTCCGCCTTGGCTTAGGCGGGTATTGAATCCGCTTTCTTTTGCGTTGATGAATTCGGTAGCCTGCGCAATCTGCGCAGCCTTTTCGATTGTCTTATTAACGTGTCCGCCTGTGGAGACACTAGAGGAAGCCTCGGCGGACGAATCCGCAGAGTCATCAGCTGAAACACCCGCGGAAGAACCGGCATCGCTTTCAGTCGAAGTGCCCTCGGACGAGCCAGCCAAATTCCCAGCCGAAAGTTCCGCTTTCGCGCCACTTACCTCCTGCGTCGTCTGTCCCTCTTCCTCGGGCACAGAATTGATTCCATATCCGATGGTCTCTTCGATTGTTCCCGAAAACAAAAACGCCTTCTGTGGAACATAACCAATCAGGCTACGCAATTCATGCTGAGAGATAGAACGCACATCTACATCACCAACACTGACGGAACCCTGCCCCACATCATAAAAGCGCTCGATGAGCTTCAGGATAGTAGACTTTCCTGAACCTGTTGAGCCAATGATGGCCGTGGTGCAACCCGGCTCTGCCGTAAAGCTGATGTCACGCAAGACCGGTTCGCTGTCTTTGTTATAAGAAAAAGTTACCCCGTCAAAGCAAACGGGAAGACCTTCTGCTGTTTTATCAATCTCTGCAAAAGAAGACTGTGCGGGATCCTTGATAGAAGAATGTGCCTCTAAAACTTCGTTCACGCGCTCTGCTGCAACATTAGCGCGCGGAAGCATGATGGCAATCATGCCAATCATCAAAAACGACATAACAATAACCATGGCGTATGTAATGAAGGCAATCATGTCGCCGGTTTGCATGGTGCCCGCATCAATTGAATGCCCGCCAACCCATACAATCAAAACTGAAGTGGCATTCATTACCAGCATCATTGTTGGCATCATGAAGGTCATGGTTCGGTTAGTGAACAGTTGCGTTTTGTACAAATTGCGACTTGCTTGATCAAAGCGAGCCTCTTCGTAATCTTGGCGGCCGAATGCGCGCACTACCTGCAAACCCGAAAGCATCTCACGCGCAACTAGGTTCACACGGTCAATAAGCTGTTGCATCATCTTGAACTTAGGCAGAGCAAGCGCCATCAAAATCACAATGGCAAGCGCAATCACTACAACAGCCAGAATGATGACCCAACTCATGGAAACATTCGTTTGCGAAACCATGATGATGCCACCAATGGCCAAAATGGGCGAATAAAGCACCATGCGCAACAACATAACTATGACCATCTGTATTTGCTGAATGTCATTCGTGCCACGCGTAATAAGCGATGCAGCTGAAAATGATTGCACCTCAGCATCGGAAAACGTAATTACGCGCTCAAATAATTTTTCACGCAGTGTTGCCGCAATGCGTGCTGCGGTACGTGAAGCAATAAGTCCAACCAGTACCGACACTACTACCATAAGCGCCGTGACGCCAAGCATTTGAAGACCAATCGAAATCAGATAATTCAGCTGAAGTGCGCCCATATCCATGCCGAGCGATTCATATTCGGCTTTTACCGCGCTGATTGCTTGTTGTTCTATCAATGAATCATCGATAGAGCCAAACGAAGCACGTGCCTGGTCTACCAAAGAATTGATCTGCGCTTTTGAGATAACGCCGGCGCTGTATGCTTGGTATAAATCTGCCAAGTTAAAGCTTTGTATTTGCGCAGAAGACGAAGACGAGGCAGAAGCTTGCGAAGAATCGGAAGTTGATACGGAAGACGATGTGGAAGCTTGCGCAGAAGATGATGTTGAAGCCTGAGATGAGGCATTTTGTGAAATTTGGTCAGCAAAACTCACTATTACCAACGGAAGCGCAATTTTGCTATTGATTTCTTCGCGGTTTTTCTGACCTTGCTCTGTCAGCTCATATCTGCCTTCTTCGTTTTTAGCGTACGAATCCTTAAAGAGCTGTTCATCTGCGTCAGAAGACGACAACATACATACATAGTTAAAGGTTGATTCGCTCATTACCGAAGGGGTGGCATCTTCAACGCCTCCCTGCTGAATGCCCACATCAACCAAATCCGAGGTATAACGCGGAAGAGACAAGTCAGCAAACGCTTGAACAATCAGAAGAAGAACAATTAAGAGCAGGGCGATTTTAGACTTTTTCAAATAAGCGATAATTCGCATTCAGTCTGCCCCTTTCTTGGCTATTTGATCTTAATTTTCGCAATTTTTCTTTTTAGCAACTTTTCTTTTCTAAACCATTGAATTGGAAAGCGCAACGAAACAAGAAAAACTGTAACAGGAGTGTTTTATTTGCTTGTGATATGTGTTGTTAAATTCAAAAAAATACCTTTGTGCAGGCACGTCACGGGCATGTTTTCAGTCGATAGCCCAAAAACTATGGGATAGATCAAATGGCAGGCACGTTTTTCTGCCTATACCCGAACACTGCAGGATGGTTCTAATGGCAGACACGTTTTTTCTGCCGATAGGCCAATGGCTCTAAAATTTGGAATTTCCTCAAGCTTTGCTCCAGACCATCTTTTACGCTTGGCTAAGTTCAACCCTTGCCCACCTTTTGCCTTGCTCACGCACGCCCACAACAAAAAGGTCAGACAAATAATTGTCTGACCTGGTGTTTTATGGAGCCAACGGCGGGACTCGAACCCGCGACCTACGCATTACGAGTGCGTTGCTCTACCATCTGAGCCACGTTGGCACACAAGCGCAAAACAAAAGCTAAGCGCGCAAGAAGTATATATTAGCGCTCTTCAATAGGCAAGTATTCTTTAGGTTTAACCGACGTTTTATACGCAGGACGAATGATTCGCTTGCCTGAAACCAGTTCCTCAAAACGATGCGCTGCCCAACCTGACATACGTGCGCAGGCAAAAAGTGGCGTGATCAAATCTACCGGAATGCCCATCATGGAATAGACAAAACCAGAATACATATCAACGTTGGCGCACATATCTTTCTTGGTGCCCTTTTCTTGCAGAATAACCTCTGGAGCCAAGCGCTCAATGCTCTTGAGCAAGTTGAGTTCAGCCTCAAATTCTGTTCCCTTGGCAAGCTTGGTGGCAAACTCTTTACAAATTACCGCACGAGGGTCAGAAAGCGTATATACCGCATGACCCATACCATAGACAAGGCCAGTTTTATCGTAGGCCTGCTTGTTTACAATCTTGGCAAGATAGGAAGCAACTTCGTCTTCGTCTTCCCAATTCTTAACGTTTTCCTTGATTTCTTTTTGCATTGCCAAAACTTGATGGTTTGCGCCACCGTGTTTACGGCCTTTCAAAGAACCAATGGCTCCTGCATAAGCAGAATATGGATCAGTGTCAGAAGAAGTAAGCACACGGCAGGTAAAGGTTGAGTTGTTACCACCACCATGTTCTGCATGAAGGCACATCATGATATCAAGCATGCGCGCCTCTTCAGGAGTGAACTGTCTATCAGGGCGTAACATGGACAAAATGGTTTCGCTGGTGCTTTGTCCCGGAATAAAACGATGCATGATCATTGATTCGTTGTAATAGGTAGCACGCTTGGCGTAATAAGCCAAAACCATGATACGAGGCAGGCGCGAAAGCAAAGAAATTGCCGTGGTAATTTCATGCTCATAAGAGCGCTCTTCTGAACTAGGATCATCCGCATAAAGCATTAAAACCGAACGAGAAAGCGTATTCATGATGTTTTCGGAAGCCGCCTTCATAATCATGGAAGCGGTAAATCCTTCAGGAAGTTCTCGTTCACTATCGATAGCCTCAATAAAGGTATCGAGCTGTGATTGCGTAGGAAGGTTGCCCATGAGCAACAGATAGGCTACCTCTTCAAAGCCCCAGCGCTTAGTGGTGTCGCCACCGCCAAGAAGGTCATAAATGTCATAGCCACGGAAGGTGAGTTTACCTTCCGAAGGAACCTTGTCTCCTTCGCTCATCATATAACCGTGAACGTTAGAGATGTTGGTTACTCCTGCAATAACACCCGATCCGTCATTATTACGAAGGCCACGCTTGATGGGATACTGCTCATAGAGCGAAGTATCAACAGAGTTGACCGAAACGAAATTGTCATACAGTGCAATGCGATGCTCTTCATTAATGATGCGGTTTTTGTTTGCATCGCTAACTTTTGGATTGTCCATGCGCTTTTCCTTTCATTTGCAAGCCCTAATTTTACCCTATAAGAGCCAAAGATTGCTTTACACAACTAAAGCGACATGTAATAGAAATACACTTTTAAAATTTGTTTGAATTTCGTGAGTTTTTAGGGCGCCTTGCCGAATTAATTGCTTGGAAATTTAAAGGGCATTGCGCATGCAGTATTTGGCAGGCCAAAATGCCTTATTACCTGGGATATTCCTAAATATTTGGCTTAAATTTTCAACCAGAACCTTCTGGCCACGTTAACGGTATCTACATATTTCAAAAAAAATGTTTGACACGCCGAATAAATACTGCGAAAATGATTTGCGCTGAAAAGCTTATATGCGCCGTTACCTCAGCTGGATAGAGGGACTGACTACGAATCAGTACGTCGGGGGTTCGAATCCCTCACGGCGCACCATTTAAAACGCAAAGCCAAACAACTTGTTTGGCTTTTTTAATTTTTCTGGCCATAGCCCGCTTATAACCCAGTCTTCCCCCTTTCATTTGCGCCAACTTCTCTTTCACTTACTCCAACTTCTTTACTCGTTTTTCCTTGATTTAACTGGGGTTTTATTGGAAAGTATCAACACGTTTTTTCCGAGTAAGTAGTTGATGCAGACCAACTAAAAAGACCCCAAAAGGGGTCTTTATCTGCGGTTATATACCTATTTCATCAACACTTTTTCCTATAACCCGTAAGCGGTTATTATGGTTCAACTAAAACCCCATACGGGGTCTTTAGTTACCTTTGCCTGATTAGCGCTTCTTCTTTTTCTTCTTGTTTTTAGCAGCCTTACGAGCACGATAGGCAATAACGTCTAAGCGAATTCCTTGGAAAAGGAAGTAGAGAAAGATACCATATCCAATAACGCCAACACCAATGAGGTTGAGCATGCCTGCACCCGCCTGCATCATGGCAATCAAGATAAGCGTGGTAACAGGGTTAGCAATAAGCGCATAAATGTAATTTTTCGTACTTTGTTTGAGTTTGCTCATATTCTTTAAGCACAGCCTTTCTTTTTAAGAGGCTAACCGTTCAAGCCTTCAATACAGCAATATAATTTTAACTCTTATACTACCCGAAGTTTATCCAACCTTAATGAATGGTTTCCTTTTTCTCGTACTTATCCAAAATCAAAGGAGCCGCAATGTAGACCATAATTTGATCCGTCCCCTCTGCAATCTGATTACCCCTGCAATCCTCCCAAATTTGGCTCACGCGCGACGATTCCGTATAGCCACGCCCGCCCAAGATTTGCATTGCCATACTTGCAACGCGCGTTGCTTCCTGCGGAATAAAACGCTTCATCAAAGCAACTGAAAGACGTTTGTCAGGGCGCTCATTCTCCATCGTCCAAACCGCACGATAAAGCATGGTACGCATGTTCATCAAACTCACTTCCATGTCAGTGAGCATCTGTTCTACCTGCTGAAAGCAACTAATTTGCACGCCAAACGCCTGCCTTGAACGCGCATATTCAATGGCATCTTCCATTGCCGCCTGAGCCATACCCAACGATGACGCACAGGTAAACACGCGCCCGAATTCAAGCAACTTAAACAAGTGCCTGAATCCACCATCGTTTCCGGTAAGACGATATTCAGGTTGTAGCTCAACACCTTCGAATGACATAGAAGCAAACGGAAGCATAGACTGACCAATTTTGTTGATTGGATAGGCGCGAATTCCCTTTAAGCACCGTGGAACAAACCAGAACGACAACGGTGGATATTTCCCCGGATTTTTTTCGTCCTTATCAATTGCCGCCACAATAACATTAGGCGAATATTCGCCGTTGTTGACGTAAGTCTTTTCGCCATTAAGGAGAAGCTTGCCCTCTACCGTTTGCACTGAGGTTCTCATGTTCATAGAGTCAGAACCGGCATGAGGCTCAGAGATAGCAAGCGAAAACATAAGTCTGCCCGTCTTGCGATAATCCTCAAGCACTTTAGAAAATTCTCCTTGGTCGGCGAACCCTCCCATAATTTGTAAGTTGAACAGGTCATTTTGGAATGGAAGCGTTGCTCCCGCGCAACGCGAAAGCTCCTCCAAAATAAGCGCTTGCGACATCACGCTCAAGGAAAACGGCTTTTCTTTTGTTGGCGTTTCAAAACTGAAGTACAGGTTAGCAAAACCTTTAACTATGTCATCAGGAAGACCTTGGTCTCTTCGCCATTGAAGGACTCTCTCTGGCGTAAATACAGCCTCCCCAAACTCACGAAATGCCCCCAACATTTTTTCGTGATAGGGACTAATTGCAAAATCCACTTTAAACCCCCTGTAAATATTCCGCCACAATCAACGCTGACAAAATTCAGCGACACCCCCAAGCGGAATATCATGTTCTATATGCAATTAAGTATGCAGTTAAATAAAAATTTGCGCGCAAGCTATTGCGCGCGCCATTTAGTGAAAACCACTTCTTATAAGGATACAATTCTTTCATTTTTTGTGTAGCAACAAAACCGCTCCTTTGACCAACAGAGCCTTGCATTGGTCAACAGTTTTACCAAATTGACCGCCTTTGAACATGTTACTTTTCCAACACTTTTTCTATTACGTGGAAAAGCGTCTACTCTATTTTGCTGATCCGGCTCACAGCGTTTTGTTTCGCTGGTAAAATAGAAGCACTGAACAAGCGAGTTTCTTTGGCACTTTCATTCCGGGCGTTCTGCCCACGTTACTCACGCCTAGAAACACATTTTTTGAAAAGAGGGGTTATGAAAATTCTTGCAATCAATGGTAGTCATCGCGCTGGCGAAAATACCGCAAAACTGCTTCAGTGCGCCTTAGACGAAGCAAAAGCGTTAGGCGCAGAAACTGAACTAGTAGAACTATCCGAACTTGATATTGAATACTGCGTTGGATGCAACAAATGCCTCTTTGGCCCTAAGTGCACCATCGATGACGATATGACCGAGCTCAAAGAGAAGATGCTTGAAGCTGACGGCATTATCTTAGGCTCTCCTGATTACTTCAGTAACGTAACTGCCCGCACCAAGTGTTTCATGGATCGTACCCGCCCTATGCATATGGTTGCTAACCAACTGAAAGGCAAGGTAACGGGCTATTTAACTATGTCTGGTTTGGATAACTGTGGTGCAGAAGCTACCAATGAAGTTATGCGCCAGTTCTGGGCAACGCATGAAACCCTTACCGTGCATCCTCGTCCTGAAGGTCCTGTTATTGCATCAAGTATTACGGGCTCCTTGATGGCAGGCATGAAAGACGGAAAGCCTCGTTGGCGCCGAAGCGTTGAAGAAGACGAGATTGCACCAGTAGTTGCAAAACAACTTGGCAAAGACATGGTTGAGCTTATCCAGAAGCTTGCTTAGCAGGTTTTAAGGGGCTTACAACCCAAGGATGTGGCTTGCAAGCTAAAAGCAGGCCGTAACAAAAGAAGAGACGCGCAAAGCGTCTCTTCTTTTGTACTTAGTGTTGTAAACCGTAAACGATTTACCAGTTGCAAGGAGCAGCACCTTCAGCTTGGCGCTTAGAAACGAAGATGCGATCTTCAATTTCTTCGCCCTTGTATACAACTACTGCACCGTCTTCGTCCATTGCCTTGATCTGGTCGTCGGTGTAGCCGTAGTCCTTCATGATCTCAGCGGTGTGATAACCGATTGGCTTAGAAAGGATTACAGGAGGATCACCAGCAGATTCAAAGCGGAGAGGAGTCATAGGAAGTGCGCGCTTGCCCCATGCGTCATATTCAACCATGCGCAATGCGTCATTTGCATATGCCTCTTCGTCCTTAACAACGTCAGTGTAACGGAAGCACTTCTGAGCAGGAACCTGGTTCTCTTTGAAGATATCCATCCACTCATCAAAGGTCTTCTTAGCGAATGCTTCTTCAAGCCACTGAATAACTTCAACGTTCTTACCAGAAGCCTTCAAAGAAGTAAGGTTGTTGGTGTCTGGGTTGTCAATCTGATCTTCGTATCCGAAGAGACCCATCATCATTGGATAATACTTGTCGTACTGAGGCATGCAGATGTAGATCCACTTTTCGTCATAGGTACGATAGGTGTTATTGAATGGGTTTGGAACGTGCTTACGTGATTTAGGATAAGGAGCACCGAACTGCGTAGCGCAGATACCGATGTTGCCACCCCAAATAGCGCCAGCATAAAGGTTGGTTACAACTTTGTCACCCTTGCCGGTACGAGTACGGTTGAACAATGCAGCCAAAACACCAGTTGCAAGCATATGACCTACGTTGTAGTCACCAAATGCCTGAGGAGCGATTGCAGGAGATTCTCCGTCCTCACGGAAAACGTTTGCAACAGCACCACGAGCAGCCCAGCATACAGCGTCAAATCCAGGGCTGTCTTTTTCAGGACCAAACTCACCATAACCACGCATCTGTGCCCAAATGAGCTGTGGGAATTCCTTCTTCAAGGTTGGGTAGTCAAGACCCATCTTGATAAGAGCTTTGTCGCGCATGTTGTTAACAAAAACGTCAGCGTCAGCAAGAAGCTTCTTCATGAGGCCCATGCCCTCTTCGCTCTTCAAGTTAATAGCGAGCCAGTTTTTGTTAGTGTTGTTAAGGTCGATGGTAGGATCTTCAAGATCAGTCTGCTCACAACCAAAGCCAGGACCCTGGGTACGCTGAGCATCACCATAAGGAGGCTCTACCTTGTAAACGGTTGCACCCATTTCAGAGAGGCAACGTACTGCAGCAGGAGCAGCTACCCATTCGCAGAGTTCAACAACTTTAACGCCTGCAAGAGGACCATAGCCATTGAGTTTTTCTGTAGTTGTCATACAGAAATCTCCTTTCATTGTCTGGAACGTAAATCAATCTACGAGCAAAACGAAGTATGCGTTTCGGAAAAGAATACTTCGTTTTTACCGTAGAAAAAATAGTACTGTTCTAGTATCCTCTTTTGTTATTGCTGTTGGCACGGTCAGTAGTTAGACTTTGTCCAAATTTTCCCTATTTTTTTTCTAAATATTGATAGGTTGGGTCTATGGATAAGCCTATTTTGGTGGTGAAAATGACTTTTTTATACCTATTTTTGCCTTTATGGGTAACAAAATTCATGAACATGTCCACAAATTGCCTTTAAGGATAAAGCGTAGGCCAAAGAGCGTAGTTAATATAGCCTGTTCGCCTGAAGAAGCACGCCAAATTATCCCCCATTTTTGCGAATTTGTCCTAAATTCTCAAAAAAGCA
>CAVABR010000038.1:0-20518 GCA_963586955.1 bacterium
GCGCTGGGGTGGGTAATCGGACTCGAACCGACGACCTCCAGAGCCACAATCTGGCATTCTAGCCAACTGAACTATACCCACCAAGCGCAAGTAGTTATTATATGGGATAACAAAATTGTTGCAATACCTAAAATAATATTTCTCTAAACACGCAAAAACTCAACCACAAATGGCACCTAAAAATGACAAACCAAGGCTTGCGAGCGTTCAGATAGACAATTTCAATGATCAAGCGCTTGTGCAAATACTCATCTGCACAAAATCCTGTTCACATCCCTGCAACAAATCTAGGTAGCTATCAAAAAAACTAAGGCAGAGCATACATATCACGACCATCAGATGAAATATCATGCTTAAGATGGCCTTTTTCGTATAGATAATCAAGATACCCATACATATTGGAAACTTTGCGAATACGCGGATCACCCACAAGACCAGCTAAGCCACCCTTATAAGTTGAGCAATAGCGTTGCGCCACTTCATAAGCATCAAGCCATTCGCCTTCTGAAAATTGACTCATAACCTTATCTAATGGGTGCTGATAAGAAGCTATTTGCTTAGAAATAAGCGTATTTATCTCATTTGAATCAAATAACGAATCGCGATGAGACATATAAAGAGCGCTGAATTTTTCATCGTAAGCCCAATGAAGCGCCTTTAAATACCTATCAAGAAGATGAGCCTCAGGAATAAATTGCATAACTCCAGGGGATGCCTCTAATACGAAATCTCCCGCAAATAATATTTTCTTATCAGGTTCATACAAAGAGATATGCTCAGGAGTATGACCAGGTGTATAGGCTACCTTAAAATTGTAGCCTGCAATAGAAAAAACATGCCCTTCGTGTACTTCTTGTAAAAGCGCTTCTACCTCTGAAGGAAACCGGTCTTTTTGCAAAAAGAAATCCACATATTCCTCTAGGCCAACATCTCCCTGGCGCAACGTACCAGAGCGCCTCAAAAAGGCTTCTTTATTTTTTTCTGAATACGGAATACGAGGGCCGTGATAGATTTTAGTGACGCCTTTTTCGACACAATATTGAAGACAGCCGTCATGATCATCGTGAAAATGAGAAAGAACAATCTCTACCGAAGACCAGGGCACATGGAAATTCTCAACCAAGCAATCAAGCCCTTCGGTACCACACAGTACTTCTTTGCCCAAATCAAACAAAAGAATTTTTTTGTTAGGTTCAACTACCGCGAAAAGATCAAGGCGTTTGGCAAGCGGGAAATTTTTAATCGAGAAACTGCTTCTAAAAATATTTGGCAGATCTTCCTTCATCAAAAAATTAGTTGTAAAGGATACTGAATCATATATTGCAGCAGGATTTTTACTCATTATTTCCCTCTTCTTTCCCCTATCTTTTTTCTTATGGTATATCCATTACGCACTTGAATTACAATAAAAGAAAATTAATCACGAACAAAGAAAATAACATGTTTAATAACACGCTTCTTATTGTCAATCCAACCGCTCGCAACAACAAAGCAGCTGAAGTAGCCGCAAAAGCAGTCGTCAAGCTAAAAGAAACACTTGCACAAGAGCCGAACAACCCAACTCTTGAAGTTATTCATACCATAAGCGAAAAAAACGGAACAACCATAGCATACGAAATGGGTTCTCTATTTCAAACGGTAATCGTCCTTGGCGGAGACGGAATTGTCCATGAGTCGGTCAATGGCCTAATGAAGCTACCCAAAGAGCAAAGGCCGGTTCTGGGCGTTATTCCCTGTGGAAATGGCGACGATTTTGCAAGAAGCCTTTCCATGAGTCGCAACCCCAAAGAATCTCTTGAGCAACTCTTTCAAACAAAAGAAAAGACAATCGATATAGTCAAAGTAAACGATGTCTATTGCGCTGAAACCATTTCCTTTGGCCTTGATGCAGCTATTGCGCTTGAAACCATGGAATTAAGAAAAAAGACCGGGCGCAGTGGCACTATTTTGTACTTACAGGCCGGAATTAACCAACTCACAAACCACCTTGATATCCATAAAGCAAGAGTATCTTTTGACAACAAAGATGCGCAGGAGCTCTCGTTTTATCTCTTAGCAATACAAAACGGAAAAACATATGGTGGGGGCTTTTCAATTTGCCCTAAAGCAAAACTTGATGATGGATATCTTGATATCTGTTATGCCATTCCCCCGCTTTCCACCTTCCAGGCAACTAAGACGTTTTTGAAAGCAAAAAACGGAGGACATGTTAACCATCCGCAAGTACGTTTTGAAAGAGCAAAGAAAATCTCAATTGAATTCGACCATGTTCCGCCCACACAAATAGATGGCGAAGCCTTCTCGTTCTCTTCTCTTGATATTGAAATTCAGGAAAAGGCCTTGACGGTTCTTGCTAACGAAAGCTAGACAAAGCATGATCGTCAAAAGAACGGTTACTGAACGCACCGTCACCGTTACCTTATCAGGCAACCGAAAACAGCACCCGCGTTTATCTTAGTGAGCAATCGAACCGCGCCACCACAAAACGAAAAATGCCTCCACAAAACAAAAATATAAGAAAGGGAAACATTGGTAAGTTCCAATATTTCCCTTTTGTTTTCATTTAGTACATGCACTTTGCTAGGTATTTTGCTTTAACAAAGATATTTGCAAGCAAGACGATGAGCCGACTTGCTAAACTCTGTCACAATGTTGCTTCGCTGACTAAAATCTCAACGTTACAAGCTAAACCTCAACACCAAATAGTGAAATTATCTATTCGATAATATTGATTTTCGAATTCTCCAACAGCCAATTTGCAGCTTTCATACGAGAAGCACCTTCTTTAAGAAGAAATACCCTACCGGTTTTCTGCATAGCCTCAAACGCATCTTCTTCATCCCCTGGAGCAAGACTACCGAGCGCATTCATCAAGTCAGAAAGCTCAAGCTTAAGCTTGTGATGACGGAAAATTGCATCAAGAACAAATCCCTGAATGAGCTGATTTTCAGCCTGCGTAGCAAGGGAGGCGCGAATCTGCTTTTCATCTGTCTTCTGCTGAAGCATGAAGTCCATCAAAGACATGCCTTCGCTTTCAAGTTGCATCTTAAAGGCTTCATACATGTCATCAGTCATGGCAGCAGTCATCTTAGGAGAAATTTCACCGGTAAAACGCTTAGCATATTCAGCCATAATCGCCGTCATTTTTGAGTTTTCGAACTGCTCATTTCGTACACGCTCTGACGTTTCACGGAACTGCGCACGAAGCTGTTCAACACTATCAACGCCGGTTCCCTGAAGCGTATTCTTAACCCATTCATCAGTAATAGTGGGCTCAATAACCTCTTCTTCGCCTGTTTCAGGGTCAACTTTTACCGTTGCAAATTCATGGCCAAGCATATGAACCTGCATGTCAATGTCTGCCTCAGTAACTTCACCTCGGCCTTGTACGCTTACCTCAACCGGAGTGTAGTCACTCAATTCGAAAAATGGTTTAGGCAAAACGGTAACACTAAACGTAAAGGATTCACCTTGTTTAGGGTCAGCCTCAGCATTAACATTTGATGAAGTCATCGGAATAATGTCAGCTTCTTCAAGGGCAAAGGGAAGCAAGAAGTTAATTACGGCTGATGTAATAGCATCTCTTCCTTCTTCGGCGCCCAAGGCCTTCATAATTCTTTGCACTGGAGCATCATCTTCAGAACCTTCAACTTCATACTGGGAAATAAAGATCTGAAGCCCTTCGTCAAAAGCCTTATCAACCTCAGTTGCATCAGCGGTAATTTTAAGTTCGACATCTCCATCAATTTCATTGATCTTTTCGACCTTCATGAAATTCCTTTCTCTTCTTTTACGAAATGTATAGTAACACGACAAATAAAGAGGTTTATGGGGTATAAATTAATTAGCTTTAACCCATTTAGGACGATGAGGACTATTCATGGATGACAACAACACCAAAAGCGCACGTTATACCCTTGTTCCTTATACCACGCCGTTGAATTCTCAGGATCCTCAATCAAGCAAAGATTCAAGCAAATCACCCAAGCAGACACCAAAACCTGCTGAAAAAATAAGGGCAATCAATGAGGACGATGACGGCTACGATCCGTATAGCGACTACCAAGAAAAACCCCACTTATTTGAAAAAGACCCCTGGCGCTAAGCCAGAGGTCTTCAAAAAATCTGAATCTATATAAAGCTTAAAGAGCCTTTTTAGCAACCTCAACAAGTGAAGCAAAAGCCTTAGGATCATTAACAGCCATATCCGACAAAACCTTACGGTCAAGCTCAACGCCAGCCTTCTTAAGGCCGTTCATGAAAACAGAATAAGAAAGTCCGTTGAGACGAGCAGCTGCATTGATGCGGGTAATCCAAAGACGACGGATTTCACGCTTCTTGTTACGACGATCACGGTAAGCATACTGGAGAGAATGCTGAACCTGCTCTTTAGCAGCACGATAAGAACGTGACTTTGCGCCATAATAACCTTTAGCGCGATTGAGAACGGTACGACGCTTTTTATGCGCAGAAACAGCGCGTTTTACACGAGGCATACTAGCTTCCTCCTACTACTATCGAAGACCAAGATTGCGTGCGATAACTTTGTTATCTGCAGATGCAACTTCAGTGTCATGACGGAAATTACGCTTACGTTTTTGGCTTTTCTTTGTCATGATGTGACTCTTGTAAGCCTTGGAACGCATAATTTTACCGGAACCAGTAACGCGAAAACGCTTTGCAGTACCGGAATGAGTTTTCATTTTAGGCATGAGCGCCATCCTTTCCTTGTTCATCCTTCTTCTTTTTAACCGTAGTTGGCAAAGGAGCAATAAGCATATGCATGTTGCGTCCTTCCATCTTTGGTTGGTTTTCAATAACGGCAACATCTTTAAGGTCTTCAGCAAGACGCTCTAAAATACTCAAACCAAGTTCTGGGTGTGACATTTCACGACCTCTAAACATGATGGTAATTTTGACCTTAGATCCTGCTTCCAAAAAGCGAAGTACGTGCTTCTTTTTGGTGGTGTAGTCGCCCACATCAATTTTGGGGCGAAACTTCATTTCTTTAGTTTCAACTTTACTTTGATTTTTGCGCGCCTGCTTAGCCCTGATTGCCTGATCATACTTGAACTTTCCGTAGTCCATAATACGGCAAACGGGAGGTTGCGCTTGAGGGGCAATTTCTACCAAATCGTAGCCCTCGTCATCGGCGATACGCTGAGCTTGCTCAATAGGATAAATACCCATCTGAGAGCCATCGTAGCTAATCAAGCGACATTCCTTGATTCTAATCTCTTCATTGAGACGTGGTTCTTGAGCTGCTATGGTGCCCACCTCCTTCTCTTGAATCTTTTGGTGCAACCATGCACGAACCATTCGTACCAAAAACAAAAAACCTGCAAATTATTGCAGGTCACAGTTCAATCCTTAACAAGGAAAAACATATTAACGTGACCCATCAGCAATAAAGCCAAACCAGGTGGAAGGATTACCTTCTCTTGTTTTCAGCTTGATGATCATACCACAAATAACAACGGGTTCTTTGAGAAATACTATTTGGCCATATCATCACTAATTCGCCACAAATGGGTCACCCGAATCATGGACGAAATTTAGCGTCTGTACTTAATTTTTGCGAATCGAAACGCTAATTTTTCGTACGGTATTCGCTAAGTTGCTGGTCTTGTTGGCCTGAGCATAATCATAGTGCAGGGTTGCCGTCCAAGAATAGACACCTTCGCTTTGTTCTGACATTCCCGAGAAGGTATATGTTTCAGCTTTGAGTGTTTTATTGTCAGATTCATAAGTGGAATATTTACTTCTATCGGGAAGTATAAGAGATTCTGAACTGTAGTTAGTCAGACCAACAGCGGTCAAAACGTTATCTACCACCTTGTATTTGGAAACAGCATCGACAAAAGAAATTGAGCCATAACCGAGTGCATCTAACGGCGCACTATAGGTTGCAGCGCCTACCAAACCTTGACCGTCGAGCTTAATAGAAGCAGAAGGCGTTCCGGATAATTCGTCGCCTTTTTCATCAGTAAGTGAAAGCGAAAGATCTTTTTTAAGGCCACCATCATTGATATTTGTCTCTGCCTCAACAATGGCGCCACGCGCTATCTTGGCTAAGGCATCTTGACGTGAAAGCCCCATGAGTGAGACAAGGTTAACCACTTCTGAGGAAGCACGCGATGTCTGCGTATTTTCAGTTTCTTGTATAAGAAGTGTTGCGTCATCTTGGGCTGAAGTTTTAACGGTTGGATTTTGTAAGGTAGTAAAGAGCAGAGCAACCGCAACACCGAGCGCTATCAAAAATACAATAAGTAGAACCAGTACGCCAATGAAAACAGCTCGAACTCTTTTGGCTGAACGTACTCGATTAGAATATTGCGCAAATGAAATGCGTCCTCGATGTTCTTTTTCTTCCATCAACTACTCCGTTGATTTTGCCTGAATCAATAAACCACTACACTCTATTTTAAGAATACAAAATAGATAATAAAGCCCGCAATTATAAGCAAAAGAGCAACAATGATGAAAACTCGCATATTGGCAAGGGGAACATTAGGGTCTCTGCCTATTTGTTCATCAAGCTCTTTTTGAACAAGATCTTGGAGATCTTGTTGCGCTTGTTGTGCGTGCGATGCTGATGGCACCTGTTGCGCCTGTTGAGCGTGCGCTGGTTGTACCCGTTGCGCCTGTTGAGCATGCAGAGCTGATTGAGCTTGTTCCACCTGTTGCGCGCGCTCATTTTCGCCAGAAGAAACCGCCTTCTCAACCGATATACCTTCTCGCTCCACCCCTGGCGCTTCGGACAAAGAAGAAGTAAACCTCTGCTCTCCGTTTTGAACAGAAGTATCATCGGTAGAGACTTCCGCCGAAGAGGGCTCTACCGAAATAAGATGGTACTTTTTATTTTCGTCACTGCTCACTAGCTCATTCTTTCTGACATATCACTGATAATTTTTTCTGCGCATGCTTTTGAATCTTCGGCAGATTTACCCACAGCAAATACATATACCTTGATCTTTGGCTCCGTGCCACTTGGGCGAACAATTGCTTTGTGATTGCCATCAAGGTTGAATTCAATAACATTGGCGCTGGGAAGATTGCCAACCCCTTGTTGATAGTCAAGAACCGAAACAACATCAAAGCCACCAATGCAATCAGGAGAAGTAGTACGGAAAGCCGTCATAAGCTCACTCATCTTTTTAGAACCACTCACTCCTTCGAAGGTAAACGAAAGCGTTTGATTGTAGTGATAGCCGTAAGTTTCATAGATATCTTTCATGGCTTGATACAAATTCTTGCCTTGGCAACGATAGTATTCCGCCATTTCGCAAATAAGCATGCTAGCAACAACTGCATCCTTATCACGAGCATGCGTACCCGCAAGATAACCGTAGCTTTCTTCAAAGCCAAAAATAAAGCGATCAGAACATCCGCCTTTTTCAAGTTCTGCAATAACGCCACCAATGTATTTGAAGCCTGTCAAAACACGGCGAACCTCTACCCCATAAGTTTGCGCAATATCATCAACCAAGGAAGTTGAAACAATGGTAGTTACCGCAACGGGCTTTTCGGGAAGAATACCCTGCTCTTGCTTCATGCGACAGATGAAATCAAGAAGCAACACCCCTACTTCATTGCCACTTAAGAGCTGATATTCGTCGTTGTCCTTTACTGCAATTCCTACCCTGTCTGCATCAGGGTCAGTTGCTAGCAGTAGATCAGGATGCACCGCTTCGCAAAGTTCGATACCTTTTTCTAGTGCATCACGATTCTCAGGATTGGGATAAGGACACGTTGGGAAATGCCCATCAGGCATAGCCTGTTCTTCAACAACATGAATATCCGTAACCCCAATACGATTCAAGATCTTTGTTACACACTCAAGACCGGTACCGTTGAGCGGAGTATAAACAACTTTGAGATTGCTTGGGTCTTTGTCGTAGACGCTTTGCTCATATACCGCATCTAAATAGTCATCAAGAATTTCTTCCTCAATAAAACAAACAAGCCCTGCGGTTTGCGCTTCGGCAAAGTCCATAGTTTTGACATCATCAAAGATATCAACTGAAGAAATTGCAGAGGTAATACTGTCAGCAATTTCAGCGGTAATTTGGCAACCATCAGGCCCATATACCTTATAGCCATTGTACTGACTGGGGTTATGGCTAGCAGTCACGTTAATACCGATACAGCAACCAAGCTTGCGCGTAGCAAACGAAAGAGCAGGTGTTGGCTCAAGCCGAGGATATATATAAGAACGAATGCCATTAGCAGCCAAAACACAGGCAACCCTTTGGGCAAACAACTCTGAATTTATGCGTGAGTCATAGCAAATTGCAACTGAATTATCGGAAGAAGGAAGATTATTGATATAGTTGGCAATTCCCTGAGTAGCTTGTCCTACCGTATAAATATTCATACGGTTAGTGCCTGCGCCAAGAACGCCTCTTAAACCCGCCGTTCCAAATTCAAGCGTTTGATAAAACGCATCCTCAATGCACGCTTCGTTATTTTCGCTTTTCATTTCGCTTAATTCCGCTTTTAAGGCTGGGTCAGAAACGCATTCACACCAACGAGTAAAAAGCTCACGAAAACTCATCTATTTCTCCTTAAACCTTACAAATAAACTTGCTATACCTTTGAAAAGTATAGCGTGATAAGCAACAATTTCTTTTCATTGTACTAGAGATAAAGTCCGTACAGGATCATCTCATATAAAGTAAACAAAGAGCGAATATAATGAATTGAAGAAAGAAGTAGCAAGACGCCTATGGAAGTTTTCCCGCGCGTGCCTTGGTCTTACATAATTTAAGGGTTTTAGTTCTACTTTGAACAAAACTTAAAGAGAGGATACTCATGCTTGAGTTACAAAATATCACCCTTGATGTCCCCCTTGAAGAGGGATCATCTAAGACAAAACGCATCTTAGACAATATTTCGCTTACTATTAACGAAAATAAATTCGTTGTTATAACCGGCCCTAACGGTGGCGGAAAATCTACCCTTGCAAAAATAATCATGGGAATTGAACACCCCACTTCAGGACGCATTTTGTTTAACGGGCAGGACATCACTGATGCCTCTATTACCGATCGCGCCAAGCTTGGCATTGGATATGGTTTTCAGCAACCTGCACGCTTTAAGGGAATGAAGGTTAAAAAGCTTCTTGAGATTGCAGCAGGAAAGCGCCTTCCTATGCTGTCTTGCAACGAATACTTAGGTCAAGTTGGATTGTGTTCAGCAAATTATCTCACGAGAGAAGTTGATAAAAATCTCTCGGGCGGAGAACTTAAGCGAATCGAAATAGCCACCTTGCTGGCAGCAGATCCTCAGCTTGCAATCTATGATGAACCTGAAGCCGGCATTGACTTGTGGAGCTTCGACCGCCTAACTCAAACGTTTAAGACGTTATACAAAAACGAAAACGGCCATTCCATTATTATCATCTCTCATCAGGAACGCATCATTGAGCTTGCCGATGAAATAATCTGCTTGCGCGATGGCTCCATTGACGCGCAAGGTCCGGCAGAAAAGATCATTCCCCTTCTTGGGCTTGCGAAAAAAGAGAACACCTATTGCTCTTTTACCGAGCCAACTGAATTGCACCTTACCCAAATCTCTACGACTTGTTAGGAGTAACTCATGAGCGTAGATCTTTCCCCTATTGATGAAGACTTACTTAAAACACTTACCAATGTTCACGGTGTTCCCGATGGAGCATATAACATTCGCAAAGACGGTGAATTGGTAGTTCGCAATTCATCTTCAAATATAGAAATTGCAACAAAAACCGACAACCCTGGCATTGACATCAAAATCAAAGAAAATACCAAAGGCGAAAAAGTATATATCCCTGTCATTATTTCCAAAGCGGGAGTAAAAGATGTGGTATATAACACCTTCTATATTGGCGATAATGCCGATGTAACCATCATCGCTGGTTGTGGCATACATAATGACGGACATCAGGCCTCACAGCATGACGGCATTCATTCGTTTTACATTGGAAAAAACGCTCGCGTAAAATATATCGAGCGTCATTATGGCGAAGGAAGCGGACAGGGTGACAGAATCCTCAACCCTGTCACCAAGGTATATCAAGAAGCTGGTTCTTTTTGCGAAATGGAAATGAGCCAAATTGGAGGCGTAAGCTCAACTATTCGTGATACCTTTGCAGAAATTGGCGAAGAAGCAAAGCTCGTTATTACCGAAAAATTGCTTACTGACGGTGACCAAGAAGCAACTTCTAATATGGATGTCAAGCTTATCGGTAGCAATTCTAACGTGCAGGTAATTTCAAGAAGTGTTGCAAAAGACCATTCAAAGCAAACGTTTAATCCTCTTGTTAAAGGTGAAACCTTATGTCACGGACATGTGCAGTGCGATGCCATCATCATGGGTAATGCCTGCATTACCGCCATTCCGGGAATTGAAGCTGCACACGAAGATGCCCAGCTCATCCATGAAGCAGCTATTGGAAAAATTGCAGGTGATCAAATCGTCAAACTCATGACCCTTGGGTTAACCGAAGAAGAAGCAGAACAAGAAATTCTTGATGACTTCTTGAGTTAAGCCTTAAAGAACCAACCATCACATGTAGTAAAAACGCAAGAAAAACCGAAACACGTTCAAGGAGCCCTATTTATGACGTTGCGCGACAAGCTTAATAAGTTTACTAGCAACGACAAATCGAAATCATCGTTTTCGCAATCAGCTTCATCGCCGAAGCATCACAATCAAGCGCGCTCAGAGCGCTCGGAGTATTCGCAATATTCTGAACGCTCAGCATCATCGGCAGGATCAGAGCATTCAACGCGCTCGGGGCACTCGGCGCACACAGCGCGTCCAACGCGTTCGGCACATTCAGATCATGCAACCCATTCGGATTTTTCGACCCATGGGGATCATACAGCTCATACTACCTATTCAACTTATGAGACACCGGAAGACGGCGCACGTCATAGCCAGGAAAACGCGCAAAGCGAAGGCGAATCTCGCCACTACCCAAGCGCTGCCTCATATGCCCGTTCGCAAGGAAACACCCGAACCGGCAGGCCGAATATCCCCAACCCTTTCAACCCCCTGGTGCGTCTTTCAAACAAATGGTTTAACCGCATCATGGGCGCAGTAAGTGAAGGCGGACTTGCTGAGCAAGAAGAAGAATATGCTGCACACAGAACCTCAAGAGACTATATTTGGAATTCCATTGGCGTTGGCGTATGGGGATGCGTTTTTCCTGTTTTGACCGTCATTGCTACCCAGCTTGTTGGCGCAGAACAAGCTGGTATGTTTTCTATGGCATTTGTTACGGCAACGCTTTTGATGATTATTGCCAACTTTGGCGTAAGAACGTATCAGATTTCAGATCTTTCAGAAAAGCATTCCTTTAATGATTATCAAATTCATCGATGGATCACCTGTGTCCTCATGGTTTTTGTTGGTGTGGCATATTGCGCTTTCAGAGGCTATGGCGAAGAGATGTTCTATCTTTCGATGGGTGTCTATATCTACAAAATGGTAGATGGACTAGCAGATGTTTACGAAGGAAGACTACAACAAGCCGACAAGCTCTATCTAGCCGGAGTATCCCAAACCCTGCGTTCAATCTTTGCCCTCGTGGCGTTTTCGCTTTTACTCCTTATCACAAAAAACATGGTTGCCGCCTGTATAGCTATGGCAATAGGAGCAATCATTTCCTTTGTTGTGATTACGTTTCCCTTATCTCTGCTTGAAACACCCAAATCTAAACGATGGAGCGTTTCAAGCATTGGCGTACTGTTCAAGAATTGCTTCCCACTCTTTATTGCATTATTCCTTTACGCACTCATTGACAACATGCCAAAGTTCGTAATGGAAGGAACGCTATCCTACGACAATCAACTTTACTTCAACGCACTCTACTTCCCCGCTCAAGGCATTCTTCTGACTGCCCAGCTTATCTACAAGCCTATGCTAGTACGCATGGCAGAAGTTTGGCACGACCCTGCCAAGAGAAAACGTTTTGATCTAATTGTGATAGGCATGTTTATTCTTATCGTAGGAATTACCGTAGTAAACGTTATTGTCATGGGCTGGATTGGTATCCCTATTATGAGTATCCTCTACGGACTTGATTTCGAACAATTTAGAGGGCTGATGTATATCATGCTAGCCGCCGGAGGAATAACGGCAACGATCGACTTCTTATACCAAACCATAACGGTATTGCGAAGACAGAAAGATGTCATGATGCTCTACGTAGTAACGTTTGGTTTCTCTGTCTTTATCCCTATCCTTTTGGTTAACTTTACGGGATTACCGGGAGCGGTTATAGGTTATCTCATTGTTATGTGTCTATTGATGGTACTGCTTATATGGGAATACTTCCGCATACGACAAGACCTCAATAACAACAAAAAAGATCAAGCTCAAGCTTTTTCAAGAAAAGCCACCGCAAGGTAAGCATCATTACTCTCCTACGTTTTCGAATGGATTTTGGCTTATGCCTTTTCAAGAAGAGCTACCGTGAAATAAGTTCTTTCATACGGTCGATAGTATTCCTTAAACTCAACCATGGAGATGCCGTCTTTATTAAGAAGGTCTTTAAGGTCATTGGGTTCTTCGCCATGAGCAGACTGACCAAGAACTATAAACTTGCCATGGTAATCACCTAGCGCTTGATCCCATGAATAAACACTGGTTAACGTAGGCGAATAGGCAAGGTATGAACGTTCCCAGTTTCCCGCCTGCCAATCAAGAAAGGTTTGTTTTACCTGGGGATACGTCACGCTGGTTACCCCTTCAATACCAATATCAGAAGATACAACCGGAATGTCTTTGGCAATGCTTTCAAAGTAGTCAAGAGGAAGATCATTTTGAGAGGAGTAATTATCTTCAAGCAAAACAACCACATTAGCTAACGAAACTGCAAGACTCAACGTACACAGAGCATAGGTGAACCTTCTCAAAGACAAACGCGTGATCAAAACCGCAATGGAAAAGATCAACAGCGATGATGAGACAAAGGCGTAACGGTAATACAGGATATAAGAATGCATCGCTACAGAAACAATAAGCGCCAACGCAATAACGCCCGCATAGACACCAAAAGCAAGCCAAGCGGCAAAAACGTCACTGCGCTCGCCAAACTTATCTTTGAAAAGAGTATTTTTAGAAACAGAAGGGGCGCTGTGCGTGCGCTTCTTTCTTCTTCTCAATGCAACAAAAGCCAAAACGAATAGAACAATAAAGAGGCAGAGAAAAACTATCATTAACATTTGGAAGAGGGATCCATATTCTCCCCACCAGGAAAAACAGAGATTATCGGTAGCTACCAGATAAGTAAACATGTTGAATATTGTTTCAAGAGTGATACTTGCCCAGTATGATTCGGATATTACTCCTACCTGATTGAGCAGTTCGTACAACCAGGGAAGATAAGCAACAACCTGAATTACCGCTTGTCCCAAGAAGATCAAAAAAGGTTTTAATTGTTCACGCGCATTCTTGATAAAGAAAATCAGAAGCAACAACTGAATAACAAAAGCAGCCAAGACACCAAAATAGTGCAAATAGGCACTAGCAAGACTTGAAGCGAAAAAGAAAACCCACCATCTGGTAGGTACTGCAGTTTTATTGCTTAAACCTTTAGCAATACGAAAGGCAAAAATAGCGCAAGAAAAAACAGTAAAAAACACCCAAGCATACATACGAATTTCAGTTGCCATAATGGTGACGTAGGGCATAATCAGAACGAAAAACGTAAACAAGACACCAATCTTGGCACCAAAGTCTTTTCTTATGCAAAAATATCCAAGGAAAGCACAGGCAACAATGCCAAGCAGGGTGAACAACCTATATACAACAAGATTTTGCCCAAAGACTAAATTGAGAACATGCAGACACCAGTAATACAAAACAGGATGCACGTCACCCGAGCCGATATACCAAATTTCGCCAAAATCATGATTAGCAATGGCAACCGAATAACTCTCATCAAACCAAACATTGCTATGAAATGCATTAAGAGATAAAAACACCACGCCCAATAAAATAATTGCGACATGAAACTTTTTACCTAATAAAAAAGAATCTAAAGCATTCTTGTTTTTTACTGAATCCATATTCACCTCATCAAGAAAATTATCGTTGTTGTTTTACAAATCATGAGATAATGCATAAAAGGAACGAAACTTTATTTTGAAAGAAGCTTTTTATGGCTCTTATTTTTCATGCTGACGACTACGGCCTTACCATCAATCAAGCACAGCGCATAATAGCGCTCACTAATTCTGGCGAAAATAAAGGGCGCCTCTCAAGCGTAAGCATCTTTGCGAATTCCCCTTCTTTTAAAGAATGTGCAAATCTTATTAAACCCCTGGTTGATACCAATGAGATGCTTCTTACGCTCCATCTCAATATTGTTGAAGGCTCTTGTTGTACACCCGCTTGCGAAGTACCTCTTCTTGTTGACGAACGAGGGATGTTTAACCTTAGCTTCATAAGGGTATTTTACGAATCGAATTATAAGAAGAACGAAGACTTACTCGTCCAAATTACGCTTGAGTTTATTTCTCAAATTGAGCGATTTTTGGAAGCCTTTCCCGATCAGAAATACACCCTGCGCCTTGATAGCCACCAGCATTTTCATATGATTCCTCTTGTGTACCACGCCTTACGCCTTGCACTTGAGAACTTAGCTATTCAGCCTGATCATATTCGCGTTCCTATAGAAGAAACTTCTTATCTCAAAGGCTCTCCCGGATTGATCAAGAAAATAAAGCCCGTAAACTTCGCCAAACATAAACTGCTTTCTAAACTCTGGAAGCAATGCCAAAAACAACCTATTCCTACTAACCTTGAAACAAACTATTTTTGCGGAATAATGTTTTCTGGCCACATGGAAGATATCCCCGATAGCGCGCTTTCTGCCCTGAACCAACATGCGCTTCGCTTTGGTCGGCAGACCGAGGTGCTCTATCATCCTATAGGGCTTGACTCTACCGAAGTAGCCTTAGATGAGCATAAGAAAGATTTTGTCGCATTTCATCGCTCACCCCATAGAAAACAAGAAGCACAAGCGCTCCTGCGTCCTGGGTTTCCCGTTTAAAAGCTGGCGAAAACAACAAAAAACAACAGACAAAGGCTGAGACGTTTTTGGCTGAGCAGTCTACCGCTCATAGTTTTGCGGTAGTGATGGCTCAGGCTATCTTGAACAAATTTGGGCAATACACCCTACCACCAAAAGCTTTCCTATGCTTGGTAGCGCTAGTGAACTATTGCCTCCTGTCCTGTTCGTATTGCAACCTTTAGCGTAAAATAGAGCAACGCAACATAAGACCTGTTGCAAACTCTCAAGAGAACTTCATAAACCATTACAGGTTCCTTAATGAAAGGATGTCGAGAATGAAAATCGCTTTCTTCCCGGGATGCATGGTAGACATGTTTTATCCCGAAGTAGGAAAGGCGGCCGTCCGTGTCCTCGAACGGCTTGGATGCGAAATAGCCCTCCCTGATGAACAAATCTGCTGTGGACAGCCCTTGTTTAACTCTGGCTATGTCAAAGATTCGCTTCCCCTGATGAAAAATCTAATTGATGCTTATGAACCTTACGAAACAATCGTATCTCTCACGGGTTCGTGCACCTATGCAATTAAATCTGACTACCAAAGATTTTTAGGGCAAGACCCCATCTACGCTCCAAAACTTGAAGCGCTTGCTAACAGGATTTACGAATTGAGCGAATTTATTGTTGATGTCCTTGGCATTACTGATGTGGGAGCGAAGCTCAATGGCAAGGCAACCTTTCATAAAAGTTGCCACATGACCAGGATGCTTGGCGTTCGCGAACAGCCACTCACCCTTCTTGAAAATGTTAAAGGCCTTGAATACGTCGAAATGAAAGCGGCGGATCGCTGTTGCGGATTTGGGGGAACATTTAGCGTAAAAGAACCCGAAATATCCGAACAAATGGTTCTTGAAAAGGCACAAAACGCTCTTGCGACCGGGGCTGATTATCTTGTGGGGGCTGATCAGGCATGCCTTATGAACATCAAAGGCGCTCTTGATCGCATGGCAAAAGAGGGCATGATTGACCACCCCATCACCGTATTGCATCTGGCACAAGTTCTTGATTCAGGAAGGGAGGACAGCTAATGACTACCTCACCGGTTATTTATGACGACAAGCCTTTACGCGAACGCGTAAAAAACGCTCTTGCAGATGATTTTAAGCATGAGGCAATCATGAAAGCGCAAGATACCATTACGGGAAACGCCGAACGTCTTGCAAGCGAAAACCCCATCTGGGAAGAATTGCGCCTAGAGGCAGCCTATATTCGCAACAAAGTTCTTACCAACCTTGATTACTACATAAAAGAATTTGCCACCAATGCTCAAAAAGCAGGAGCTCAGGTTCACTTTGCTCCCCGCGCTCAAGATGCGCTCGATATCGCCCTTGATATTTTCGAAGAAGTAGGCGCTAAGCAATGCGTGAAATCAAAGTCGATGGTAACCGAAGAAGTTGGACTCAATGACTTTCTTGAAAACAAAGGAATCCATGCCATCGAAACGGACTGCGCAGAAAATATCTTGCAAACAGCCGAAGACAAACCATCCCATATCGTAGTGCCTGCTCTTCACTTCGACCGAAGCCATATTCGCGATGTTTACCGCGAAAAGAAAGGCTATACCGGCACGGAAGACCCTGAAGAAATTACTCACTTCCTTAGAGAAAATCTGCGCGAAGAATTTTTGCAAGCAAAAATTGGTGTCACTGGTTGCAACTTTGGCGTTGCAGAAACAGGAACATGCACCCTGGTAACCAATGAGGGCAATGGACGCATGGCTACCACAGTTCCTGAAACACAGATAGTATTTCTTGGCGCTGAACGCTTGGTGCCAGACCTAAGAAGTCTTGATACCTTTATGACGCTCCTTGTTCCAAGCGCCGTTGGATCAAAAATTACCAGTTCGTTTGCCCTTAATACCGGCAATGCAAAAGAAGGCGAAGCTGACGGGTCTAAACATGTTCACATTATCATGGTGAACAATGGTCGCAGTGACATCTTGCAAAGCGAATTTGCACCTATGCTTCGTTGCATTCGATGCGGTGCCTGCATGAATAACTGTCCGGTCTATCGTCACATCACCGGCCATGGCTATGGTTCAATCTATCCAGGGCCTATGGGTGTTGTACTCACTCCGTTGCTTGAAGGCTATGACAATACCGACAAAATGGCCTATGCCTGCTCTTTATGTGGTGCCTGCGACGATGCCTGTCCGGTTAAAATCCCACTTCATGAGCTTATTCATCACCATCGAATCAACATTGTTGATCAAGGAAAAACAAGTCCGGCTGAAAAGGCAGCCTTTAGAAGCGCAGGTAAAGTGCTCTCTAATAATGCCCTCTACGACATGGCAACACATGCTGGCTCAAAAGGCATGAAGGCAATGGGTGGCTCCTATGGTGCGCTGGGGTCTTCCACCTCTTGGGTTCCCGTCTTAAGAGGCTGGACTACTTCGCGTGACTTTGACCTCTTGGCACCTGAACGCTTTAGAGACTGGTTCAAAAGTTACAGCCAGGATTCTTCAAAGAACGAATCCGCCGATACCGCGAAAGGAGAAAACTAATGCCATCAGTAACGTTAGAAGAGTTTTTGAAGCCCTTTTCTTCAGCGCTTGGTAGAACAACTCCTCCTGAGAGCGTAGAAAAACTTGATACCGAAAACTCTTGTCAATATATTCTCTCAAATGCCTTATCAGAAGAAGAAATTATCAAGAAGTTCTTTGAGGAAACAGCAAAGATTGGCGTTGAAGTAGCTAAGACTTCCGCTAATGAGTTAGCGCAAACCCTTGTCGAAGTTGCAAAAACCCTTGGCGGTGAAAAAGTCATTCTTGCCAACAATGAAGCGGTTTTAGCCAACAATATTGAAGACGCATTCCAAAAAGAAGGTTTCACAACCAGAATCTGGGACAACACCCAAGGTCATAGCGAAATCTTTAAAGCGCAGGAAAGCGATATTGGTATCACCTTTGCTTATGGCGCAATAGCTGAAACAGGAAGCGTAATTCAAATTACTTCAGAAGGTTCTGGACGCTCTTTGTGCACCATACCTACTTCTCATATTGCAGTAGTGAAACGCAGTAGCGTTTTTGCACGTATGGGTGATGCGCTTTGTACACTTGGCAAAGAATACGAAGGTAACATGCCTTCAAACGTAACCATCATCAGTGGCCCTTCGGCTACAGCTGATATTGAATTGGTACGTGTAGTTGGCGTACATGGCCCGGTAAAAACCGCAATCGTTTTTATTGAAGACTAATCATATAGTTCAGGTCTGCGATGACTAAATAGAGGCATGGCGGACCTGACTATTTCTTTTTCTCTAAGCTCAATAGTGGCGCTCACTAGAGCCTCACGCTGACCCCCTGAAGCTAAAAGAACTCCTTCAGGACTCACGATAGCACTCTGACCAATATATCCCTCATCAACCCGGCTCAAGCCTGCTACAAATATCTCATTTTCAATAGCGCGCGCAGCGAGTAAGGTTTTCCATTGGTTTGCTTTGAGTCTGCCTTCTACCCAAGCGGCAGGAAAAATAAGAACATCGCAACCTTTGAGTGCCTCAAAGCGAGCAACCTCAGGAAAACGCAGGTCATAGCATATGCCAAGGCCAATCTTTCCAAAGGGCGTATTGATAGGTTCAAACAGCGCATCCCCTGCACACATACGATCAGATTCTTTCGTAAAGTCAGTATCAAATAAATGAACTTTACGATAAACTCCCTGTTTTTCTCCCTTATCATCCACTACTACCACGGTATTGAAAGGCTTGCCAGCTTCGGAGTTTTCCTCGTTCATGGTATAAACAAGCCACAGCTCATGCTGTTTTGCCAATGAATCCATAGCAGAAGAAAAAGTACCATCGAGCGTTTGAGCACTTTGAATAAAGTCTCCCCTCTCCACTTCATAGCGCGTCATAAGAGATTCCGGGAAAACCAACAAGTCAACATGCTGCTTCTTTGCTTTTGAACACCAAGAGTCAACCAGAGCTAAAACAGCTTCAATGCCCTCTTGATCGGGATGACAACATTGAGCAAGGCCTAAAACAAAAGAATTGTTAGACATGATGGCTTTCTCCTACCAACTCAAACGAGCAAACCAAAAACAATGAACACCTTTAACGAATAACCCTTAAGAAAGCCGGCATCTTCGCTCAAGTCAAAGTGAAATATCTTATTTAGGGTATGCTCTATTTATCTTGTTTTTTATGATAAGCAAGCCAATACATCATGCCAACAAATAAGGCGCCACCAACAATATTTCCGGGAACCGTAGCAGACCAATTCCATAAGGCGCCCATCCAAGAAACACATGCTGGATCAATACCTGCCGAAGTAATACCTAAAGAAGAAAGCAAAATACCCATAGGCAAGAAGAACATATTGGCAACACAGTGTTCAAAGCCACAAGCAACAAAAGCGCTGATAGGAAGCAAAACAGCAAACATCTTATCAACCACCGTGCGCGAGGCGTAAGCCATCCAAACAGCAAGACAAACTAAGAAGTTACACAGAATACCTTTCGCAAATAAGGTAAGCCACTCAGCATTCATCTTCCCGCTTGCAACACTCACCATGGTTTGCCCTACTTGACCAGCGTCCATAGAAGGCATACCACTGAGATATACCAACCCAACCATAACAAGAGAACCAACGAAGTTTCCTATAAAAACAACCAGCCAGTTTTTCCAAACAGCGCCCCATGATATCTTTTTACTAGCAGCACTCATAACAATCATGGTATTGCCGGTAAACAGCTCTGCACCGCAGACAACCACCAATAGCAACCCTAACGAAAACAGACATCCACCAAGGACTCTCTGAACCGCAAACGGAAGGTCGCTATCCCCTACCACCAGCGTAAAAAACATAGCGCCCATAGAGATAAAGGCACCTGCCATTATCGATAAAACAAAAGAGCGCATAAAGGGCATCGATGCTTTGCTAACCCCTAAATTTTCAGCCTTTGCTTCTATTTCTGCAGGAGAGAGCGCATCGGGTTTCAAAGTAGAAAGATCAATGTTTGGGCTTGTCATGGTGGTTCCTTAACCTTCAAAGAGAAATCTCTCAGTAATTAGACAAGAGAAACCTTAGCAACAACGCAAGGCGCATAAAAAGCACAGGGGCAATTATTTAGGCATACGGACGTATTTATAGGATTCCAGAAAGCACGATCTCACACAATAAAGCCAAGGAGCGCGCAAGCACCTTTTGCTCTCAGGGCAAATCAGAAAAGCCCAAGCTCGAAGTCACCCGTGCTCCTACCATTTACTTGCGCATGCGCAAGCTCATTATGTCCTCAAGCGATTATTTGACATGAGACAATCATCTATAAGCTAACAGAATACCCAGCATCTTACCTTAAGGGCAAATCAGAAGAGATTAAGCTCGAAGTCACCCGTGCTCCTACCATTCGCTTGCGCAATGCGCAAGCTCATTATGCGTCGCACTGCATCGTTCCGTATTTTTAAGGATCGCTTCGCTCGGTGTGTGGGTCGAAAGCGATTGAAGCCTGAGAC
>CAVABR010000039.1:0-7499 GCA_963586955.1 bacterium
CAAGTTATACGCAACTTCAATATCTTGCTGAATGGCCACATAGCGTTCTGGGTGAGCAATAATTACGTCATAGCCCATGCCTTGCAACTTATAAATAGTGCTTTCATATTCCCTAAAATGGTGAGACGATGCACGCGTTGAAAGCTCAAGTAAAAACTCATTCGTATCAGCAAACTTCAACTTTTCCGCCCACTCAATACCAATATCCATCAGCTTTGAGTGATTAACCTCAAAGCCCATGCTCAAAGGGAAATCACCCACATGCTCTTTCAGCAAATAAAATGCATCCCACATAGCATCAAAGTCAAAATACGGATCCCTGCAATGAGGTGTACATACTATAGAGGTAACCCCTACCCGCTTGGCAGCATTAATCATTGCAAGAGACTCATCTAAACTTTGAGACCCATCATCAACGCCCGGCAATATATGACAATGCATGTCACGCACGTTATCTGCCACCTTTTATTTCACTTGTGAGCATGTCTTCGCCCTGCCCACCAGAAACACGGCGTGAACCAGCCCCATTAGAAACAGACGGCATAGATCCAAAATTATCCTCAACACGCCTGCCCTCTTTGGTGTAGTAGGCATAGTAATATTCATTACTAGACTCTTCACAAAACGTAGCACAGGTGCCAAGAATGTTTGCCTTTGCCTTTTTAAGCTGCTCATAAGCATGCTGAAGTTCAGCGCGCTTCGTCATACCAACCCTTACTACCAAAATAGTGCCATCAACCAAACCGGAAAGAATAGCGCCCTCTACAAAGGTTCCCACCGGAGCCGTATCAAAAATTACGTAGTCAAATTTCTTCTCTAAATCATTCACAAGACGCTCGTAGCTCTTAGAAGAAACAATATCTACCGGGTTTGGAATATTAGGTTCTGCATCCAAGAAAGACAAATTGTTTATCTTGGTAGAAACAATAGCGCTCTCAAGGGGAACAGCATTGGTAAGCACCGAATACACACCCGCCTGTGCACGAACACCCAAGTAGTTTGCAAGTGATCTACGGCGCATATCCGCCTCTACCAACAATACACTCTTACCAGAAGAGGCAATAGCACGCGCAAGTTCAATAGAGGTAGTAGATTTACCCTCTGATGGAACCGAACTAGTCATAACAATGGTATGTATTGGTAAATCAGGCGACATAAACCCAATGTTGGCAAACAACGTCTTTGTTGCGTTTTGAACCTCAAGCCTATTGGAGGATGATTTCTTTTTTCTAGCCATAAATCTCTTTCCTCCTACTTAATCACCGGAATATGACCAATAACAGGAACACCCAGCATTTCTTCAAGTTCGTCCGCATTACGTACACGGGTATCGGTCATGTCCTTGATTACCACAATTGCTATTGCCAAGAACAAACCAGCCAAAAGACCTACGCCAGTATACATAAGGCGCGGAGGCCCTGAAGGCTCACTTTCCTCTACCGCCTTATCAATAATGTTGACACTCTTAACATCCATAACTTCGCGCGCAACGCTATCGGTAGTCTCGGCCAAGCCATTAGCTACAATAGCAGCTCCTTGGGCGGAGCTGCCCGTAACGGAAACAGTAATTACACGAGTAGTAGTTTCGCTGGTAATCTTTATGTTGTAGTCATTTAAATTTTTCAACTGTAACTTGTTTGCCGTGTCATTTTTAATGCGGTCACTCTTTACAAGCTTTGCCATGTCGTTAGTAAGCATCTGGCTAGCAGAAAGCTCAGTACTTGAAAGCGATGAAGAATCGCTCGAACGAGAAAGCACATACATGGAAACATTTGACGTATAGGTATTAGGTAAAAATACCCATGAAACAAACGCCGTAGCCAGCGCGCATATAATAGGCAACAAAATTACCAGCTTTAAATGCTTCTTAAGAAGGGTGAGTAGTTCTAGTAATGTCATTTATTGACCCCCTTCTTCGTTATTATTGGCATTATTGTTGCCGTTATTGTTGGTGTCAGCATTGTTTTCAGTGTACGTTTCAGTGTTTGCGCTTGTCTCAGCGTTAGTCTCAGCATTTGCCTCTGCTGAATTGTTGTCTGTTGATTCATTGCTCTCCGTAGTAGATGAATTGTTTTGACTACTGTCAGTATCCGTTGTAGTTATAGTGCTGGGGTCTTTGCCCTGCTTTACTAATTCCATCATTTCATTCCATTTGTCTTCAACGGTAATGGTATAAGAAACGCCATCAATAGTCTCTGTAGTAGAAGGCACTGTTGCGCTATAGAACTTCACACCTATTTTTTGTAACTTCTGCGCAAGAGAGACAATATCTGAAACAGAGTAGTTAACCGTTACGCATGATGCCAGTTTTTGAATGGTTGCAGGCAACTGCGTTGCAGGTTGCTCTAATACCTTCTTAATAATGGCAGTTGCAATAAGCTTTTGATTGTCTGCACGCTGGAAGTCTCCACGAGTGTAGCCATAACGCTCACGTGCAAGGTTAAGGGCTTGTTCACCATCAAGCAATTGATAGCCTGCTTTAAGCGTAGCTCCGGTATTACTTGAACCCGTTTGGTCATTAGAAACTGGCACATCTACCCAGATGCCACCTAAGTCATCTACGAGTTGCTTCAATTCATCAAAGTGAATTACCGCACAGCGAGAAATTGGCACACCGGCAAACTTTGATACGGCAGAAACTGCACCGGCAGATCCGCCGTAGGCATAGGCTGCATTGATTTTTTGCGTTCCCTGCCCCTCAATCTCTATCTTGGTATCCCTTGGAATTGAAACCATAGTGATAGCACCACTTTTAGGGTCAACGCGTAACAAAATCATAACGTCAGTGCGTGATCCTGAGTCAGAATCACGGGCGTCAGAACCTAATACCAACATATAGAATGGGTCATCCTGGTTTGAGTTGGTAGTAGTAACTGCCTCAAGCTTTTTTTGCTCTTCATTGCTATAGCTCATAGAGCTATTAAGCGAATTAAGATAGATTGCAAAAGCAACTGCAGCAATAATAACGATGAGCAGAACAATTGCAACTACAATCAAAACGCGCTTGAGTACCTTATTATTCTTGTGCTTCTTTTTCTTGACACGCGTCATTCCTGAAAAGGTATTTGGAACATACATACCATCGTCAGACTCAACGGCATAGTTATTTGGTTCTAACGTATTATTTTCAAGACCTGAGGAAGCGTTAGCGTGGCTTCCTTTATGTAAAGAACCATTCTGTAAATTCTTGCTGTCCAAAGACAACTTCTCTCCTCTAATAGTCATTAGTACTACGTTTCAATAAAACAGTGAAATTTATTGAAAACTTTTATATAAACTTTAGGTTAAACCCTCCCAGTTTATTGCCTAAACAATTATAGATAAGTATTGATTAAACACAATATCTAATCAGGCTAAAAGGTACTTTTTTTACATTGCTGGAGAAACAGCACCCCCCCCCTGAAATTATCAACATATTTCCTCCATTTGTTGAATAATTTCAAGAGGAATTTTACGCAAAAACCAAACGAAAAAGGTTGAGTCTTGTGCTTTTCGCGCAAAGTTGTTTCTTGAACTGCCTAGTTTGACCTGGTATTTTGATTTCTTTTGCTTGCGCGTACCTTTCTTGTAATTTGCGTGCGCTCCTTACGGTAGTGGGCTTCTTTGTACCCTTGTATCAATGCTTGCCTTATAGCTTCGGGAAACCCTAGTCTATCGCGCACATAAAAAATGAGAGTCCCAAATACGGGACTCTCAACTAATATATATTATGTAGCTAAACCTAGTGCTAATTACGCTAGCTCCAAACTGTCAACACTACCGTACGCAAGCGCGGTAAAACCACCCGCTTGCCCGGCGCCAACTCAAAGCCGATTTGTATCAGCCCGGAACCAGCCTGCACCAGCCAAGCCAACCGCACTTATTTAGCAAGCGCAGCCTGAGCAGCGGCCAAACGAGCCAAAGGCACGCGGTAAGGTGAGCAGCTTACATAGTCAAGGCCAATCTTGTTGAAGGTCTTGATTGAGTCAGGATCTCCACCGTGCTCACCGCAAACACCACAGGTGATGTCTGGGTTGCCTTCGTGACCAAGCTTAACACCCATTTCAACCAACTTAGCAACGCCCGGATCAACGGTAGCAAAGGGGTTGTAAGGCAAGATGCGCTCAGAGAGATACTGAGGAACAAATTCTGCCTCAACGTCATCACGAGAGAAACCAAAGGTGGTCTGGGTAAGGTCATTAGTACCAAAGCTGAAGAAGTCTGCCTGGGTTGCAATTTCGTCAGCGGTAACTGCAGCACGAGGAAGCTCAATCATGGTACCAACAGGAATATCAAGCTCTACGCCCTGTTCCTTTTCAACTTCTGCAATGGTCTCTTCTGCAAGCTTGCGCAATTTCTCAAGCTCAGGAACAACCGATACCAAAGGAATCATAATCTCTGGCTTAGGATCAAGACCCTGCTTCTTAAGTTCAGCAGTAGCGGTAGCAATAGCACGAACCTGCATCTGAGGAAGGATTGGATACTTGATAGCCAAACGGCAACCACGAAGGCCAAGCATTGGGTTTGCTTCGCTCATGCCGTCAATCTGCTCCATAAGATTGCGCTTCTTTTCAATGATGGCAGCGTCTCCACCAGTAGCCTCCAAGCGAGCAATCTCAACTTCAAGAGCACGAGGGCTTTCCAAGAACTCATGCAGAGGTGGGTCAAGCAAACGAACAATAACAGGTAGGCCGTCCATTGCCTTGAACATACCAAGGAAGTCACCGGTCTGAGCTTTGAACAAATCTGCAACTGCCTTTTCACGAATAGCTTCGTCATCATTGAGGATGAAGGTCTGAATGATTTGCTTGCGGTCACCCAAGAACATATGCTCGGTACGGCAAAGGCCAATGCCCTGTGCGCCAAACTTACGAGCAAGTTCTGCGTCCTCTGGGTTGTCTGCATTAGCACGAACACCCATGGTGCGGAATTCGTCTGCCCACTCAAGGATGGTATCCAAGTCTCCTGCAAGTTCTGGCTGTACCAATTCAACAGCACCAAGAACAACAATACCGGTGGTGCCGTCAAGAGAGATCATGTCTCCCTCTTTGATAACAATGTCAGTGCCAGAAATGCTTGCCTGCTTTGCTTCAGCGTCAATCTTCAAAGCGTCAACACCGCAAACGCAAGGAGCACCCATGCCACGAGCAATAACTGCAGCATGAGAAGTCTTGCCACCGTGGGAAGTCAAAATGCCTTCAGCTGCAATCATGCCAGCAAGGTCATCAGGAGTGGTTTCCCAGCGAACCAAAACGGTCTTTCTGCCTTCTTCAGCAGCAGCAACGGCAGCTTCGGCTGAAAATACTGCTTCACCAACCGCAGCACCAGGAGATGCATTCAAGCCGGTTGCAACTACGTCGTAGTCTGCATCAGCGTCGAACTGTGGATGCAAGAGCTGATCAAGCTGGTCAGGGTCAACGCGCTGAACAGCCTCTTCTTTGGTAATGAGGCCTTCTTTTTCCATTTCAATAGCAATGCGCAAAGCAGCAACTGCGGTACGCTTACCAACACGAGTCTGGAGCATCCAAAGTTTGCCCTGCTCAATGGTAAATTCGATATCGCACATATCGCGGAAGTGATTTTCCAAGATAGTGAATACTTCTTCAAGTTCACGGCCAGCTTCTTCAAGGCCTTCAACATTCTTAAGCTCAGTAATAGGGGAAGTGTTACGGATACCAGCAACAACGTCTTCGCCCTGAGCGTTAACAAGATAGTCACCGTAGAATTCTTTAGCACCGTTAGCAGGGTTACGGGTGAAAGCAACGCCCGTAGCAGATGTGTCACCCTTGTTACCAAAGATCATGGACTGAACATTTACTGCGGTACCAAGATCATCAGAAATCTTGTTCTGCTTGCGGTACAAAATAGCGCGTGGGTTATTCCAGCTACCAAATACTGCCTCAATAGCAAGTTGGAGCTGAACGTCTGGGTCTTGTGGGAAGCAAACCTTACCATCAACAACCAAGCTAGGATATTCAGTAGCGCTTACGTTCTCAGAGAAGATCTGTTTGAACTGAGCTACCAATTCTTCAAGGTCTTGTGCAGAAAGGTCTGTGTCGCTTTCAACACCACGATCACGCTTCATGGAAGTAATGGCATTCTCAAACAAGTCACCGTCAAGACCCATTACAACGTTAGAGAACATCTGAATAAAACGACGATAAGAGTCCCAAGCAAAACGTGGGTTTTCAGTCTGCTTGATCAAGCCGTGGATTGACTGGTCATTCAAACCAAGGTTCAAAACCGTATCCATCATGCCAGGCATACTCATAGGAGCGCCGGAACGAACAGAAACAAGCAGTGGATCTTCAGCGTCGCCAATTTTCTTACCAATGCGAGCCTCAAGGTCTTCGCGATACTCTTGGATGGTGTCAAGTACACCTTCTGGCCAAACGTTGTTTGCGTTAGCGTACTCCATGCAAGTCTGGCATGAAATAGTGAATCCCGGAGGTACGGGAAGGCCAATGTTGGCCATCTCAGCAAGGTTAGCGCCCTTGCCGCCGAGGGTTGGTTTCATGTTGGTGTTACCCTCGGTAACATTTTTACCGTTAGCGTCTTTGCCGAAAGCATAGACACGTTTAACTTGGTCAGTCACCATGTTCTCCTTAGACGAATTTTATTCCCCGTGTTTCCGCAAGACGACAGTCTTGGGATGAGTACTCTCATAATAACGCAAAATCTCTTGCGCTGTTTCTTCAATTGCACGATTATCGGTGCGGATGGTAATACAACCCAGTTTTCTCATAAGTGCGCGGGCTTGTTCCAAATCTTCGTAAACACACTCTAAATCTGCATATGAAGGCGCCACGCTTATGGCGCTACCCAGGCGTTTCTTTCTGATGTCGGCCAAGATCTCAGGCGAAATAATAAGGCCGAAAAGGCGCGTTGGGTCAACATCGTAGATTTCTTTGGGCGGTGTGCTCTGAAAGTCGAGCGGTACATTGGCTACGCGGTATCCCATCTGCGAAAGGTAGATTGAAAGGGGTGTTTTCGAAGAACGAGAAACACCTAAAAGCACAATATCGGCCTCTGTGAGGTCTTGAGTGTTGCGCCCATCATCATGATTGATGGTGAACTCCATAGCATCAATGCGCTTGAAATAATCTTCATTGACCGAATGTAAATACCCGGGGCGCGCCGAAGGTTTGGTGTTAGTTGCTTGCGCTAAGGCTTCAATGGCCCCCGTAATAACATCCACCGCGGTAACGTTGGCATGGCTTTGAGCGAAGTGCTCTACGGCCTGATTAAGTTCGCGGTTGACAAAGGTGTAGAAAATAATGAAGGGGGTGTCTACGCCTGCCTGCTGGTGAAATTCGTAGTGCTCTTCCAAGTCTTCAAGCATCTTTTCGCCAGAAGAAATATTGGTGAGCAACTCCACCGAAGGGTTTAATACACCAAAGGTTGCAGCGGCGGCGCGGGCAACGCTTTGCCCGGTTGCGCCTACTGAATCTGACAGAATGTGGATGGTAGGAAGCGAAATTGGCTCGGAGCCCTGCGCTATCCATTTTTGTATCATGTAT
>CAVABR010000040.1:0-4095 GCA_963586955.1 bacterium
AAAATTAAAACCCCTCCGGAAGTTTTTCCAGAGGGGTTTTGTATTAGGAGAGTTTTATTCGGCATACAAGACAACGAGTATCCTATGTGCCTTGTTATTCTCTAGGCCAATTTTTCAAGTGCGTTTTTGTGGCACCTCTTCGCGAAGTTTGACATACCGCCATGCAAATCATTCGTAATGTTTGACAAACCGTCGTGCAAACCAGCGAAGCAAAACTGAACCTTGACGAATAGCTTAGTGTTATGGGCGAAGTCCGCTACCACCCTGCATGGTGATAGTCTCGCCTGAAATATAGCTTGCATCTTCGGAGCACAAAAATACTGCGCAACGTCCGATGTCAGTCTCAGGATCACCAAAGCGACCAGCAGGAATACCCTGGAGGGTTTGCTTGTAAACCTCTGGATATTCTTCTTTCCACTTTTCAAGTGCTGCAGTCATAACCAAAGGACAAATAACGTTGCAGTTAATGCCGTCAGGACCCCATTCGGTTGCAGCAACACGGGTTAAGCCACGGATGCCTTCTTTTGCTGCAGCGTAAGAGCTCTGAGCAGGACGTCCGAACAAGCCAGCGCCAGAAGCAAAGTTAACAACTGAGCCTTTTGATTCTTTCAAATAAGGATAAGCGTGCTTCATGTAGAAGAACACTGCATAAAGACCGGAATAAATTGCCTTGTCAAAATCTTCTTTGGTGTGGTCTACCAGCAAAACACCTGAAGCGGAATTCTGTGCATTATTGATAAGGAAATCAATGTGACCAAACTCTTTAGCTGCGGTCTCAATTACTCCAGCAACCTCTTCTTCAATGCCACCATCTGCCTGGCAGTAAACAACTTTGACGCCGTAGAGTTTCTGAAGTTCCTCTTGCGCATCAGTAAGTTTTTTGAGATTACGACCTGTAATTACTAAGTTACAGCCCTCTTTTGCAAATGCAGTTGAAAGACCATATCCAATTCCGCCGCCTTTGCCACCACCAGTGATAATGGCAACTTTTCCATCAAAACGTCCCATAGAGCCTCCTATGACGCATACTGATACTTATGCACTGATCTGTGCAAAACCAACGTAACGCCAAAAGCGCTGCTTAACTACTCACAATTTTGCTGAGGGGGCTATTTATTGGGAGCAACGATCTTTTTTTGGGGTATAATGCTCTATTTTTGTTCGTTTTTTAGCTCTGTTTCGATGTTTTTTATCAAGTCGAAACATATTCGACAAACTCAATCGTTACACTAAAACAAATACTCTATTGGTATTTCATCTTTGTTGCTTTACCTAGAAAATTTTCGCTCTGTATTTTATCAAGGAGGCCTCTATGTCTAGTATCTCTGGCTCAACGCGTGTCTTGTGTTTGCTCGGTGACCCAGTAGACCACAGCAAATCTCCCGCTATGTATAACACTGCTTTCGAAAAAGCAGGTATGGATTACGTCTACCTTTGCTTTAACGTGAAGAAAGACCAGCTTAAAGAAGCATTTGAAGCAGCACGTGCGCTTAACTTTCCCGGCTTTTCATTGACTATGCCTCTCAAATTAGAAGCCCTGCAATATGTTGATGAGCTTAGCCCCGCTGTTGAGCTTATGGAATCAGTCAATACTGTTCGCAATGACAACGGCCACCTTACGGGATACAACACCGACGGCTACGGCATGATGGAATCGTTCCGCAAACATGGTGCTTCGATTAAAGGTGAAAAAATGACTCTCATGGGAATTGGAGGCGCGGGAACTGCCGTTGCTTGCCAAGGCGCCCTTGATGGACTGGAAGAATTGTCGGTTTTCTCTCCTAAGGACGGAAAGTCATGGGGTCTGGCACAAGAAAAAGTTGCGCGCATTAACGAAAAGACCTCCTGCAAAGCAAGCCTTTTTGACTCCAATGACTATGACGCATTGCGCAAAGAGCTTGCTAGCTCAAATCTTGTTGCTAATTGCACCCCTATTGGAATGGGTAAACTTGCTGGGAAGACTCCTATCCCCGATGCGAGCTTTTTCCATAAGGATCTCATTGTTCAAGATGCCGTATATGCCCCCGCAGAAACTGAGATGCTTCGCCTGGCTAGACAAGCAGGTTGCACCGCTTTCAACGGCACCCACATGCTCTACAACCAAGGCGTCATGGCATTCGATATTTGGACAGGGGAAGCACTGCCTCTTACTCAAGAATTTGTTGAGGATTTGGCTACCAAATAAGCATTCCCAACCAGCACGTATACAACAAGCGCACTCTTGGTTGTCCAATAAGTACACACGGGACATGCACTCCCTTGGCAACCAAGCAAGTGCACTCAACATGCACACCGTTGGCCACACCAGCTAAACATGTACAATACACACAACATGCACGCCTTTGCTGGCCGGCTAAGCGAGCCCAACTAGCACCGCACACAACGAATAGAGAATTATTTTGCCTGGAATTATTACCCATAATCAATTTGGCCAAGAGGCCCTTCGCCTTTCAATCTTTAAGGCGTCTACTTCAGATTTTGCTCAATCAAGAGCTGAGCAAGAAGCATTTCTTCTAGGAAATCAGGGTCCTGACCCGCTGTTTTACTGCGTGGGTGACCCTTTGCTGGTTGCCTATAGAAACATAGGAACGCTCCTTCATTCAGAAAAAACACCCGAGCTTATCTACGCTCTTTCAACCTGCGCTCAATCTTTTCCTGAAAAAGACCAGCCCCTTCTTAAGGCATATGCGTGCGGTTTTATCTGCCATTACTTACTTGATAAGAATGAGCATCCTTTCGTCTATTCCCAACAATATGCCCTTTGCCAAGCAGGCGAAGACGGCCTGACGGAACGCGATGGCTCAGACGTTCATGCGCTCATTGAAAGCGAACTTGACGAAATGATGCTCTATACCAAAACGGGTCAGACCGTTGCGAATATTTCTCCGGGCAAAGAGTTTATTCGTTGTGATAGAGTGTCGCTTCATACTATTTCGCTCTTTGTTTCGAAAGTAATCAAAGAAGTGTACGGAAAGACCCTTCGTGATGACTTTTTCTCTCGGAGCGTTTATTCATTTCGACGCATCCAACGTGTATTTCATTCGCCCCATGGCGTGAAGCGGGTACTCTTAGGAAAAGTTGAGCGCCTGTTACGTAATCATTCCTTTGTACAGGCAATGTCGCATCGTGCTATTCCCTTGAAATATAGTTCGTTTGACAATCATGATCATCAACTATGGGAAAATCCTTTTGCAAAAACAGTGAGCTCCGCAAGCTTTATGGATTTGTTCAATCTTGCGCTCCAACAAGCAAGCGAAGCACTTGTTTGTTTTTCAAAGAATGATTTTTCTCTTGAAGATGCCCGGGCTATTGTACAAAACCAGAATTTTTCAGGCAGGCTTTTGGAAGATGGCAAGCCGAAAGGAAAGTAGCATATGACTTCTTGTTGTTTAGACAACACCGAAGGCGTTCGGGCACTTCAGCTTTCCTTAGAGGCTTTCAAACCACTCAACGAAGAAGAAGCACTTGATAAGCAAACTATCCTTTCTGCGCTTGCTTTTGCCGAGGGTTTTACGGAAGACGGTCGATGCTTATTTGACCGATCGTGGCCTGCGCATTTCACCACCTCTGCTTGGGTGGTGAATCCCGAGCGAACCAAAACGCTTATGGTGTATCACAATATCTATGATTCATGGTCATGGATTGGAGGGCATGCAGACGGCAACCGCAATCTTGCAGAGGTTGCCCAAAAAGAACTTGCCGAAGAAACCGGACTTTGCAAAGCGCGCCTAATCACTGACGATATTTTCTCTTGCGAAGTGCTCACCGTAGATGGGCATCAAAAGAAGGGAGCATATGTCCCTTCCCATTTGCACCTCAATATTACCTATTGTTTTGAAGCACTGGATACTGACGAAGCCCAGCATGTTTTAAGGATTGCACCCCAAGAAAATTCTGGCGTAGCATGGTTTGGTCTTGATGAAGCACTTGAAAAATCAAGCGAACCTTGGATGGTTGAACATATTTATAGAAAGCTTGTCGCACGCACCAGATCCATGGGCTGAGTCCGCATCAGACCCTAGCTAGCTAGCCCCAGCTCAATTCTTACACCCGAGCTGTAGTTTAATTCGCATGCCCGGGTCATGGCTTAGTTCA
>CAVABR010000041.1:0-25144 GCA_963586955.1 bacterium
TTTTGCCATAGACCACTTCATAATCAACGTACTCGGTGTAATCATCGCTCGTAACGGCAGGCTTAATTTGCTCTCCGGTATATTTAGCGCCATCCGTTGCAATTTTAAACTGTTTAAAGTCAAGCGTTGCAGGATTGATGGTAGCTTTTAGCTTCATGGTAGATTTATTGGTATCTACTACATAGTTACTAGCATCTTCGCCACTAAGGGTATAAGTAATGGTGACCTCTTTGTCTTTGCCAGCACTTGGATCACTAAAGGTAGCACTTGGGGTAACGCTTACGTCATCCGCACCTGCAATGCCTTCTACTTTCGCCTCCCCGCTCAGTTCAGCTGTTGTAGTTCCGTTATAGGTTTTTGACACTGCTTCTAAACCCGTGATAACAAGAGGAGCTTTTTCAATAGTGAAGGGTTGATATTGAATCTGCTGAGGAAGTTTGTAGTTAGCATTATTCAACGCTTGAGGAATAGCGTTGTAAGAGCCTGCTTTAATAGCGTCTTTTCCGCTTGGAGTTACTACGGTAACGTCTACGATATCTCCTGAAACCGCATTAGAAACGCTTGCTTTAGGAATTTGCGCTTGGCCGTTGTAGATAAGCGTGTCGCTTGACCAAGCAAGACTGACCTCTCTTTGCGCAATAGTAAAGTCCTGAGTAGTTTTTGCATCAGAGGAAAGCTTATAGTTAGTGCTGTCAATTGTTGCTGTTGCGGTATAGGTGCCCGCATTGGTTTGTGCACCGTCTACGATAACGTCTACGGTATCACCCTTAACTACCCCGTCTAGACTTACAGAAGGTACATGGGATTGTCCGTCATATTCGTAGGAAGTTTGATCATCCCAGATAAGGCTGACCTCTTTTGGTGCAATGGTGAAGGTATAAGTCTTTTCTCCCTTGTAGTCACCAATTCCTTTGATAGTGACGGTACCTTCACCGACGTTTTTATTCTCGCCGTAGATTACTTCGTAGTCAGTACCTTGTTTGTAGATATCACTGGTGACTTCTGGTTTGATTTGTCCACCGTTATAAGCAAGATCCTCAGTATCAACGCTGAACTTATCGAAATCAAACGCTTTGTTGATGCTGATCTTAAGAGCAAGTTCAATGCTTGTGTTGCTGTTGCTTTTAACTTGCTCAAGCACAGAGGCAGGGATAGTCTTTCCATCCCAGGTGCCCTTTGCAGAAGATCCTGACTGGACGGTTTCGTCCTTAATGCTGGCATTCCAGCCGGTTAGTTCATCAGGTGCTTGGATATTGTTGATGTAAATAACTACGCCTGAATTGTTGTTGATAGCAAGGTCGTTACTTAAAACGTTTCCTTGTTCATCTACTACTACATTGCTGGTGCCAGTAATCCCCTCAAGATACTCTTTAGCAAACGCATTACTCTTGCTAGCAAACATACCAAAACAAACGCACGCAACAAGTGCAGTAACAACCGCAACAATAATAGTTTTACGTTTAGCAGAAGCGAGGTTTTCTGAAGAAGAGCCTGCTGAAGAACCTGCCGTTGTATTTGTCATTGAGCCATCGGAGGTACCTGTTGTTGCGCTTGCTATTGTTCCCGCGCTGGCTAGCCTTCTACTTTTCACAATGACATACACAGCACCGACAAGCAGAATCACAATGCCTAAGATGAGCCAGACAAGGGTATCTCCCGTAAGAACACTTGATGAAGCACCACCTGAAGTTGTAGCAGAGGTCGTAACAACAGTAGACGCGCCCGTTTCTCCACCAGCACCTCCGCCCGATGCTCCATTTTGAAGCGTAATAGTCATGGTGCCATCAATTGTTTGAAACGCTTCATCGGCAAAAGCCAACTGAGGTGCGCACATCACAAAGGCAAGCAACGCAAGAACTGATGCAAGCGCACCACCCATGACAGAACGCACAAACTTCACACTGCGTTCAAATCCACAAGTCTTTGATCCCATGACTCCCCCTATGTTCTCCTAAGAGCTCAAGCCTTATGGAAGCCTGCTTTTGCAAAAGTAGGCATTCTCTCAAAGCTACTCGCATAAAACCGAATCCCCTTTGTCGGTTTTAATTCTTTGTGCAACAAGCCTTCAATGCTTACTTAAATACCAGAAGGTAAAGTCAAAACTTTTTAACGTCCAGCCTTCATGCAAAGAGCTCTTTGATTGTCATTTCTTAGGATTGATGTTTGCGTCATAAAATGACGCACCCCTCCCCTGTTACCTCTTAAATTATTTTAGTGCAACCTCACAGAAACACAAGTATAAGTAGCACATGAACTGCACATACAGCGCAAAGCAAGCGAAAATGAAATTCTCAGGGCAAATCAGAAGAGGTTAAGACGAGAAGCACTCAGCGTTTTCAAATTTCTGTATGATCGCTTCGCTCGATGTATAGGTCTCAGCTTCAATCGCTTTCGACCCACACACCGAGCGAAGCGATCCGTAAAAATACGGAACGATGCAGTGCGACGCATAATGAGCTTGCGCTACACACGAGTAATCGGTGAGATATCGTTACTGCAAAGTTAGAACCGTATGAACACCAAAAGCTTGCATAAGCGCAAGCGAATGATAGGAGCACGGGTGACTTCGAGCTTGACCTCTTCTGATTTGTCCTTAAGGTAAGAGGCTCAGCATTCCGAAACACTGAATAAACCCATGCATAGCACGTATTGGTTCGCCTAGGATATGTGAGACTCAAAGCTCTCTGTTCTGATTTGCTTTTAAAATGAGAGCTTGCAATTTGGAATACTGAATGCGTCCGTGCGTGATCCTCACCGGTTCGTCCAGAACGCAAATAATTGCCCTTGACCTCTTCTGATTTGCTCCGGAAGCCTTGAGACGCTCGGTTGCCACTGCCCGATTAACTCGTGCTATTTATGCCTCTTGCCAGGTATCAACCAGCTCTTTTGCTGCAACATAGGGGCTCGGCGCAGAGCAAACAGCAGAAACTACAAAAAAACCTGCCACCCCCGTCTTTTTGAGCGCAGGCAGATCTGCCTTCTTTACGCCTCCACCAACTACAATAGGAACCGGACTTACCTTCTGAAGCTCAGCAATATCATCAAGTGTTTTCACGATGATATTACCCTCTTTGTCTAAACCACAATCTGCCTTAGTGGGTGTTTCATGCAAAGGTCCTACACCAAAGTAGTCAACGCAACTTACATCGGCTGTTTTAACATAAGCCAGCATTTCATCAGCACGCGCAGAAAGCCCCACGATGGAATCTTCACCTAGAAACTTTCGGCAAATCTCAACCGGAATATCACTCTGACCCACATGAATACCGTCAACTTTGATGCCCTCTTCGCGTGCAGCCAACACAACATCCAAGCGATCATCAACCAAAAGCGCTACACGTTCGGCTTTTCCCAACTCAGCAATGACCCGCGCCACATCTCTGGTGCAATCAATCAATTCGCGCGCTGAACATTCCTTGGATCTAACTTGAATACAGGTAAATCCTGCTTCAATGGCCTCTTTGGCAACTTCTGCAACTGCTCTACCTTGCGTATTTTCAGGCCCTAAAACCAAATAGGCCGATATATCAAGCGCGTCTCTCATCGTGCTCCCCTATTCTTCGTTTGACAAAAGCGTATTAACTTTCTCTACTTTTGTCTCCATAGTATTAGTAAACCCTGGGCGAATATCGGCCTTCAAAATAACTTCGGTTCTAATGCCTTTTTGCGCCAAGACAAACGTGGCGTCTTTGACTACCTTCATAACCTCATCCCATTCGCCTTCTATCTCGGTGAACATGGAATAGGTTTTGTTGGGCAAGCCTGATTCGCGAATAACGCGAACTACCTCAGATACTTCTTCAGAAAGTTCTTCGCCAACACCAAAAGGAGCAATGGCTACTGCTACTAAGGTATTCATGCGTTATGCCTCCTCAACCGTCAAAGGATTTCCTGCTATCTGCTCGGGCGTCAGGCGATACAGCTCATCAATAAAAGCAACCTTGAAGCTTGCGGGTGCGCCTTCTTCTTTGGCAGCATTAGCGCCCGCAAGATTGTAATGCGCAACTGCAGCAAGAGCTGCAACAAAGGGGCTTGCCTGCGTTGCATAGACTGCACAAACTCCTCCGAGCGAACACCCAAAGCCCGTCACCTTGTTCATGAGGTCACTGCCACCTTTCGAACGCGCGACTACAACCCCGTCAGTAACCAAGTCCTCTTCACCAGAAACTGCCACAGCGCCTCCCGTGAAACGAGCAATGGCTATAGCGGACGCGCGTGCAGCTTCTACTTCGTCAGTACTATCAACGCCCCGAGGACGCGAGGCTTCATCCGCACTATCGAGCAACTCCCACAAATCAGCAAGGGCAATTATCTCTGACGAATTCCCGCGCACAATAGCCGGCTTGTATTGCTTTAACTCGCGCAAAAGTTTAGTGCGCAAAGAACCAATACCAATACCTACTGGGTCAAGCACCCACGGCTTGTTAAGTTCGGCGGAAGCTTTGCCAATTGCAGGAAGCGTTTGCTCGTATACCGGAAACAGCGTACCCATATTTACATACGTAGCACCGCCAGCCTGCACCAAAAACTCCCCCTCATCTGGTAGATATACCATCGCAGCAGAACCACCAACCGCAAGCTGGGCATTTGCTACAAAATCAATGGTGACTGTATTAGTTACCGAACCAGCCATGGGATTATTATCGCGAACTGCCCGAGCCGCTTTTGCAACCTCAGCCACTAAAGCATCTTTTTGCTGAGAGATAGATTCGCAAGCCATAGAATTCCTTTCGTTGCGTGTGAGTTTTCATCATTGTGACACATTGAGTGCAAGGAACCACCCGCAAGCTAGCAGATAGTCCATTTCAAAACACAAACGTCTCATTTCTGCCTTTCTCATGGGCTTTGTATAAAATCCCCTGCGACGTGCCGCAATCTGAAACGCAGTGTGCGAAAATACCCTTCTACACACCTCTACACACCATCGAAGCGCAACACCAAAGGGGCTTAGGTACATGTACGAAATAGCATCGCTTTTCGCCGGAGTTGGCGGAATAGACTTAGGTTTTGAGATCACCGGCAAATTCAAAACCGTCTATGCCAACGAATTCGACCCCTACGCAAGTAAAACCTTCGAAGCAAACTTCCCTGGCATCACCGTAGATCAACGAGACATCCATGAAGTCCCTACAAGCGATATCCCCAAAACGGACGTCGTAATTGCTGGCTTTCCTTGCCAAGCGTTTTCCATCGCGGGATACCGCCAGGGGTTTGACGACAAAAAAGGGCGCGGAGAACTGTTCTTTGAACTGACTCGCATACTGGAAGCACACAGACCACGAGTTGCGCTTTTTGAAAACGTGAAAAACCTGGTAAGCCATGACAAAGGCAACACGTTTCGCGTGATTTGCAAACAGCTTGATATCTTGGGATATCACTACACCTACCAGGTACTCAATGCCATGAACTACGGAAACATGGCTCAAAACCGCGAACGCATTTACATCGTAGCCTTCCGCGACGAAGCAGACTTCGCCAACTTTCACTGGCCACTTTCTATCCCGTTGACCACAACAGTAAAAGACATCATCGATTTCGAAGGCGAAGTTGACGAAAAATACTATTACACCGAAGGAAAATACAAGGGAGACATCTACAAGCTTCTTGTTGAAGCCACCCAAGACGATGACGCAGAAAACCCCGCCATCTATCAGTGGAGAAGAAAATACGTTCGCCAAAACAAAAGTGGCGTTGTTCCTACCCTGACAGCCAACCAAGGCGAAGGCGGGCACAATGTTTGCATTGTGAAAACGAAATACGGCTTGCGAAAAATGACTCCCCGGGAATGCTTCAACGCACAAGGGTTCCCAAGAAACTTCATTCTGCCAAAGCAAAGTGACACCAGACTTTATAAACAAGCGGGCAATTCGGTTTGTGTTCCTGTTATCAATCGAATTGCAGAATGTATATTAGAAGCAATGGATAAAGCCGACCAATAAGACCAACAAGACTGATAGAGTAGTGAGCGAAAAAACGACCAAAGCCACAAGCGCAAGAACGACCAAAAGAATTAGTGAAAGAGCGAGCGAAACAATGAGCAACACAACAAACGAAGCAAAGATGCGCGAACATTCCTTTGAACCAGCTACGCAGCCAGCCCCAACCTTCAATAAGTTAAGTAAAATTGACGAGCGCTCATTTCAGATAAATTCCAAGAAACGATTTTTAGCCGACGGCACCATTAGCGCTGATCAGGTTAAGCGCTGTATTGATTTTGCCTTTCGTATGAGCTTTGAAGAAGGAAAACAGCGATCTTTTCGAAAAGGCGGAACCAAGATAAGAAATAGCTATGAAAAGTTCCCCGATATCTTCCAAGACAAATTGTCAGAATGTGCGCTATATGACTATCTAAAACAGCACGGGCTTCAACCAGGCAGTCTAGACTTTGGTGTATATGATCAGGGACAATGGGACACAGTAGATATCTTATGCAACGGCCATAACATCTCTATTAAATCGACAAAGCATTTTGGAAATTTACTATTGCTTGAGGAAAAAGATTGGGACGCTAACGGGCTATATATTCCTAACAAAAAAGATGGCCATGCTAAATATGACGAATTGGTCATGGTGCGCATAAAACCCAATCTTAGAGACAAAACAAATCACTACTTTTGGGATCTGCCTAAAGACCAACAAGAGACTTTCATTTTGAGTCTGAAATGGGAATATGAAATAACGGGCTTTATCACTCGCGATGATTTGGTTTATCTCATCAGCAATGATTATCTCATTAAGCGCGGAGAGTTTCTTGGCAAATACACACGCATGGATGCAGGCAATTACTACGTCCAAGTTGGAAACATGAGAAGCGCTCCTAGTCTCATTGGGCTTCTCAAAAACCAGCCGAAAAACAAAACACAAAAAGCTGCCGGCCAGTTAAACAGCCAATCACAAGAGACTACCAACCAGTCAAAAGGCCAGTCGCAAGGGGTCGCAGGCCAGCCAAAAAGCCAAGCGCAAGAGGCCACCAGCACCACCACGCACGCAGCCGATATACAACAAGAGGCTCCCACGTATTCAACCGATATGCGGCAAGAAAATGAACCAACTCACAAAAAAGCACCTTCAAAAAATGAAACAGCTTCTCCCTCTAAACAAAATCTTCTATCTGAACTTGAGAACTTAAAGCTCGAAGGCTACTGCTCAATTTCTGATCTAGCAGGGAAAATAAACGCTGTCTTGGAGGCTTTTGGTATCAAAAAGAAAACGCCTAAATGCATGAATGAACTTCTAATGCAAGAAGGCTATCTTTACACAAAAGAAATAGACGGAACTGCAATGAAAATTGCTACCGAAAAAGGGTTAGAATCAGGACTACTTATATGTAAAGGCATGACTTCCAAAGGGAAGATTTATTACACAACAGCATATACACCAAGGGGACAGAAGGTGGTACTGCAAGAATTGATTAAATATCTACAAAAAGAAGGTTCCGAATTCTAAAAAAGGATTCCATATTTTCATACACCTAGCAAAAAGATGCAGGAAAATGTGAGGGGACACTTCAAAAACATCATATAAAAATTCAAACTAAATAGTAGCTACAAAAAAAACGAGCAAAAGAATGAGGGTGGAAAGAATGGAGTTCGTTAATAACGCTACAAGAAAAGCGCTATACAAGGTTGTTGATTACCTGCTCGAAGATCCAGAAACGCACTTCGAAAAGGCAATGAATACCATAAATAAACTTACCCCCAAAAGCGTTTTCTATTCACAACGAAGCGCTTTTACCCAGTCTATCGCTGACAAAAACAACTGGTATCAACTTCTTATGAAAGTTATTAAGCTCAACCCCGAAGTGATGCCAGATCTCATCAAAACCGTTGCAATTGATGCAAATATCCTTGCTTGGCCTGTTCAGGAAAAGAATCGCGACAAATATCACCGCAACATTCCGTGGGCCATTTTGCTAGATCCTACCAGCGCCTGCAATCTTCACTGCAACGGATGCTGGGCAGCAGAATATGGTCATCATCTTAATCTTTCATTTGAAGACATTGATTCAATTATCACGCAGGGCAAAGAACTAGGCATTCACGTCTATATCTATACCGGCGGAGAACCGCTTGTTCGCAAAAAGGATCTTATCAAGCTGTGCGAAAAGCATACCGATTGTGCCTTCTTGTGCTTCACCAATGCAACGCTTATTGACGAAGAATTCTGCCAAGATCTAATTCGCGTAAAGAATTTCATCCCGGCTATTAGCGCTGAAGGCTTTGAAGAAGCAACCGATGCCCGTCGTGGCGAAGGCGTATACAAGCGCATTGAAAAAGCCATGGACTTGCTCAATGAACACAAGCTTCCTTTCGGTATTTCGGCTTGCTATACCAGTGAGAATTCTGACAGCATTGCCTCAGAAGAATACTGGGATTGGATGATTGAGAAAGGTGCGCTCTTCTGCTGGATCTTTACCTATATGCCCGTTGGCGTAAATTCACCAACAAGCTTAATGCCTTCCCCTGAACAGCGCATTAAGCTCTATAACCATGTTCGCGAAATGCGCAAGACAAAGCAGTTGTTCACGCTTGACTTCCAGCATGACGGAGAATTTGTTGGTGGTTGCATTGCAGGCGGACGTCGCTATTTACACATTAATGCACGTGGTGACGTAGAACCGTGTGTCTTTATTCACTACTCAAACGTAAATATTCATGACACATCCTTGCTTGATGCGCTTGATGCTCCGCTGTTCAAAGAGTATTACAAAAACCAGCCCTTCGACGGAAATCACTTGCGCCCCTGCCCCATGCTTGAAAACCCTCATAAGCTTGTTGAAATGGTTGAAAAGTCTCATGCCGTTTCAACAGATCTTGAGCATGAAGAAAGCGCCTATGACCTGGCAATGAAGTGCGCTCCTCAGGCTGAGGCTTGGTATCCGGTTGCAAAAGAGCTCTGGCACAACAAAGACGATGAACGCTACGAGGCTCGTCAGGCTGAAATGGTTGGCATGACAAAGACTGACGAAACGCGCTTTAAAGAATGCAATATTGATCCTAAATACGAAGCGCCTTATCAAGAACCCAAACATATTGATTAGTAGTTTTTGAAAAGGTGTTTTGTACGATAAACGGTCTTGTAAGACAAAAGGCGTTTTATAAACCGAAAATTGTTTTGCAAGGTAAAAGCCATTTGCAAGGAGAAAAGGGCTTACTAAGTTAAAGGCCACTTTGGCAAGATACGTTAAAATGAATGAACAATAAACGGTATTTCATGAGACAAAGGAGAACCCATGAGTGATGATTGCTTATTCTGCAAGTTGATATCTGGAGAAATCCCAACTAACAAAATCTATGAGGACGACATCTGCTTTGCCTTTGATGATATTGAGCCAGAAGCACCTGTTCATACCCTCGTTGTTCCCAAACAACACTACACTGACCTTCAGTCAGGCGTTCCTGCCGAGGTTATTGGTCATATGTTCTCGGTTGTTCCTGAGGTTGCAAAACTTAAAGGAGTATACGAATCTGGCTATCGTTGCGTAATCAACACAGGCCCTGATTCTGCAACCACGGTTCCTCACTTGCACATTCATGTTATGGGCGGAATCAAGATGGGTCGCTCAACCTTTGAAGGTTCTCAGCGCGAATAGAGCGAACAAAAACCATTATTAAAAGAGCGCCATGATTTCCCTTCGAAATTGTGGCGTTTTTCTTTGTACATCTGCTTGCCTGTGCGCATATATACTAGCTTGCCTGACCGCTTGCCTGCCCACATGTCTACTAGCTTGCCTGCGCGTTTGTTTGCCCGTTTGCTTGTGCGTCTATTCGTTAGGGCTACAGAAAAAAGTGGCTTGGGAGGTTTTCTTGGCCTGTTCATCATTCGCTCTAGGCTTTAGCGCTACCTAAAAGCGTCACACTAAAATAAAGGGCGTCCGCCCGTATCTCCTTGCAGTAAGAATGCAAACAGAACCTGCAAAAATTCCTTCAGGCGCACTTTGCCAAGTTTTTGCGCTATACCTGATTCAAAAAGAGGCAGAAAATCTTTGTCTTGGACGTGAAATTTGCCCTCAAGCAAATATGCCATGCGTTTGTTCTCTTTATTGCGCGCAACTACAATAGTGCGTTCATGAAGGTGCTGATATTCTTCGTCACCTATGCCTATCTTTGCATACCATTCAGGAACATTGGTAACACCACAGTCGGCAAAAAAATCTCGTATTTCCCCGCAACCTGCCAGCGGAAACGGCGGAATATCGTATCCTTGTCTGCGCGCGTAATAATAAAGATACTGGGACGCATCACCAGCAACAATTCCTTCGCCCATAACAAAGGAGAGCACTTCAACTTGCTTCAAAAGACTCATGCGGGGCACCTGTTGTGCAATCACCGCAAGCACGTCTTGAGATATCTGCTCAGAAATTTCCATGCATCCTACTTCTTAATCACGCCACGAACGTTCTACCATCAAATAATTTTCATTTTACTTCGTGATCTAATTGACCCACCCGGATTTCTCATTTCACCAGCAAGTGGCGCATTCCGCTCATCCATGTTGTCAGCCCTTAAGACAAACTTTTCCGACCACACACAACCAATAGCAAGCGGTGTGCTTCGCCTATCCACTCTACCAGCACTTCGACCGCCAGCTTTTCAAACACTCAACACAGATGACACTTTTATTTAAAACAAAGAACGCAACTTTACTTAATAAGGTATCGTTATCTAAGAAACTAAAACACGCAAGGAGCGACTATGAGCAGGGCAAAAACTGCCTTACAAGACGGAAAAACTATCAGACGAACCCTTCACTTTTTTTGGCAAGTTACCAAAAAACGACCAGGCATGTTTGCCTTAGGAGTTATAGCTACAACGCTTTTCATTGGTATGCTTACCTATGCAAACACCTACGTCATGAGCCTCATTGTTGACCGAGTTCAACAAGGAAGCGTTGCCTCTGATGAAGTATGGAGCGTTTTTGGACCCTTCATCATTGCGCTCATTGTGGTCAACATTATTGGCCAGCTTGGATCAAAGCTCCAAGACTATGCCATCTTTAAGCTGGAGATCAACGGCAACTATCACCTTGCACGCCTGTGTTTTGATACCCTCTCCAACCAATCCATGACCTTTCACAACAACCGGTTTGGTGGTTCGCTCGTAAGTCAAACCACCAAATTCATGACCGCCTATTCCCTGCTTGTTGAAACATTTCTTCTTTCGCTTTTGCCTACTATCCTTGCCATTGTTTGCACCATCTCAATCTTGGCGCCCATCGTACCAGCATATGTGGTAGTTCTTTGCATTATGCTCGTTATCTATCTTGCGGTTGCCTATACCATGTTTCGCAAGATCACGCCCTTATCGGCCGCGTCCTCTTCTGCGCAAAACAGGCTCTCGGGCGTGCTCTCTGATGCCGTAACCAATATCTTGGCAGTAAAAACCTACGGAAAAGAAGACTACGAACGCAAGCTCTTTGAATCTGCTGCTACCGATTCCGCCCGTGCCGAAGCAGTAAGCATGAGAGCCACCATCAAGCGAGGCATCATGACCAGTAGCATCATTGTGGTCATCATGTCGGTGGTCTCAATCTTTACCGCAGGAGGAAATGCTTGGTTTGGAATAAGCGCAGGCACCTTGGTAATGATGTTCACCTATACCTACAACCTTACGATGCGCTTCAATATGATCAACTCCATGCTCCAGCGCCTCAACAAAGTATTTGGCGATGCGTCAGAGATGACCCGTATCCTAGATGAACCCACCCTTGTGTCCGATTCTCCTCATGCCACGCCTCTTCATATCACCGAAGGAAAGATTGACTTCAATCATCTCAACTTCACCTACACCGACACCGATTCAACCACCGCGGTATTTTCTGATCTAAACTTGCACATACCGGCAGGTCAGCGTATTGGTTTAGTAGGAAAATCAGGGTCGGGCAAAACCACCCTTACCAAGCTTTTGCTTCGCCTCTCTGATGTACAAAGTGGTACTATCTTAGTTGACGGGCAGAATATATCCGAATGCACCCAACAAAGCTTGCGCCAGCAAATTGCCTACGTTCCCCAAGAAGCGCTTCTGTTCCATCGAAGCATCTTTGAAAACATCTCTTACGGAAAGCCCGAGGCAACGTACGAAGAAGTTGTCCAAGCAGCAAAAGAGGCTCATGCGCTTGAATTCATTGAACAGCTTCCGCAAAAGATGGACACCATGGTAGGAGAACGTGGCGTAAAACTTTCAGGCGGACAGCGCCAGCGCATCGCTATTGCGCGCGCCCTTCTTGCCGATGCGCCCATTCTTGTTCTTGACGAAGCAACAAGCGCTCTTGATTCAGAAAGCGAAGCGCTTGTGCAAAAGGCACTGGCAAACCTTATGAAGGGACGCACTTCGCTTGTTGTGGCGCACCGCCTGTCTACGGTAGCTTCTCTTGATCGTATTATTGTTCTATCCGAAGGTGCCATTATCGAAGACGGAACCCACCAAGAACTCATTGAAAACAGTGGCGAATATGCCAACCTGTGGAATCGCCAAACGGGAGCATTTCTGGAGTCGTAGCCTCAGCGCGCCCCAGAGCTCACACGTCAGCTTGCCACCCCGGGTGCCCTTTCACTTCTAGAGCCTCAAGCACCCACCAACCTCACACGCCCGTTTCCTACTGCCAGCACCGGCCTTCAAGCCCGGGCGCCCGCTCGCCAGCCTATCTTCGCTTCCTACCCTGAGCATCTGGCCAACTTCGCCTCCTAACTCCAATGCCACCCCATCTTCGCCCGCCAGCCCGCACCCGCCTTCCCAAACCCGAGCGTCTATCTATCTTCGCTTCCTAGCCCTAGCGCCAGCCCGCCTTCCCCTGCCAGCCTGCGCACATCTTCCCAAGCAAAACAACAAAGAAGCCCGGCGCGCATAAGCACAAAAGCCTTTATACTGAAAAGAACAAAAGGGAGGCGCATCAATTACCTCTCCCCTTCTTGTTACCTCATCCGAGAAAGGCATCTACTATGGGCGGATTTTTTGGAGCTACCTCCACTCGAGATGTCACGCTTGATATCTATTTTGGCGTTGACTACCATTCTCACCTTGGAACCAAACGAGCCGGAATGATCACCTATGATCAAACCGATGGCTTTGAACGGCAAATTCATTCAATTGAAAACACTCCCTTCAGAACGCGCTTCGAAGAGGATCTGCCCAAGTTTCATGGCCAGAGTGGCATCGGTTGCATCAGCGACACCGATCCTCAGCCCTTGCTTGTTCGCTCACGCGTAGGCTTCTACGGCATCACTACGGTCGGTGCTATCAATAACGCCGAAGAGCTGGTTGATACCTATTTCAACGAAGGCGGAAAACAATCATTCATGGCAATGAGTAGTGGGCAGGTTAACAGCACTGAAATTGTAGCTGCGCTCATCAGTCAAAAAGATAACCTCATTGACGGCATCCTGTTCGCGCAAAAAGTGATCAAGGGCTCCCTCACGCTTCTGATCATAAAAGATGACGGAACCATCATTGCTGCGCGCGACAAAAAAGGGCGCCTGCCTGTCCTCATTGGGAAAGATAAAAGCGGACATTGCGTTTCCCTTGAGTCGTTCCCCTACCACAAGCTTGATTATGATGACGAATATGAATTAGGCCCAGGCGAAATTGTTCACATCACTCCCACGGAATATACCACCCTTGTTCCTGCTGGCAACGAAATGAAAATCTGTGCGTTCCTGTGGACCTATTACGGATACCCCAACTCAAACTACGAAGGCGCCAATGTTGAGGTGGTTCGCTACCGAAACGGAGCCATCATGGCGCAAAATGACCGCGAAGCCGGAACTCTGCCTGACGTAGATTACGTAGCAGGCGTCCCTGATTCGGGCGTTCCTCATGCTATAGGTTATGCCACCGAAAGCAATAAGCCTTTCACGCGCCCCTTCATTAAGTACACTCCCACCTGGGCTCGCTCATTCATGCCTTCCAACCAGGAAGTACGCAACCATGTTGCAAAAATGAAGCAAGTTCCCGTGCCGGAATTGATCAAAGACAAAAAGTTGCTCTTGGTAGATGACTCCATCGTCAGAGGAACCCAGCTCAGAGAAACGGTTGACTTTCTCTACGGCGCAGGAGCCAAAGAGGTTCACATGAGATCCGCTTGCCCGCCCATCATGTTCGGATGCAAATATTTAAGCTTCTCTGCCAGTAAGTCAGAGATGGATCTTATTGCAAGGCGCGTAGTCCAAGAGCTTGAAGGAGACGAAGGACAAAAGCATCTTGACGAATACGCCGACAGCACCACCGAGCGCGGAAAGTGCCTTTTAAGCTCAATCTGCGAAGCTATGGGTTTTGATTCATTAGGCTACCAATCGCTCCAGGGAATGCTAGACTCTATCGGAATTGACCCTGAAAAGGTATGCACCTACTGTTGGGATGGTCGCGAATAGGAAACCAGGAGACAATGACGCAGAAAGATCTGACAGACCCCATCTTTGCTGAAGAGCAAGATCATTTAAGCAAAACCTACGACAAGCTCAAAGAGCTTGGTCAGGGCTTTGCTGACAATTTGAAGAAGGTTCAACAAGAAGCAGCGCAAACCAAGCAATCTATGAGCGAAGAGTTTGCCATGAACCTTTTTGACGATTCTGATGCTATGGAGTCATATGCAGATCTTTCTGCTATGAACAAAATCATTGAGTCATATAACATCTCCCAGGATTCCAATACAGAAAACCTTAAGAAGGTTGGCATTCTTTTAGAGCAACCCTATTTCGCCAAGGTCTCGCTTCAATTCAAGCCAGGTCAGGCACCTAAGGATCTCTATATAGGTAAGGTTGGCATTGCAGACGAAAACTACAAGCGCCTTATTGTTGATTGGCGCTCGCCTGTTGCCGAGACCTACTACAACCAAGACAACGGCAAAACATCCTATGTTGCAAACGGCAAAACCATTTCGGTAGATCTTTCTCTGCGCCGTCAGTTTGACCTTTCTCGCAATGTACTGAATGCCTATTTTGATACCTCGGTTGCTCTGCAAGATTCGCTTCTAATTGCTTCACTTTCGAAGCAACGCACCTCGCAGATGCAGGCCATTACGGCAACCATTCAAAAAGAACAAAACGAAGTAGTGCGCCATGAAGAGGTACCCGTTCTTTTAGTTAATGGCATTGCAGGAAGTGGCAAAACGTCTGTTTTACTGCAACGCATTGCTTATCTGTTCTACCAACGCAGGCAAAATCTCAAACCTGAAGAGGTATATCTCATAACGCCAAACCCTGTTTTTGAGCGCTATATCGATGGCGTTTTGCCTGAACTGGGAGAGCGCAACCCTGAAATCAGGACGTGGAATTCGTTTGTAGCACAGCTTCTACCAAGCGGACGCCTCAATGAACGCAAAAGCGCCCCGCTCGAACTTTTATGGCGCATTGATGAAGCAATAAAGGCCTGTTCGTTTGAAGCAAGAGACTACAAAGACATCATGCTGGGCTCAGAAAAGCTTTTTTCATCGGCACAAATCAAAAAAATCGCTGATAAATTTAGCAACATTCCGGCAAGCTCCCATTTGGTAACCCTTATACGAGAAGAACTTCTCAAACGCATGGAAAGCCGTCTTAAGCAAAAGTCCAAAACGGAAACAGTCCACAATGAACTTTCAACGTTGAGTATAGATGAACAGCTTCGCCTTTTTCGTGAGACCATTGCTCCCCAGACCGAAGAAGACCTTGCCAATCTTTCTTTGATTTATCTGCAGGATAAATATCAAAGCGTTGTAGACGCCATTGAGCAAGACGAATGGCTTCGCATAGACCGCATTGGTATGCGCATTTTAGGCGTAGAAAACTTAGAATCAACTGCCTGGCTTTATCTTAAGATGGCACTCACCGGCCTGAGTGACCCCTATGTTCAGTACGTCATAATTGACGAAGTGCAAGACTATACTGCCGACCAGCTGGCTGTTTTAGCGCGCTACTTCAGGCGCGCCAACTTTATGCTTTTGGGCGACAAAAACCAAGCCATCAAGCCAAATACCGCAAGCTTTGATGAGATAAAGGAAGCTTTCACGGCTCTGCGCGGATCAGTTGAAGAATGCCATCTCATGACAAGTTATCGTTCCTCACCTGAAATAACTGCGCTTTTTGCAAGCCTTCTTTCTCGCGATGAACAACTTCGCATTTCCTCTATCAGAAGGGAAGAAACAACGCCTCTTTTCCTTCCCTGTCAAAACGAAGAAGAAGCGCTCAACGCACTCATAGATACAATCGAGCAAGCAAATACCAGACAAGAACTTACTGCGGTCATTCTGCCTTGGAAAAGCCAGGCAAAACGGCTTGAAGAGAAGCTGAAAGAACAATTGGGAGACAATGCACCTGTAGCTATCACCAGCACCTCAACACTTCCTAATGAAGGCGTTGTGTTAATTACGCTCGGCCTTGCCAAGGGGCTTGAATTTGACCATGTCATCATTCCTGATGCCTCACAAAGCCAGTTCCCCCCAGATGAAATTGCTAAAAATCGGTTGTACACTACTATCTCAAGAGCAACAAAACGTATTACTATTATTTCTAGTGGCGCCTTAAGCCCACTCTTTAAGAGGGAAAACTAACGTAAGCCTGAAAGCTATGAAGAAGAAAACGTATGAACATATAACGGAACCTTTTAGGAAAAACCCTAAACAGGCAAGCATGGTGATAGCCATCAATAAAGTTATCACCTACGCTATCTATATCGCCTACCCTATCTTGCTCATCTATCTTTTTCTTACCGAAGGCAGAGGCGGGCTTATTACCAGCTATATAGAGCAAGGCCTTTTTGCGCGCGCATTCTTGGTTCCTTTTATTTCGTTTATCTTAGTAACCATTCTGCGCAACGTAGTAAACGAAAAGCGCCCCTACGAAGTTTTTGAAATGAAACCCATCATCCCTAAAACCACTAAGGGGAAATCATTTCCCAGCCGTCATGCCTTTTCTATCTTTGTAATAGGCATAACTTTTCTTGCAACCCTTGATACGTTGGTACCAGGAATTGTCATCTTAGTAATGGGCGTAATGCTTTCTGTGGTACGCGTAATGGGTGGCGTTCATTATCCGCGCGATGTTATTGCTGGGGCTCTTTTAGGTATTCTTGCTGGACTTATAGGCTTTTATCTTCTGTAATTTTCGCCTTCTAATCAGGCAATAATCAAACAAATTGTCACTTTTCCGCTGTTTCATTACCTAGCAAATGTCCGCTCAGCGACGCCGAACGGCAATCAAACGCTTGTTTCTTGCCGGTAAACGGCATATCCAGGGCAAAAAATTGAGAAAAAAATCCCTCACCTATTTCCAAAATTTATAGGTTTTTTCAAAAATGCGTTCTATTGATATTTTTTTGATCTATAGGCCAATCCTATGAATCGCGTTTTTTTCGGCTTTTTCAACTATCAGAATCAGGGTATTTATAGGTAAAAGGCTATAGTTTTCCAATTTTCCACTTTTGCAAGCTAAATTGCCTTTACACATTTTTCCTTTTTTGACCGTAAACAAATCCCATAACTTGACCGAATATAACTTCAGGAGCTCACAGTACCCTCTGTAAGCAAAGAATCTGAAGGATGAGTGATCCCCCCCCTCCTCTTCGCTTGCAATTGTAAGCTTTCCCCCGCTCCTTCCTTGAAGGTTCTTCGCTTACAGAGGGTAACTTCCTAATAGCTTGAACTATCGCTGTTGCAGGAAGATTCTGTGAGTATTGTTGCAGACAAAAACATTTAATCTCCTTCGTCGCAACAAACGTCGTTGTCCTTTACTTCAACGACTCGATACTGGCAAAGCAGGTAATGCTAGCGAGGCAGTATCCTTTGTGTAGACATTGCATTTTTCGGCTTTTTGTGCAGCCTACACATCGCATTTTTCCGCATTTTGGAGATTGTTGAAGAACAAAAAATTGATTTCTCTTCTTCCCTTCCTACTTCAACAATCTTCAGAATGCTTTTTTATTGCCCTTGTTCGCTCAAGCACAACAGACTGCTAAAAACCCGTTCACTTCAATAAAAATCCCGCAATCGTTTTTTTCTTAAATAACAGTTGTATGACAAAGTTATGTGGCGCATAATAGCCCGGTATCTCATTCAATGATGTTTTTGGGATTTGCCCTTGGGCAGAAACCGAAAGCGGAGAAAACTCTGGAGAACCTCTTAAATGAGTGCCGACGGTGCAAGACCTTCGTAAAGAATACTTCGCAAAAGGCATTTTGTTTTTTGCAAAGTATTCTTGATTCTTATAAGGATGCGTCTTTATAAGAGCAAGGTTGAATCTCTCAGGCAAACGGACAGAGACGCTATATCTGCCAGCGGGCACATTTAAGCTTCCTTGGAGTTTTCGCAAGTACTTAAAGGAGGCGTTATCCCCTGTGGACGTTCTACTAACGATTGTCCAAACAATCAACTCGTACCTATCTAACTACGTGCTTATTATTTTGCTCATAGGTACCGGTCTCTACTTCACTATTAGAACCCGTTTCGTCCAGGTTCGTTGCTTTGGTGAAGGTCTAAAGCGTATGTTCGGAGGCTTTTCCCTTCATGGCGGAAAGCAAGAAAGTGGCATGAGCTCTTTCCAAGCTCTTGCAACCGCTATTGCAGCTCAGGTTGGTACCGGCAACATTGTTGGCGCTTGTGGCGCTATCCTTGTTGGTGGCCCGGGCGCAATTTTTTGGATGTGGGTTATTGCATTCTTGGGCATGTCAACCAACTACGCTGAGGCTGTTCTTGCTCAGAAAACACGCTCGGTAGATTCAGATGGTACGGTCCATGGTGGTCCTGTTTATTACATCAAAACCGCTTTCACCGGAAAATTTGGTAAGTTTCTTGCTGGATTTTTTGCGGTAGCTATTATCTTGGCTTTAGGCTTTATGGGTTGCATGGTTCAGTCCAACTCCATTGCAGAGACCTGCAGCAATGCTTTTGCTATCCCCTCTTGGGTTATTGGCATTATTATCGTAGTAGTTGCTGGTTTCATTTTCCTTGGTGGCGTTAGCCGTCTTGCTGCTGTTACCGAAAAGCTTGTTCCTCTTATGGCTATTGTTTATTTGGTTGGTGGCATTATTGTTTTGGCTATCAACGGTCCTGCCGTTGGTGAAGCATTCGCTCTTATCTTCCAATTTGCTTTTAATCCAGAGGCTTCCATTGGTGGCGTAACCTTTGGTTTGATTGCGGCGTTGAGCCAGGGCGCTAAACGTGGTTTGTTCTCTAACGAAGCTGGTATGGGTTCTACCCCTCACGCACATGCTCTTGCTAATGTAAACAACCCTCATGAGCAGGGCGTTGTAGCAATTATTGCAGTATTCATCGACACCTTCGTTGTTGTTTCTATTACTGCTCTTGTTACTATCACCGTTCTCTACACTGGCGATGGTGCTATTGCGCAAGGTTGCTTTGACGGCATCGTAAAAACCAACATGGCACAAATTGCTTTCGGTAGCGTTTTTGGTGAATCAGGTGGCAACATCTTTGTAGCAATCTGCTTGCTCTTCTTTGCTTTCTCTACCATTTTGAGCTGGAATCTTTTCGCAAAGATCAACGTTCAGTATCTCTTCGGCAAAAAAGCTGTTCCGGTATTTTCTGTTATCGCTCTTGTATTCATCTTCTTGGGATCAATCTTGAGCAACGATTTGGTATGGGAACTTGCCGATATGTTTAACCAGCTCATGGTTTTGCCTAACGTTATTGCCCTTATTGCTCTTGGTGGCGCGGTTTCAATATGCGCAAAAACAAAGGGAGCAATAACTGACAAAAAGAAGCTCAAAGAACAAGAAGCTGAAAAGTAATTCTTGTATAAGGAGGGCTTCGGTTTTTTGAAGTACTTCGGGCGCATCGGGTACCCCGGGTGTTTCGGGGTCTTCGCGTGAATCAAGCGCTTTGACGCTTTGGACTCATCGGGCAGGCCAGACGCACCAGCACTTCGAGCGCTCGGGCTGAAACAAAGCCCAATATAAAAACTCCTGCAATGGCGCAGTAGCGCAGGATTTCGCAGGAACTTGAAACCAAAAAAGCACCAGCCACAATGAACATGGCTGGTGCTTTTCTTGTCCTGCTAAATCTGGACTCCAAACAAAAACCTCGAGCGTTATCTCAAGACGAAGACCCCACGCTTAAACTCTGCTTCTAAGCAAATATCCAGCACTACCTAAGTATCTTTGCCGAACCCTATTCGCCTCCTGATAGCTAAATATTATTTCTTTCCCGAAAAGCCAGCGCCACCGGAACTACCAGATCTGCCGGAGCCACTAAAACCACCAGGTAAAGAATCTATCTCTTCGCAAAAGATTTCCTCAAGAAGCATGATGGCTCCTGAAATATAGTTGGCAGAAACAGAGGCAAAATTCACTACAATACAGTGCTTGCTATTTTGAATATCACCGGCGCAGTAATCAGAAAGCATAGCAAGCTCAACACCGCGCTTAGCTGCCATTTCTTTGATTTCTTCATCGCTTTTAGCAGTATCAATATCTAAAAGAAAGTGCGTTCCCACTTCTCCTGCATAAACAGTAATAAAGGAAGCAATTTTTGAATGAGCAAGCGCTTTTAAAACCTGTTCCCTCTGCTTCTTATAATGCCTGCGCAACCTATTGATATGGCGCTCAAAATAACCATCCGATATAAACTTGGCAAGCGTACTTTGCTCAAAGCTTGAAACCGTACATGAATAAAAACTCAGCTGATCCCTGTATTGATTCATCAAGTTTTCAGGCAGAATCATATACGCTATACGCAACGATGGCACCAAGGTTTTAGAAAACGTATTCAGGTATATTACGCGCTCAGATTCGTCTTGCGTGATGAGTGAAGCGGGCGCTCTGCCACCATAGCGAATTTCGCTGTCGTAATCATCTTCAATAATTAACCGTCTAGCGTCTTCATGCAACCAATCTAGGAGCTCCTGCCGACGCCGGGAAGACATCACTACCCCCGAAGGAAAATGGTTTGCCGGAGAAACATGAACTACCTGAGCGCTACTTTTCTTAAGGTGCTTGACCGAAAGACCGTATCCATCAAGAGGAATATAATCCCAGCGAATACCATAACTGCGCGACACCTCACTGAAGATTTTGTAGCCCGGATCTTCAATGGCAATAGTTTGCCTGTCGGCCAAAAGTTGCAAGAGCTTGCCGTAGAGATATTCCGTCCCCGCGCCCACAACAATCCGATCAGGAGAAACGCAAATCCCCTTTGATTCATACAGGTTAGTTGCAATGGCTTTTCGCAGTGAGTACAGGCCGTTGAACGGAATAGGCTCAAGCATTGCTGGGTTGCGCTCTGACAAAACCTGACGCATGAGACGTGACCACGTATCAAGAGGAAAAAGTTCCAAACTGCAACGATTTGCCTTAAAGTCTATGAGATGCTGAAAAGATGCACGCTCTTGGCCTTGGTCTTTGTCTTTGTTTGATTCGTCATTTTGCTCACGGTTGTTTTTTGAGGAGTTTACTTCTTCAGCCTTACCTGGACAAACAACAAATCCACTCCCTGGTTTTACCGTAAGATAACCTTCGCTTACCAACAGTGAGTAAGCATGCTCGACCGTACTTACACTCACTTCTAGATCATGTGCAAGTAGGCGTTTTGCCGGGAGACGACTCCCTGCTGAAAGGGTTCCTTTCCGAATATCATCCCTAATGCATCGATGAAGATACTGATATTTAGAAAGGGTACCTCTCTTGTCTAAATCGTAATGTGTCATTATAGACCCTCCTCTATAATTGACATGAAATTCGCACCAATAAATTTTGGTATTTCCGCAGGTCAATAAGGCCAACGGATAATTTCCCTTTTCTATTTTTTCTCATAAAATACCGTATCTTTTTATGGTTGTCGGTAAGAGGTAATTGAAAATTTAAATAGTTCAACATCACTGATGAATGCCTTATTTTTTTTCTTGACAGCGCGTTCAGTCTTCGTATACTTATGAACAGATGTTCATATGAAAAGAGGTTAATTATGACCGAAGAAATAGATGAAGAGATTCTGTATGATCTAGCGGATCTGTTTAAGGTCTTTAGCGATACAACGCGCATCAAAATTTTGTTCGCCTTGATGGAGGATGACCTTTGCGTGGCAGACATTGCTGAAGCTATCAACGCAAGCCAAAGCGCGGTATCTCATCAGCTGAGAATTTTAAAGCAGGCTCGCTTGGTCAAATTTCAACGCGAAGGAAAAAATGTCATCTATTCACTTTCAGATGACCACGTACATACCATGCTTGACCAGGGTATGACGCATATTTGCGAATAGTACCTGCTCGACCAAGGTATGGCACACGTTTGCAAATAGTCCATGCTTGACCAAGACATGATGCACAGTAAATGACGTCATCTCATCATTCGTAAACCCCTGCAAAACCGCTGTTTATCAGCCCTAAAAGAAAATCATCGTTTACAAGCCCCGCAAGAAAGGACTCATCATGCATAGAAGCTTCAAGATTCAAAACTTAGGATGCGCAAACTGCGCTGCAAAAATGGAGCACGACATCAACAAGCTTGATGGAGTAGACAAAGCAACTATCAGCTTCATGACTCAGCGCCTCACCCTTGATGCTGACGATGCGCACTTTGGCGAAATCGTAGACAAATGTGAAAAAATCTGCCAAAAATACGAACCAGAAACCAGCATCAAGCACTAAGCTACCGGCCACCGCATAAAGAGCTTGAGCGCTTTCGCTTTATGCAAGGAATTTAGGCGCGTAAAGACAATCACCTATCAACCAATGCTTTACACAAGGAGCTTAAACGCATTTGGGTACGCGGACGTTTGAGCGCACGTGCCAATAGCCCGTACCAAACGCTCAACTACTCCCCTTCGCGCAAAAGCACTCAAGCAAACCTTGTAACGCAAGCTAGGAAAGAAGAAACCCCATGAATACCAACCAGAAAAAGCACTTAGCCCGCATTATTGTTGGACTTGTACTGTTTCTTATTGTCTATTTGTTGCCTATAGATAGCTGGTTCAGTCAGCCAACAGCACTCTACGTAGAATTCGGCCTGTTCCTTATTCCCTATTTGGTGGTGGGCTACGACGTACTCTGGAAGGCAATTCGCAATATTGGACACGGGCAAATCTTCGATGAAAACTTCCTCATGTCCATTGCTACTATTGGCGCTTTCGCCTTGGTTTTCTTCCCAGAATCCGAGCCTCACATGGCCGAAGGCGCTGCAGTAATGCTGTTTTACCAAGTTGGAGAATTTTTCCAGGACTATGCCGTTAATCGTTCGCGCAAATCCATTTCCGACATGATGGACATAGCTCCTGATTACGCCAATGTTATGCAAGAAGGAACGCTTACAAAAATTGACCCATACGACGTTAGCGTCGGCGACAAAATTGTGGTCAAACCAGGCGAGCGCGTGCCCCTTGATGGCGTAGTAGTATCGGGTACTTCTCAACTTGATACCACCGCCCTTACCGGCGAATCCGTCCCCCGTCAGGTAGGCGAAGGTGCCGAGGTAATTTCTGGTTGCGTCAACATGACAGGCGTTCTTACCATAAAGACCACCAAACCCTTTGAAGAATCAACGGTCTCGCGCATTCTTGAACTGGTCGAAAATGCCAGCGACAAAAAAGCTCGAACAGAAAACTTCATCACGCGCTTCGCCCGCTACTACACCCCCATCGTGGTAGGGGTGGCGCTTATTCTTGCTATTGTGCCACCGCTCTTTTTCGCCCAAAACTGGAGCGACTGGGTAATGCGTGGCCTGGTATTTTTGGTAGTCTCTTGCCCTTGCGCGCTTGTCATTTCTGTTCCCCTGTCCTTCTTTGGCGGAATTGGTGGTGCTTCGCGCGCAGGCATTCTTATCAAAGGAAGCAACTATCTTGAGACGCTTGCTCATACCGAAACCGTGGTATTCGACAAAACCGGAACGCTTACCAATGGCACCTTTGAAGTTGTTGCTATGCATCCGGCTGAAAATACCAACCCTGATGAGCTTCTGTATCTTGCAGCACATGCTGAAGCGTTTTCTGACCACCCTATTGCCCTGTCAATTAAGCAAGCCTATGACGCAGAAATTAACCAGGGCGCCATTGCTGAGGCTAAAGAACAAAGCGGTCATGGCGTAAGCGCTTTGATTGATGGCAAGAATATTCTTGTTGGCAACGAAGCGCTAATGCAAGAAAACAACATTGAAAGCACTCCATGCGAATTGGTTGGCACCATTTTGCACGTCAGCGCAGATGGCACATATCTGGGACACATCATTATTGCTGACGTTATCAAAGAAGATGCCAAGCAAACCATCGCCGGCCTTCATCAGGCAGGTGTAACCAAAACCATCATGCTTACCGGAGATCGCGAAGAGGTAGCGCAAAGCGTTGCCCAAACGCTGGGAATTGACGAATTTCGCGCCCAGCTTTTACCTCAAGAAAAGGTTGAAGCGGTTGAAGAGCTTCTTAAGACAACCAGCAAAAAGGGCAAACTTGCCTTCGTGGGAGACGGCATTAATGACGCACCCGTGCTCATGCGCGCCGATATTGGCATAGCCATGGGCGCAATGGGCTCAGATGCTGCTATTGAAGCGGCCGACATCGTGCTGATGGATGACAAGCCTTCGAATATTGCGCGCGCTATACAGATAGCACGCCATACCATGAGCATCGTTTGGGAAAATATTGTTTTTGCCCTTGCAATCAAGCTGGCGGTCTTGGTACTGGCGGCGTTCGGAATTGCCAATATGTGGCTTGCTGTTTTTGCCGACGTTGGCGTTGCTATTCTGGCAATCTTAAACGCCATGCGCGCAATGCATATCAAGTAGGTGTCAAACAGCACACACGGCACAGCCAAATATCCACTTTTCATGCTACGATGAAGACATAGGCGGGGCTCGCTCAGTTATGGGAGGGTAACCGCCTACATTTGTATATAGATATGGGAGATATTCCCATGTTCGTCTATGTACAGTACTTCACTTATTTTTCTGTTCTTCATAGGCACAATACGCGTCAAACAGCACAGACCGTACAGCCTCATGCGCTATAATCGCAAGAACTAAAAGCCAATTGAAAAACCGACAACCAATTGAGATTCAAGTAAGGCCAATTTCAAGCTAATTGAAAATCCGACTGAAGGCTCAGCTAAAGACCGATTGAAAACCATTTTTAAATTCTTCGCTTATAACCATGAATGCAACTAATAAACATACCTCATCAAACAAGCCTGCACGCAAGCGCGATGCTCAGGCGAAATCTGCGCACAAGAACGGAACGC
>CAVABR010000042.1:0-4789 GCA_963586955.1 bacterium
ATGGCGCAGAAGGCTATCTACAACGAAACAAGAATCCCCTTGCTTTAGCTATGGGAGTGTCAAAAATACCTAAAGTAGGCCGCACAAGAACCTTCGGAAGAAACCATACACGGACCAATAGGATTTTCAGGAGTGCACACCTTACGGAACAGCGGACATTCATTAGGAGCCATAATGCCACGAAGCACATCTCCGCAACGGCACCCTTTGGGTTCCTGCGTTGGCTCAACATCTGGAGCAAAGCGCTCAAACGCATCAAATTCTTTGTACTCTTCGCGAATAGCATATCCAGAACCCGGAATTACACCGAGCCCTCTCCAGGTAGCATCTACTGTGGTAAATACTTCATTAATAGCAGCAAGCGCAACAGGGTTTCCCTCTTTCATTACGCCACGCGAATAAGCAATTTCAATTTCGGCGCGGCCTTCATGAAGCTGGCGCATGATCATGGCAATACCTTGCAATACATCAACCGGCTCAAAGCCCGTGATAACACCGGGAATACCATATTTTTCTGCCAGAAATTCATAAGGAGCAACGCCAATGATAGTGCTCACATGACCAGGTAAAATAAGCGCATCTATCTTTAGTGCAGGGTCAGCCACAATGGTCTCAAGGGCGCCGGGCATGTTCTTATGAGCAACAAATACTGAAAAGTTTTTGAGTCCCATTTCTTTGGCGCGCTTTATAGCCATAGCAACCAAAGGCGTGGTAGTTTCAAAGCCCACCCCTACAAAAACAATCTGCTGATCAGGGTTTTCTTTTGCTAGCGTAAGTGCATCAAGGGGCGAATATACAATGTTGATTGAACGTCCTTGTGCTTGTTCTTTAAGCAAACTTGAAGTAGAACCAGGAACACGCGTCATGTCGCCAAAAGTTGCAATAGTAACCCCTGGTACGCGCGAAAGCGCAATGACGGTATCAATATCTTTATTTGAAGTAACGCAAACAGGACAACCTGGACCGGAAGCTAAGCGTACTCCTTCAGGCATCATGGTTCGCAAGCCATTGCGTGCAATAGCTACCGTATGAGTTCCACAAACTTCCATCAACGTGGCATTTTCTGGAGCCCATTTTTCTATTGAATGAATAAGTCCCTTAGCTAATTCAGGATCACGAAAAACAGAAAGATTCATTGCTTATCCCTTATCTTGCATCACATTTGCACTCAGAATGCGCTGTCAGATATGCGCTTTACTGATTGCAATCACTGGCAATTACTTTGGCGTGGAACAAAAAACCACGGGCGCAAAAACAAAACGCAACCTAGGCGGTTTGCAACCCTTCCACATCAGCAAGCTCAGGAAATTCTTTAATAAGATCCAGTGTTTCTTGCGCAAATTCTTCGCTTACAATCTCTATTGCAAAACCAGCGTGAACCAATACATAATCACCAATCTTGGCGCTGGGCGTTAAATCAAGTGAGACCTCACGGGTAACACCTAAAATATTTACCGTTGCAAGATGGTTATTGTTAATCTGTTCAACTTTTGCAGGAATAGCTAAACACATGCTTCATCACTCCTAGGATTCTGTGTGCAATCCTAGCACAGCCTGACCATAAGAAATTGAAGCATCGTTAGGCGGTAAATCTCTGTTTATAGCAACCGTGAATCCCTTGTTTTGAAGCTGAACCAAAACGCGCTCCATTACATAGCGATTCATAAATACCCCGCCCGAAAGCGTAACAATATTGATGTCATACATAGCGCGCACCAATTCTGCGATAGTTACTATTGCTTGTATCAAAGCGTCGTGAAAACGTTTTGAACACAGAGCTTTAGAGGTGCCATTTTGTATGTCGGAAAGCAACGCCTCAAAAGCCGGAGCCGGGTCTAGCAACAATACCGAGGTATCAAGCGCGGTGCTCTCTTTGGTTGCGGTGTTTTTGAGTATGGCTATTTGATACGCTTCATCAAGCGGTTGTTGTTTTGCCTGAACAGGCAAAATGGCTTCCAAAAGAATTGCAGCTTCGCCTTCGTAATGAGGTTCGGTGCAAACTCCCAAAAGTGCCGAAACTGCGTCGAACATTCTGCCGACCGAAGAAGTCATAGGGCAGTTGATACCCTTTTCTATCATCTGGTCTAAAAGCGAAGTTTCTTCTAAGGAATTCAGGAATGCTTGAGCGCCCGGATGTTCAAGCAAATCGGTTGCCCAAAGCGCACCATAAGCGCAACGTGCAGGATGCTTAATAGCACTTGCTCCGCCCGGGAGAGGCATATAAGCAAAATTGGCAAAGCGTTCATACGTTTGCAGATTACACAGCAATACTTCGCCACCCCAAATTGCGCCATCAAGACCATAGCCGGTGCCATCAAACGCGATGCCACATACCGGACCTTCGCGCTTGTTTTCTCCCATGACAGAAAGAACGTGCGCATAGTGATGCTGTACCTGAATATGCTTTTTGCCTTTTTGGCTTTCTTGCACCGCCCACTTGGTGGTGAGGTACTCAGGATGAAAATCGCTCACTATGGTGGTGGGTTCTAAGTGGAAAAGCTTGGAGTAGATCTGCTTTGTTTCCAGCCAAGCATCAAAGGTTTCGGCATTTTCCATATCCCCAATATGCTGAGAAACAAACGCTTCGTTGCCACGCGTAAAGGTAAACGTGTTTTTCTGTTCTGGCCCGGTGGCGAATAGACTTGCGGATGTGCCAGCAGAATCATGGGCCGTTGGAATAGCAACGGGCAGTGGTGCTAACCCGCGTGCGCGGCGTACCACTTGCAAAATGGATGAAGCCTGCTCTTTGCTATCTTGCACGTTGCCCAAAGTTTGCGCTTCGCAATCATCTTCCAGCGACAGCACACGCACTACCGAATCATCATAGCGACTTTCGATAGCTCTATCATGAACCAAAAACGCATCAGCAATACTAGCAAGCTTTGCAAACAGATCATCTTCGGTAGTGACAATAGGCTCATCATGAACATTGCCAGAAGTCATTACCAGCATTCCGCCGAAATCATGCATCAACAAATGTTGCAGAGGCGTGGCAGGAAGCATAACCCCAAGTTCGGTTAAATCATCAGCAAGGCCAGGCGCAAACGAAACACCTGGTTTTTTCTTTAGCAAAACAATAGGCCGAGCAGGAGATAAGAGCTGTTCTTCTTCTGCTTGATTTACCAAGCAATACTGGCGTGCCTCTTCAACTGACGAAAGCATGACCGCAAACGCTTTTCCTTCACGACGCTTACGTTTGCGAAGGGTCTGGAGCGCCTCAGGATTTGTTGCATCGCATACCAGGTGGTATCCGCCTAAGCCTTTTACCGCAACAATTCCGCCCTGATGAAGAATCTCGACCGTGCGCGCAATAAACGCATCCGACTCAGCTAAATGTTCTGCCCACTCAATTGAATCAATAGTTGGCGCTGAGGAAGAGGTGCCGGCAAAAGCCCTATCGGATGCTCCGGCAGAAGCCCCAGCGGACACTCCAGCCTGCCCGTCGACATTGTGCGTTTTAGCGCCCCTATCGCATGATTCTCCATTCACCTCAACGCAAGGCGCTTCAACAGAAATCCCACCTTGAAAGCAATCAACAAACCCCAGATGTGGCCCGCAATCAAAACAGGCATTGGGTTGCGCATGAAAGCGCCTATCAGTCGGGTCTTCGTATTCGTTCTGACAAGCATCGCACATCACAAACTCTTTCATGGACGTAGATGGCCTGTCATAGGGTAATTCGTCAATGATAGTAAAACGAGGACCACAATTAGTGCAGTTAATAAACGGATACCGATAGCGCCGATCTTTTGGATCAAAAAGCTCTTTGACGCATTCATCACAGGTTGCTAAGTCAGGAGAAACAAGGGTGGTCTTTTCAGTATCATTGCTATCAGAAAAACGAATGATGAACTCGTCGTAGTTTTCAACGCGCGCATCATCAAGCGTTATCTCTTCTACCTTCGCAGCAACCGGATGCTGTGAAGACAACGCAATAACAAATCTATCCAGATCTTCGCTCAATCCTTCAGCGTGAATGCTCACACCATCAACCGCATTTAAAACCCAACCGAAAATATGATGCTCTTTGGCTATACGATAGACAAAGGGGCGGAAACCCACCCCTTGAACAATTCCGGTCACTCTAATATCAAGCGCTTCAATCATGTTGTTTCCTAATTTCTGTCTCGCAGATTCGCATCAATGCCAGCGTCTAAAAATACCAAACGCTTGGCTCAAACATGCGCGACTTACGTGCAACTTAACTACAGCTAGCTACCACTTTTTTAAGCGTTTTCGCCAACATACGCAAGGTTACCGCAGAACTATCAGGTAACTGAACATGAACACAACGACGACCGCGCGAAGACAAAATTGAAAAGTCTCCCAGCGATTGCGCCTTGCCAAGCATGCCAAGGCTATTTGCACGAGCATCGTCTACGGGCAAATCCTTTGTTTCTTCGGTATAGATGATAAGAAAAACGCCATTGTTAGGTCCACCTTTGTGGAGCTGTCCCGTGGAATGCAGGTAACGTGGTCCAATCTCTAAACAGGATGCCACCCCAAAATGTTCAGGCACCGCATGGCGAATTTCCTCCATAGCTTCGCGTCTTCCTTCTCCGGTAAAAGGAACAAACGCATGAATGGAAAAATAATCAGAAAATTTAAGCGAATTCATCAACGTGCTAAGCGCACCTTCAAGCGTTTTTTCTTTAAGGTCAGGCAATAGCGCATCTGAAACGCGAACTTCAACCTTACCCACAGGAACGTCATCAATGCCCTCTTGAATAATGGTAGGCTCGGGAGCGCCCTCGGACAAAATGCGCAGAACCTCACTTTTTGCTACCGC
>CAVABR010000043.1:0-23781 GCA_963586955.1 bacterium
GCCCATCCCTATTCCGACAAAGCAACAATATGGCGGAAACATAAAGACAATAGAAGAAATCAAGATTTGATTGCAATCGTATTCTGGGCACTGCAAAATCAAGCTGGACAGGTGTTCAGCTTGCAAATTCAATTAACGAGTCAAGTTTCGCGGGGTAACTACCTTGGGTTTTGTGGTTCCCGTCTGCATGCTATTTATCGCTCGTAACCACGTGAGGCTTCGACGTAGCTCTCTACTTCCGCGCATCCTGATTTTCGCATTTTTATTTTGATGAGCCATTCGTTGTGTCTTCTCTGAGCGTTGTAGGCGCTATAATCTAATTGTTAATTTACGTCTTTGGACGTATTTCGGTAAATAGAATTTTAACTCGCACAGTTTATGAGGTGCAGTTGCCCACCAACTTTCAGTTGTCTACAATTTGTAGACAACTGAAAGGAAGCTCATGATTCAGAAAACGTCGATTCGCTTCTTCAATAAAAAAGCCGTCAGAGCAGTGTGGGACGATAAGAATTTCTGCTGGCTCTATTCGGCCGTCGATGTTGTCTCGGCGTTGGTAGGTAGCTCTAATCCGCGTGTGTATTGGAACACGCTTAAGACTAGAAACTCCCAGTTGTCTACATTTTGTAGACAACTAAAGTTGACAGCGTCGGATGGGAAGCGCTACTCCTCCGACTGCCTCTCTCAAAAAGGCGTCGAGAGTGTGCTTCTTGCATTGCCTGGGAAGTATCGCGCAGGCTTTTCCGACTGGATTGCAGGTATGGCGTCGCCACTTGATGAACAAAGCAAGATGCGCGCGTACGAATTGTGGGATGCTCCTTTGCTCGATGATAACTTGGTAGGAACGGTTGAGGGTCTTCGACAAATTCATGCTTTTCTATTCGACGGGCTTTACGATTTCGCAGGTAAATTAAGGACGAAAAACATCTCCAAAGGCGGATTTCAGTTTGCTAATTGCGCATACTTTGATGAGATTCTGCCAAACATTGAGGCTATGCCTGACTCTTCTGTCGCGGAAATTATTGACAAGTACGTAGAGATGAACATTGCCCATCCTTTCATGGAGGGCAACGGTCGCGCTACAAGAATCTGGCTCGACATGCTTCTGAAAAAGCGTGTCAAGAAGTGCGTTGACTGGCGTCTTATTGACAAAAAGGATTACCTGCAGGCAATGGAGCGTAGCGTGGTTGATTCGGGCTGTATTCGCAAATTGTTGATGGGCGCTCTCACTGGCGATATCTTTAACAGGGAACTCTTCATGAAGGGAATCGATTATTCGTATTATTACGAAGTGGTTGAGGATTAGTTTTTTCTTTCCAAACGGACGAACATAGTTTCACAAAAGGCGCGCATAGCCCCCTTAAATGGCATGAGGCGTTGCCCCTCAAACTGCGGAATCTGATTCTTTCCAAACAGCGCAATATGGTTCAAAATTGCAAGATAAAGAGGGTAAATAACAAAGAGGGGATTACAGAATCATGTTTGACATCACAAAAAACAATACCGTTAAATTCGCGGGCGCAGATTGTTGTACCGGTTCCGCCTGCTGTTTTTCAGGCGCAGAAGCACCAACCGTGGCCGATACGGTTGTCTACGGCAAAATTTATACCTCAAATTCTAACGGTGATTATGCTCAAGCCTTCGCAGTCAAAGATGGCAAGTATGTTTACGTTGGCAGTGTAGAGGGCGCACAAGAATACATCCAAGAAGGCACTACCAAAATCATTGACCACCGGGACAAAGGCCTGGTAATGGCGGGCGCTACCGAAGGCCACGGCCATTATGCAATGGATGGCTTCCTTTACTACACAAACTATTTCATCACCGGCCTTACTGAAGAAGAAATTCTTGCCAATGCAAAAAAATACGTTGAGGCAAATCCGGGCAAGGATGTTTACTATACCTTTGGCTGGAACAATGAAACTATGGAAGACTACAAAGCGGTCATCGATATGAGAACCAAGCTTGATGCCATTTGTAGCGACAAACCCATGATGATCGGTGACGATTCCGGTCACAACGCCTTCTGCAACACCAAAGCTTTTGAAATGGCAGGCGTCACCAAAGATACGGAACTTTCCGGTGGACTCTTCGCAAGAAATGAAGCGGGTGAATTGCTGGGTCTGGTATCTGACATGGCTAATAACTTCGTTTTAAAAAACGTTGTTGCTAAACAAGCGTTGATCACCGAAAAGGACTACGAAGGCGTCTACAATGCCATGAAGACAAAGCTCCATGGCTATGGTTATACCTATATTCAGGACGCGTGGCTGAATTATTTTGGCACCCAGGTAATGGATTGCTTGAGCTACTGCGAAAAGAAGGATGGCCTTTCAATTGTTGTCGGTGGTTGCCATGAAATTGACCCTTACGATGACTGGCAAAGCGAAATTGCTAAGGCCGAAGAGTATGGAAAGAAATACACTTCTAAGCATCTTAAGTACAACACCATCAAGCTTTTTTCTGACGGTGAGGCAGTTGAATCTAAGTCTGGCTGGTTGCTCGAAGGTTATCTTGACGGAAGTCATGGCGCGCAGGTTTGGGAAACTCCCGTTATAAATGAAATTGTTAAAACCGCTAACGCAAAGGGCATGTCCGTTCATATTCATGCTCAGGGAGATGCTGCTTCTGAGCAGGCGGTCAATGCCTTCATCAATGCGGAAAGCACCAAGACGGGCACCATCTTTAACGGCTTTTGTCATGGGCGCAACATCACTGAAGAAACAAAGAAAAAGATGAGCGAGCACAACATCTATGCTGCAATCAACATCAACTGGAGGTTACTTAGCAGAGCAAACGCTACCAGTATGATCGAAGACATTGTTTCAATAGATTTGGCTAAAGGGGGTTATCCCGTAAAGTCGCTCCTAGACAAGGGCATCAACGTTTCTTCGTCTACTGACGCGCCTGCAACCAGTGGTGCTCCGGCCGATATTTGCGGAATCATGGAAGTGGCCGTTAATGGCACGCATGGGTTCGAAGATGTATTCCCCCTTGATGATTCAGAGAAAGTCTCCATTGAAGAGGCGCTGAATATCATGACTATCAACGGCGCAAAACAGCTGATGATAGAAGATGAGCGCGGTTCTATTGAGACAGGCAAATATGCGGACTTCCTTTTGCTCGACAAAGACATCACGGCTTGCGCTACGGATAAAATCCATGAAGGCAAGGTTGCCAACGTCTACTTCGAAGGCGAAGAGGTATATAGCGCCTAGGATTTCATGGCGTGCACCAGTCAAGCGCCGGCGAAGCGCCCGGCGTCAACCGGGCAACAAGTAGCTTAACCCCAAATAACCCAAACAGAGCCAACCGCTTGGTCAGTCGGCTTGGTGGCGACAAAGGCACTGTTTGGGTTATTTTTGTGTATAGCGCACAAGGTTGAACCTTTTAACGCTTTTTTGCTTTACCGTTCTTGATTCTCATTAATTAAGGTTTTAAACTTTGCCACCCAAAACAAGAGACGGAGAGCATATTAATGAATCTTGATCAGCTAAGGTATTTTAGTAAGCTTGCACAGACACAGCACTACCATAAGGCGGCTACCGAACTATTTATTTCGCAGTCTGCTTTATCGAGTTCCATAAAGACGCTTGAAGAAGAGCTGGGTGGCGTAAAACTGTTCGAACGCGTTGGCAGAAATGTATCTATTACAAGACCGGGGATGTTCTTCGCAAAAGAAGTAGATAAATCGCTCGATATACTTGATCGTGCCGTAGCAGAATTGGAAGCCTACCAAGAAAATAGGTCAGGCGTTGTTCGGGTTGCTGCGGTTGAGACGGTCCAAAGAGAATACTTGCCATCGCTTCTTTCTGAATTTCAAGAGGAAATAGGGCATACGGTGCGCTTCGAGGTATTTCGTTGTACCACCTATCAAGCAATTCAAGCGCTCAAAGATGGCCAGGTAGACATTGCGTTTTGTGGCAAGCTCCCCGATGATTCAAAAGTGCGCTACATTCCTCTTACTATGCAAAGTGCCGTTGTTGCGCTTAATGCAGAAAACCCGCTGGCGCACGGGCGTGTTTCTTTGGAAGAGCTAAAAGGGTACCCTCTTATTTCGTATCGACACCAATCGTACATGCATCAAATATTCAAAGACATATTGCGCAATTACGACCTAACGTTTAACCCGGCTTTTGATGACGAAATTACCGCAGCAACCATTGTTTCAACGGATAGGGAATCCGTGGCGCTCATTCTGGATACCCTGCGTGATATTTCGTTTCCTCATGTAGTATTTCTTCCCATACAAGAGCTTCCTGATCCGTTTCATGTGATTGCTTGCGCGTATATGGACAAAGCGCATAACGCTCAAGTGATTGATGAGCTAATTGAATTTTGCGAAAGCAAGAAGCTTGATCCTTCAACGGAGCTTTTTGAGAAAAACCTTTTTCTGCGCAAGTTAGAAAATTAGCTAGCGTGGTTTGCGTTTTAGTAGGCGCGCTTTATCGGTTTGGCGAAGCGTAGTAGGCGCTTTAGCGGACGCAGTTCGGCACTACGCCCCACCCGGTTTGGCGCCTTAACGAAACGCAGTCCGGCAAGCTTGCGCACCTTAGTTCGCTAACGAAACAAAACGCAAATACAATTGAATAGTTTGTCTACCGTTTTGATTGACTTTCCTTATCAAACAATCAATTTTTCCCGATTGTTCGCTTCCACCTACGGTAATAACCTTTAAATATGCCCTTTAGAAAAAGGGAAAGAAGTAAAGGAAGGAGAACAATATGTTCGAAAAAGCCGGATTGGAGGTGGCTAAGTGAGTTCTGAAGCAAATATCAATGCGCGTGCGGATCGTCTCGAGGACGCTGATATGAGCGCCTTGGGGAAGACCCTGCACGGCATAGGCTTAAGACTTGACCGCCTCCCTATTGGTGGATGGCACTGGAAGCTTTTATGGCTTATTGGTGGCGCAATGTTTTTGGACAACCTCGATATGTATATCGGTGGTGGCCTCATTGCATCGCTTTTGTCTGACGGTTGGTCAACCGTTGAACTTAACAGCTGGTTCCAAACCATTACCATGACAGGCTATCTTATTGGTGCACTTGTATCAGGTGTGGTAGGAGACCACCTTGGTCGAAGAAAAGCGTTGTTGCTCTTTATTGCAATCTTTATTGGTTCAACCTTTATTGCGGGCTTTTCACCTACGATGGTTGTCCTTATTGCTTGCCGTGGCTTAATGGGTATTGGCCTTGGCGCGTTTATCCCTTGCGGATATGGTCCTTTTGGTGAATACATTCCACCAGAGAAGCGCAGTAAATACTCAGGCTACATTGGCCTTATTGCAAACTTCTCACCACCACTGGGCGCTGCGCTTACCATGCTTGTCATTCCTATGTTTGGTTGGCGTACAATCTTCTTCGGCATTTCAATTCTTGGTTGCATCATTTGGCTTTTGATCTTCAAGTTCATGCCAGAATCACCTCGTTGGCTTGCTTCTAAAGGTCGCTTCGATGAAGCAGATGCTATTGTTTCTGCTGCTGAGAAAAGCTTCACTGACAAAGGTGTTGAACTTCCTGAAATTACGCAGGAGCAGATTGACCAGCTTCAGGCTGAGCTTGACAAAGAGCCTGTTCAGTTGCCTTATCGTGCATTGTTCACTAAGCGTATGATCAAGAGAACAATCACCGCTTCTGCTGCGTTGATGGCAATGAACTTGATCGTATATACCATCACCACATGGACACCAACCATCTTTGTTATGCAGGGAATGGACACGCAGTATTCCATCTTCATCACCTTCATTATGTTGATGGGCGCGCCGTTCGGTATTTTGTTGCTGTCTTTGTTCGGCAATAAGCATCCCCGCAAGGCAGGCATGATTGTTTGCTTGTTGCTTTTAGCAATAGCGGGTTATGTTTGGTCATTGCAAACCGACGTCATTGTTATCATGATCAGCGGTTTCATCATGTGTACCATTACGTACTACTATGCATTGCTTGCTTGTTCGGTCTATCTGGGCGAAGCATTCCCAACCGAAATCCGCTTGCGTGGATCAGGCTTCTCTAACGCAATGGGTCGCATTATGTCCATCATAACGCCAAGCATCGTTGCATTCTTCTTGCAGAGCGCAGGTGTTGTATCGGTTTACATTTTCGTCGGTATCTGCATGGTAATCTTTGCAATTATCATCGGCATCTGCGGAACTGAGACCCGCAACAAGTCTCTTGAAGAAATCAATGATGACGTTGTTACTAAATAACTCAAATAACTCTTAACTTGCCGTTTTCCTTGTTGTACCCCTTAGGGTTGCTCGGTAGTTTTCTTGAGTAGATCATCTACCTTCCGTCTTAAAAAATGGAAGGTAGATATGAAGAAAACCTATCAGCCCTAAGGGGTTTTGTGTCTGGCCTTGTTTTACCGGGTTGTTTTGTATCAGCCGAAAAGCGCTCCTGTTTCCCAAGGCGCAAAATTAAGAACACAACCATGGCTTTTGTTTTGCATCAGCCGAAAAGCACTCTTGTTTCCCAAGGGTGTTCAGCCTCTTTTGCTTGAGCTGGTCTTTTTGCGTCTGGCTTTTGGTTCTTCAAGCGCGTCTGGAGTATTATAGTAAGAGCTCAAATATCACCAGGTCTATGAGTGGAGAAAACCACGGGGAAGAAGAGGAGCGTAGAATCGTGGCTGATATCGTTGTTTTCGGCAAAATTTATACCTCAAATTCAAATGGAGAATACGCTCAGGCCTTAGCGGTTAAAGACGGCAAGTACATTTTTGTTGGTAGCGCTGAGGACGCACAGCAATATATCCAAGAAGGAGTCACGAAAATCATTGATCACCGGGGCAAAGGTCTAGTGATGGCCGGTGCCACCGAAGGCCACGGGCACTATATGCAAGATGGCATTCTTAGGTACATGAAGTTCAAGGTTTTGGGTCTGACCGAAGAAGAAATTCTTGCTAATGTCAAAGCGCATGTTGAGGCCAATCCTAACAAGAAGATTTACTACACCTTTGGTTGGAACAACGAAACCATGGAAGGCGTCAAAGCCAGCATTGATATGAGACGCGCGCTCGACAAAATTTGTGCCGACCGCCCTCTGATGATTGGTGACGACACAGACCACAATGCGTTTTGTAACAGTAAAGCCCTTGAGCTGGCAGGCATTACAAAAGACACTGAAATCCCCGGAGGCTTCATTGCCAAAAATAGCGAAGGTGAATTGCTGGGGTTGGTGTCAGACATTGCCTATAACTTCGTTTTGGAAAACGTGGTAGCTCAAGAGGCGCTCTTCACTGAAGAAGACTACGAAGGCATATGCAAGGCCATGGAGGAAAAGCTTCATCGGAGCGGTTACGTCTACTATCAAGATGGCTGGTTGAACTACTTTGGCGCGCAGTCTTTGAAGTGTCTGAGTGCCTACGACAAGAAAGAGGGTCTTTCGGTCATCATAAACGGCTGCCATGAAATTGATTCGTTCCAAGATTGGAATGAAGAGATTGCCAAAACCAAGGAATACATGAAGCAATATTCCACTGATCACTTGAAGTATTGCACCGTTAAGCTTTTCGCAGATGGCGAAGCAGTTGAGTCAAAATCGGGCTGGATGTTAGAGGGCTATCTTGACGGAACCCACGGTGAGCAGATTTGGGACACGCAGACCATGAACAACATTGTCAAAACCGCTAACGAAAACGGTCTTTCAGTTCATGTTCATGCGCAAGGGGACGGCGCTTCTGAACAAGCTGTTAATGCCTATATCAATGCTGAAGGTTCAAAGAAGGGCGCCATCTATAACGGCTTTTGTCATGGGCGCAACATTACGGAGGAAACCAAGAACAAGATGGCCGAGCATAATTACTACGTGGCTATCAATATCAACTGGCGCGTGCTTTCCCAAGAAAACTGCTCAACAACAATTGATGACATTCTGTCGATGGATTTAGCCAAGGCCGCCTATCCCATAAAGTCGCTCCTTGATAAAGGGATCAATGTTGCTTCTTCAACGGATGTTCCTTCAGAAAGTGGCGCACCTATAGATATCTGTTCAATTATGGAAATAGCGGTGCATGGCACACACTCTTTTGACAACGTGTTTCAGCTTGATGATTCTGAGAACGTATCTATTGAAGATGCCATGAATATCATGACTATCAACGGCGCAAAACAGCTTATGTTAGAAGGTGAGCGAGGTTCTATTGAAGTGGGCAAATATGCTGACTTCCTTTTGTTAGATAGAGATATTACTGCGTGTGGGCCAGGCGAAATTCGCAAGGCGCGTGTTGCCACGGTCTATTTTGAAGGAAGAGAAGTGTTTAGCGCCTAACGGTCTTAGCTTTTAATGTGCGAAACTAGGTTGCGTACACAACAGCTCTAGTTTCGCTTCGTGAAGGTCTGGGCGCAACGGCTTTGGTCGTATTTCGCGAAGGCTTGTGCGCAACAGGTTAAGTTACGCTTCGCGAAGGCTTGTGCGTGCAACGCACCGGCCATGCGTTGGCCAACAACCAAAAAAACGGGAGGAGAGAACGTCATGTTCAACAAAACTGAATCAGAGGTGACAAGATGACCTCTGAAGCAAACATCAACGCGCGCGTCGACCGCATTGAAGATGCTGAAACGCGCGCTCTCGAAAAAACCTTGCACGGTATAGGACTGCGCCTTGACCGCTTGCCTATTGGTAGTTGGCATCGCAAGCTCCTCTGGCTTTTCGGTGGCGCAATGCTTCTGAACAACCTTGATAAAAACATTGGGGGCGGTTTGGTTGCGTCGCTTTTGGCTGACGGCTGGTCCACTATTGAACTCAACGGATGGTTCCAGGCCACCACTATGCTTGGCTATCTTATTGGCGCGCTTATTTCTGGATCCGTGGGTGACCGTTTGGGAAGGAGAAAAGCGCTCCTGCTTTTCATCACTATTTTCACCGTTTCAGAATGTATTTCCGGTTTTGCGCCCTCGATGGTTTTCCTGGTCGCTTGTCGTGTTTTGGGTGGCATTGGCTTAGGTGCGTTTATCCCGTGTGGTTACGGCTCTTTTAGCGAATACCTTCCGCCAGAAAAGCGTGGTAAATATTCAGGATACGTGGGCCTCATTGCAAACTTTTCGCCTCCGCTTGGCGCGCTAATTACCATGCTGGTTATCCCCGCATTTGGCTGGCGCACTATCTTTTTTGGTATAGCAATTTTTGGCATCATTGTTTGGCTTTTGATTTTCAAGTTCACGCCTGAGTCTCCGCGCTGGCTTGCCTCTAAGGGGCGCTTTGATGAAGCGGATGTCATTGTCTCTGCGGCAGAGAAAAGCTTCACGGACAAAGGAATTGAACTTCCGCCCATTACGCAAGAACAGATTGACAAACTTCAAGAAGAGCTGGGCAAAGAGCCAGTTCAACTGCCGTATCGCGCGTTGTTTACCAAGCGCATGATCAAAAGAACCTTAACCGCATCTGTTGCGCTGATGGGAATGAATTTGATTGTATATACCATCATCACGTGGACGCCCACCATCTTTGTTATGAGAGGAATGGACACGCAATATTCCATCTTCATTACCTTTATCATGTTGATAGGTGCGCCCTTTGGCGTTTTCTTGTTGTCAGTATTTGGCAACAAGCATCCGCGCAAGCTAGGCATGATAGTGTGCTTGTTGCTTCTTGCGGTAGCGGGTTATGTGTGGTCCATACAAACAGATGTGGTGGTAATTATGATCACCGGTTTCATCTTGTGTACCATTACCTACTACTATTCGCTTCTGTCTTGTTCGGTATATTTGGGCGAAGCATTCCCTACCGAAATTCGTCTGCGCGGATCAGGTTTTTCTAGTGCTATGGGCAGAATTGTATCCATCGTGACACCAAGTATTGTGGCAGCACTTCTGCAGAGCACGGGCATTGTTTCGGTGTATGTTTTTGTTGGTATTTGCTTGGTGGTTTTTGCCATCATCATTGGCATTTGCGGAATTGAAACCCGCAACCGTTCGCTTGAAGATATCAACGATTCGGTAGTAAAAAAATAAGTCTAAGTAGACCTAGTTAAGGCGAAGGAGTAAGTGGGGCGTAGGTTATGCTCGAAGATCAGTTTAAGAACAACGTGAAAACAGGCCTAAACAAAAACCAGCTTGAGCAAAAGCAAGCACAATCGAAAAGCAATCCAAGCAAACGTCTATCCGAATGAGGGCATGCTTGCCGAATGCAGCAAGCCAAATTCGCCTATCTCTTCGCTCGCTTCAAAAGCTCTTTTAGCCGGTTGCACTTTTTGTTTTCGCGCTATCGTTTTTTGTGCAATGGTGGCAAAATAGAATATTGAAAAATGATGCATAAGCACAAGGAGAAGCGCATGGCATTTGTCCATTTGCACAACCATACTGAATACTCTTTGCTCGACGGCGCAACTCACATTTATGACATGGTAAAACGCGCAGCGGATCTAGGCATGCCCGCGGTTGCTATCACTGATCATGGCGTAATGAGTGGTGTGCCAGAATTAGCGGAAGCCTGCGACAAAGTTAAAAGTGAAACCGGCATTTGGGTTAAACCAATTTATGGCTGTGAAATCTATTTCACCACGGACAGTTCGCTCAAAAGGGAAGGTAAACAACGCCTTCATCACATGATCCTTCTGGCTAAAAACAACACGGGCTATCACAACATTGTTAAGCTGGTAAGCCAGTCGCATGTTGAGAATTTTTACTATCGCCCGCGCACCACGTTCGAAATGTTGGAAAAATATTCCGAAGGCGTCATTGCTACCAGTGCTTGTATTGCGGGCATTATTCCGCGTTGCATTGACGCAGGGGAGATGGACGAGGCCTACAACTGGGCCAAACGGTTTGCTTCGCTTTATGAACCGGGAGACTTTTACATAGAACTGCAAGACCAGGGCATTACCACCAATGGTGGCATGACTCAGGTTGAAATGAACCGTAAGCTCACTGAAATTGCTAACCAGCTGGGGCTCAAAACCATTGCAACCAATGACTTCCACTATCTCACGCAAGAAGATGCGCGCGTGCAGGATATCATGCTCTGCATTGGCACCAACTCTAAGATCACTGAGGAAGACCGCTTTAAGTTTCCTAATGATCAGTTCTACATGAAGACCGAAGAGGAAATGCGGCAGGCGCTCAAAGATTTCCCTGAGGCCTGTGATAACACGGTGCTTCTGGCTGAAAAGTGCAACGTGGAATTAGAGCGCGACAGCATTTTGCCACGGTTCCCACTGCCTGACGGTGAAACAGAAGAAAGCTATTTCCGCAAGCGCGTCCAAGAAGGCCTGATCAAGCGCTACGGTGATCCGGTTCCTAATGAAGCACAGGAGCGCGCAGACTACGAAATGAGCGTTATTGTTCAGCAAGGGTTCCCTGCATACTTCCTCATTGTTCAAGAATATATTGAGTGGGCACGTAGCCAAGGCATTGGCGTAGGGCCGGGTCGTGGTTCTGCTGCGGGCGCTATTGTGGCGTACGCCATGGGCATCACAGACCTTGACCCGCTGGTCAACGGCCTGCTCTTTGAACGTTTCTTGTCTCCTGAACGTGTGGAGATGCCTGATATCGACGTCGACTTCGAAGATGAGCGTCGTGGCGAAGTTATTGAGCACATTAAAGAAGTCTATGGCGAAGACCACGTTTCAGGCGTTATCACCTTTGGCAAGATGCAGGCCAAGAACTCCATTCGCGATGCCGCGCGCGTGCTTGATTATCCCTATTCGGTAGGAGATAAAGTTGCCAAATTCATTGGTGGTGAAGCAACCATCGCTGATGCACTTGAGGCAAACCCGGACATGGCCGCCGCCTATGAAACGGAAGAAGACGTCAAGCGCGTTGTAGATGCGGCAAGCTCTATCGAAGGTCATGTTCGTGGCGAAGGCGTGCATGCGTGCGCAACTATCATTTGCCGTGACCCTATGGCAGATCACGTTCCTATGAAGCGTGACACCAAGGGCGGTGGCATCATTACCCAGTATGACGGCCATTACACGCCTGACCTGGGGCTTCTTAAGATGGACTTTTTGGGACTGCGTACCTTAGGCGTACTTTCCCGTGCGTGTCGCAATATCAAGAAGCGCTACAACATAGACCTTGTTCCAGAGGAAATTCCAACCGATGACGAAAAAGCCTTTGAGCTTATGCAGGGTGGAAACATGGACGGTCTGTTCCAGGTGGAAAGCGCTTTGTATGTAAGCCTGTTTAACCGTCTTCCTCCGCAGAAGTTTTCAGATATCGTAGCTTCCATTGCGCTTAACCGTCCCGGTCCTCTTGAGTCTGGCATGGTTGATGACTATGTTGAAGTTGCAAGTGGCAAAACCCCTGTTCATTACTATGATGACCGGCTTCGCCCCCTGCTTGAAGAAACATATGGCACCATTGTCTACCAAGAGCAAATCATGCAGATCTCCATGGTTATGAGTGGCTTTTCGGCTGGTAAGGCTGACAAGTTGCGTAAGGCTATGGGTAAAAAGAAGATCGACGTTATGCGCCAGCTCCAAGAAGACTGGAACAATGGCGCGGTCGAAAACGGCTTCAGCCTAGAGGTTGCAAAAAAGATCTGGGAAGATGCGGAAAAGTTCGCTAAGTACGCATTCAATAAGTCGCACTCTGCAGCATATGCAATCTTGGTTATGCGCACCGCCTACTTGAAGGCGCACTATCCTTATGACTACATGGCAGCGGTGTTGTCTTCATACATGGGCAATAGCGATCGCCTTATCAAATATATTGCAAGTTGTAATCACTCAGGCCTTTCCGTTTTGCCTCCTGATGTTAATTCATCGGATTTGGAATTCACGCCCTTAGACGATGGCATTCGCTTTGGTTTGGCAGGTATTCGTGGCGTGGGAGAAAAAGTTGCGCAAGTCATTATTGATGAACGCGAACAAAACGGCTCATATACGTCTTTGCATGACTTCGTAAACAGAGTGCCTTCTTCTGCCTTTAATCGCAAAACGCTTGAAGCGCTTATTAAGTCGGGCGCGTTTGATTCAACCGGCTACACACGCAAACAACTTATGTATTTTGTTGACGAAACGCCCCTTCTGGAAGGTGCCACCAAGCGCCAAAAAGACCGCGACGCTGGTCAGATGGATATGTTTACCATGTTTGCCGACGTGGATGATACCTTCAAAGAAGACATCCCCGAGCCGGATGGCATTGAGTGGGACAAGCGCACTTTGCTTGCGTTTGAGAAGGAAATTCTGAAAATGTATGTTTCAGATCATCCGCTTCGCCCGTATGAAAATTACCTTAATCGCACCATGAAGTATTCGCTTGCTCAATTAGTCGAACAAGAAAAGAGCATCAAGTCCGTCAAGGTTGCCGGCATGATCTCTGAGGTAAATACGCGCAGGACGCAAAAGGGCAAGCTCATGTCCAACTTTATTCTTGAGGACACTACCGGGCATGTTGAGTGCGTCTGCTTTAATTATGAGAAGAACCAAGAAAGCCTTCAAGAAGATGCCATTGTTGAAATTGAAGGCAAATTCGAACACGGGGATAGAGGTAATCAGATTGTTGCTTATTCGGTTAAGCGTCTGCAATTGACCGAAGAAGAAATGAATATGGGTCCGGTTCATATGGACTTGACCGTGAAGTCAAACGAATTGAACGCGCTTACTTCTGACAAGTTGTTGCGCATTCTTAAAACGCATCCTGGTCGTGATTCGGTGGTTCTTTACGTCCTTCAGTCGGATGGAGGGCGAATACGAGCAGAACTTCCGCTTATGATTGATGCTAGCGATTCTCACCTTAAAGCACATTTGCATGAATTGTTCGGACGTAGCGTATGGAGGGCATCTTAGAGATGATTGTTGCGCTTTTGGTTTCATACAAAGGAGACTGTTTCTCAGGTTTTGCGAAACAGCCCGGTCAACTTACCGTTCAGGGTAGCTTAGAAGAAGCCCTTGCTATGATCTTTCGCAAAGAAATAGAGACTACCTGTGCGGGTCGCACTGATTCAGGCGTACACGCACGCGGTCAGGTGGTAAGTTTTGAGCTTGATGAGGCCGATTGGGGAGACCGAAACGAATACAAAGTGCTTCGTTCTCTCAATGCGCTTTCTCACGAAGATATTGCTGTTCGTGCGGTGAAAAAAGCACCCGCAGGGTTTTCTGCGCGCTTTTCTGCCACCATGCGCCAGTATCGTTATTTTATTGCGGTGGATAAATATCCGCCCCTGTTCATGCGTGATTTTTCCTGGCATATACCTAAGTCGCTCAACTTGAGGGCTATGCGCAAAGCCTCTAACTATTTGGTAGGGGAACATGATTTCAAAAGCTTCTGTCTTGCTTCATCTGCCGAAGGTAAATCTACGAATCGCTATGTTGAGCGCATCGACATCAGCGAAGAGACCGTCTACGGAGAGCATCTAGTTGTAATAACGGTTGAAGGTAATGCGTTTTTACACTCTATGGTTCGCACTATGGTGGGAACGTTGGTTGCAGTTGGGCTTGAAAAGCGCAGCCCTGAATGGGTTTTGGCTGTGCTTTCAGCTAAAGACAGAAAGGTTGCAGGGGAAAACGCCCCTGCTAAAGGCCTTGTATTTTGGGAAGTTTCCTATGAGGGCGAACGCGTGCATGATCCTTTCTATAAGATGGCTCACGTTGCCACCCAAGATCAGGCAGACATGCCTCTGATTGCAAATGAGGATTTGTTTGGAGCGTCGGGGGTGTCGGCTTTCTCGGACGATGCTTCGTTTGGGGCGTCGGGCGTGTCAGCTTTCTCGGAGAAGGAGCCTGCGAGGGCGCCAAGATCGTCGGCGTTCTCAGACGAGGAGCCTGTAAGGGCGTCAAGGGCGATGGAGGAATCAAGAGCGTCTTTTTCTCCCATCAAGAAGGTAGAGAGGTCACCCCTAGATACAAACAAAGAGCCCTTACATGCGTCCTTAGATGCGGATAAGGAGTCTTCGGGGGCATCGCACTCTTCTGATAAGAAAGCGTCAAGCGCGTCATTTACTTTTGCTGAAGAGCCATCAAGGGCGCCATTTGCTTTTGATGAAGAATTATCGAGCGTATCGTTCGGCATGCACGAAGGCTTATCAGATGTGTTATCCAACGCAAACGAAGAACGGCCAAGTGTGTCATCCGGCACAAAAGAGAAACAGCCAAGCGCGTTATCCGGTTCAAATGGAAAACCATCAAGTGCCTCATTTGGCTCAAACGGAAAACCATCAAGCGTCCCGTTTGGTGCAAGCAAGGAATCACCAAGCGCACCGCGCGTTTCCAATGAAGAACCATCAAACGCACCGCGCGTTCCAAACGAAGAAAAGCAAAACAAAGAGCGCCCCGGTGTTCCTGATATTCGTCAGGTATTGCATGCGCAACCGTCCAACGAAGCGCAGGGGCAGAAAGAACAGCCAACTTCTCCTACCCTTGATGAAATAATTCAAAGCATCAATGCGGAGCTGAAAAATAAGGAAAAGAAGGACAAGGAGCAGCCAACCGCTCCCATGACTTTGACCGAGCTTCGAGGAATAACCTCAACATCCGATGCAGATTACGAGGCGCTTCTTTCAGGAAAATTAAACGTAACTGCAGAAAATGCCCCAGGGGCATCAGAGGCAGACGCTTCTCAAACCCAGCAAGAAAATGACCAAGATGCCACTGAAACCAAAAAGGCTCCTCATGAAGGTAAAAAGAAAAAGACCTTCAAGTTCCATAGTCCTAAAGAGTTAATAGCAGAACGAAAAGAACGGGCTCGCATGCCTGAATTCGTCATTCCGCGTGGAGAGGCTGTCCTTTCGCCTTCTGAGAAGGATGCATTTTCTCAAAATGTTTCTTCAGGAACATACGGCGACATGGAAACAGAAGATCTAAATTCTGCGCTTGATGATGAAGATAAACTTTTTCAAAGAAGGCAGCATACTCCCGGTGAAAAAGAAACAAATGCACCGAAGGAAAACAAACCGCTCTTCGCCAGAAAATCAAAGAAAGCCAAGGAACCTTTGAAGCCCGAAGACAGTGGCAATCTTACCTACGAAGCTATTCTTTCCGAGGCTCGCTATCCATTCCAGCGCAAAAAATCGCCTGTAGAGAACTCTAACAGTACCACTCCCGAAAAATAGCGTGTCAAAAGCTCAAGCTTTGCTATAGTTTTCCCGTGTTTTTTACGAGGAAGGAAAAATATGGCTTCGTCAAACGATAAAGGACGCGCAGTCTGGTCAAGCAAATGGGCCTTTATTTTGGCCGCAGCAGCATCCGCTGTTGGTCTTGGTAACTTATGGCGCTTTCCTTATCTAGCAGCAAAATACGGTGGCGGCATGTTCTTGCTTACCTATTTAGTGCTTGTATTCACTTTCGGTGTTTCGCTGCTTCTTCTAGAAATTGCACTTGGTCGAAAAACAGGTCTTTCGGCAATTGGTGCATTTAAATCATTCGGAAAGAAGTATGCCTTTATTGGCTTCTTCGCTTCGTTGATCCCCTTCATTATTACGCCGTACTACTGCGTAATTGGCGGTTGGGTAATGAAATACTTCTTTGGCTATATCGTTGATGGCTCTTCGGCGCTTGCCCAAAGCACGTATTTCACCAGCTTTATTTCAGGAAATCCTGAGACGTTTTTCTGGATGCTTTTGTTCATGGGCATAACGTTTTTCGTTGTTGCGCGTGGTGTTGAAGGCGGTATTGAAAAAGCAAACTTAGTTATGATGCCAGCGCTTATCATCATGGCTATCGCCTTGGTAATTTATACGCTTGTGCAACCTGGTGCGCTTGAAGGTGCTGCTTATTACCTCATTCCCGATTTTTCTAAGTTCTCACCGGAACTGGTAATTTCGGCCATGGGGCAGATGTTCTTCTCGCTATCGTTGGCTATGGGTATTATGATCACCTACGGTTCTTACGTTGCTAAGAAAGAATCCCTCACCACAAGTGGTGCCCGTGTTGTTGGCTTTGACTTGGGCGTTTCATTCCTTGCTGGTTTGATGATTGTTCCTGCAGCATTTGTTTCTTTGGGCTCAGGCGAAGCAGTCGCAGAAACTGCAGGTCCTAGCTTGATGTTTGTTGTCTTGCCCCAGATGTTTGCCACCTTTGGTGATGCGGGCGCAATAGTTGGCGCGGTATTCTTCGCGCTGGTAATTTTTGCAGCACTTACTTCGTCTATTTCGCTGACAGAAACCTGCGTTTCAATCATTGGTGACGCAACTAAGTGGTCGCGTAAAAAGTCAATCATCGTTTCGTTTGTAATCATTGGTGTTGCGGGTATTTTCGTAAACCTTGGTTACAACGGTTTGTCGTTCATTGAGCCTTTGGGTGCCGGCACTACTATCCTTGACTTCGCAGACTTCTTGTCCAACTCAGTCATGATGCCAATCGCTGCACTTATGACCTGCATCTTTGTTGGTTGGATCATTAAGCCTAAGACCCTTATTGATGAAATTGCTATTTCATCTCCGTTTAAGGCACGCAAAGCTTGGGGCATCATGATCAAGTACATCGCTCCTGTTTTGGTAGTGATCATCCTCTTTGCTTATGTTGGTGCTACATTCGGATTCTTTACTATGTAAAGTTTTCAGGCCGAAATCTGCGGTGGTCTTGTTGGCTTAAAGATTAGCTGGGCTAAGTTAGGCTGAGTCAGGCAAACTTAGCTATCCGGGGAGCCATCCAGGCCAGGCAAAACGAGTCGGCTTTAGTTGGGCAACGCGGACAAGTTATTGAAGCGTCGCTCAATAAATGGACATACTACGATTGTTAGCAGGTGCTGTTAGCAAGAAGTAGAACAACAGATACAATAACTGCGCATCCTTTTTTGGGTGCGCAGTATTTTTTAAAGCGGTTGTGCCTTAAGCGCAACACCTGCGGAAGATTTTTTGAAGCGGTTGTGTCTTAAGTGGCACGCACCAAAAGCAACAGGAAGAAGGTTATTCCATGTGCGGTATTTGCGGTTATACAGCGCATTGTGAACATGACGAACAAGTCATCAAGGCAATGTGCGATGTGATTGCACATAGGGGTCCCGATGGCGAAGGTCGCTCGATTCTTAATGGGGCGGTGTTTGGACATCGTCGTCTATCTTTGATTGACCTTGCTGGTGGCGGTCAGCCCATGTTTCGCAATGCGGAAAAAGACTCTCCTGTTTTTATTGCAGGCGCTCAGGTTGATCAGGAAAGTGTGGCGCGCTATGCCATTGTTTTTAATGGTGAAATTTACAACTACCAAGACATTCGCGCAGATCTTGAAGCGCTGGGCTACGCTTTTTCTACCACCTCTGATACCGAAGTGCTTCTCTTAAGCTACATCGTTTGGGGCGAAGAAATGCTTAACCGCTTGCGTGGCATGTTTGCCTTTGCTATCTGGGATAGCGAAGCGCAAGAGCTTTTCTGCGCGCGAGACTTTTTTGGCATCAAGCCGTTTTATTATGCAGAAAATGCCGATGGTCACTTCATTTTCGCTTCAGAAGCAAAAAGCATTTTGGAGCATCCCGCTTATACCAAAGAACTCAACCATCGTGCGCTGGAAGACTATTTGGTTTTCCAATTCCCCGCAAACGAAGAGACCTTCTTCAAGGGAATTTACAAGTTGGCGCCCGCAACCTTTATTCGCGTTAAGGGTGGCAAGGTTGTAGAAAAGAAGCAGTACTGGAAGCCAAAGTTTGAGCCGGTTGAAGGGCGCACGCTTGATCAGCTTGCACAAGAAATAGATGACGAATTCCGTGTTTCGGTACGCTATCACAACGTGGCAGACGTTGAGGTTGGCTCATTTTTAAGTAGCGGAATTGACTCAAGCTATATGGCAGCTTGTCTGGCAAAAGAAAACGAGGACATCAAAACCTTCACCGTAGGCTTTGACGAATACAGCGGTGAGCGCGATGAAATTTCATGGGCGCAGGAGCTGGCCGAAGAACTCAAGGTTGAAAATTACTCTCATCACATAACCAAAGATGAGTATTGGGATGCTTTGAAGAAGATTCAATACTTCATGGATGAACCTTCGGGTGATCCTTCGGCTGTGGCGTTGTATTTTGTTGACAAAGAAGCAGCTAAGCACGTTAAGGCTGTTCTTTCAGGCGAAGGTGCGGACGAATTTTTCGCAGGCTATGCAATTTACCAGGCACCTTTGCAATCCCATAAAGCTTCGTGGATTCCAAAGCCTTTGCTCAAAGCGGCTGCTTCGGGTTTTAGTAGTTTGGGTATTCGCGGTGCAAATTATCTGCGCCGTGCAGCTGCCGGCCCTTCTTCGTGGTACTACACCAATGCTAATGGCGTTGCTTTTAGCGAAGAAGAGCGCAAGCGCGTTCTGAAGAAAAAGGATGCGCAGAATGAATCTCCACTCAGCATGGTTGCGTCCACGTATCAAGAAGCGAAGGATCGCAACTATGATGAAATTCAGCAGATGCAACATGTGGATCTGTACTTTTGGCTGGTCAATGACATCTTGCTAAAGACTGACAAAATGTCCATGGCTCATTCGCTTGAAAGCCGTGTTCCGTTTTTGGACAAGGGCGTGTTTGAGGTTGCGCGTCATATTCCAACTCATGATAAAGTTACCGTTCAGCAAACCAAGATTCCGTTGCGCAAAGCTTCAGAAGCAGCCATTCCTGCCAAGTGGGCGGCAAAGAAAAAGCTTGGTTTCCCGGTGCCTATTGTTTCATGGTTGCGTGAAGATGAATATGCTAACCGCATTCGCCAGGCGTTTACGGGCGAAGTTGCTCAAGAATATTTCAATACCGAAGAACTTGAGCACATTTTGGATGAACATCTTGCGGGTAAAGATAATTCGCGCAAGATTTGGATTATATATATGTTCCTGCTCTGGCACGATGCATACTTTGGTGCCGGCGTAGAGGTTAGGAGTTAAGCGTGGCGCTTTCAATTGGTATTGTTGGATTGCCTAATGTTGGCAAATCTTCTCTTTTTACGGCTCTGACTAAGAAAAGTGGCTTTGCGGCAAATTATCCGTTTGCTACCATCGAGCCTAATGTTGGCATAGTTCCTGTGCCTGATTATCGCTTGGAGGGGCTTGCCGCTATTGATAATCCGGCAAAAATTGTTCCGGCAACCGTTGAGTTTGTGGACATTGCAGGTCTTGTTGCGGGTGCTTCTCAGGGTGAAGGCTTAGGAAACAAGTTTCTTGCCAATATTCGCGAAACAGATGCAATTTGTGAGGTTGTACGCTTCTTTAGTGACCCTAATGTTGAGCACGTTTCCAAAAAGGTTGACCCACAAAGCGACGTGGAAACCATCAAGACGGAGCTCATTTTGGCAGACATTGCAACCATTGAAAAAGCACTGCCTCGTTTAGAAAAAGAAGCCAAGCGCTATAAGACCGAAGTTATCAAATTTGAGACGGCTAAAAAAGTGCTTGAAGGCTTGAACGAGGGTCATCGTGCGCTTACGCTTGATCTTTCAGAAGACGAAAAGGGTGCAATCAAAGAGCTGTGTTTGCTTACCATGAAACCCCTTTTATACATTGCCAACGTTGATGAAGATCAGCTCAGTGCAGAATTGCCTGAGATCGATGGTCAGCACCCCGTGCCAATTAGCGCAAAAATAGAGGCTGACCTGGCAGAACTTGACCCAGAAGAGGCTTCTATCTTCATGGAAGAGTTAGGTCTTGATGAATCAGGTCTTGCTCGCCTTATTCGTGAGGCATATAAGCTTTTGGGCTTGCAGAGCTACTTCACCAGTGGTGAAACTGAAACGCGTGCATGGACTATTCCGGTGGGAGCTAAGGCGCCCCAGGCAGCAGGCGTCATCCATTCAGATTTCGAACGAGGCTTCATTAAGGCAGAGACCGCATCGTATGAAGACTACGTTGAACTTGGTGGCGAAAAGGGTTGCCGTGATGCTGGCAAGCTTCGTCAAGAAGGCAAAGACTACGTGGTTCAAGACGGCGACGTCATGCACTTCAAATTCAATGTCTAGAATGCATAAGAGCAAAGCCCAATCTATAAGCTTTGCAAGAGAATAAGAGAACATCAAAGTGCCCCCGCGCTGTATTGCGGGGGCATTTAATAATGGAAAAGACTTACTTATATTGATGTTCTCTACATAACAACCAAAGGTTTAATAAGATCTGCTGGTTTGTCTTTCATAAGCACAAGAGCTTCTTCCATGTGCTCAAAACCTTCAAAGCGATGGGTGATCAATTTTCCTGGATCAACACGTCCCGTTTGAATAAGCTTTAAGAGCTTTTCTGAACGAAGGCGCCCACCAGGCATAAGGCCACATCGAATTTGCTTATGGCTCATGCCACAACCCCACTCTTCACGGGGGATTTTTACATAATCGCCCGAACCAAGATAGTTCACATTGCCTATGATTCCACCAGGCTTGAGAATGGTAATTGCCTGAGCCATAGTGTCAACATTGCCACCAGCAATAATGATGCGATCAACCCCTTTGCCATGGGTGTAATCCATAATCTGCTCCACTATGTCACCCTCACGATAGTTGACAATTTGAGTTGCGCCATACTCAAGTGCTAAGTCACAGCATCTCTTTCGTGAGCCTACTGCAAATAGGTTACTAGCTCCCCGCAAGGCGGCAGCCGCAACGCCCATTAAGCCAACAGGTCCAATACCAATTACCGCCACATCATCGCCAAATTGAATATCGGCAAGCTCTGCGCCGTGGAACCCTGTAGGCATCATATCGCTTACCATAGTTGCTGCGCCTAAATCCATGCCTTCAGGAAGCAATGCTAAATTGCCATCAGCGTCATTTACGTGAAACAACTCTCCAAAAACACCATCTTTAAAATTGGAGAACTTCCAACCTGCAAGCATGCCAGTTGAATGCATAGGAAAACCCGCTTGAGCTTCTAAAGAAGACCAGTCAGGAGTAATGGCTGAAACCATGACCTTATCGCCCGGTTTAAAATCACGAACGAGTTCGCCAACTTCTTCAACAACACCTACTGCTTCGTGTCCTAGGATCATGTCATTGCGATCACCAATGGCACCTTCCCAAACAGTATGAACATCAGAAGTGCAAGGCGATACAGCAATGGGCCGTACCAGCGCATCTAATGGCCCAAACGCAGGAGGCTCTTTTTCAATCCATCCTGTCTTGTTGATTCCTAACATTGCGAAGCCTTTCATGGCAACCTCCTTAAAAATGGCGGTACAGGTATATGTTGCAAATTATTAAGAACGCTTACCCTCATTCAAATTTGGGTTATTTGCATTCCTTTTTTAAATCTGCAACACGTTTGCGACGTGCCGAGTTACTTAACTGTCGCATTACAACCATAGCCAGCCTATCTTTAGGGCAATAGGGTCGGTTTATATCTTTATTTTCAGGTTGATTAGTCCATATTTCGTATTGTGCGGTCTTGCATGTACTCGCTCAAAGAGCAAATCAAAGCGCTTGCTAATAAAAGCACCGTAAACTCCCTTGTTTTAACCATGGGAAGCGTTAGCTTCCTGTATTTCGTCATGGAAAATTTCTTCCAGAAGCGCTATAGCTTCAAAAATACGATTCGAAGAGATAGAAGCAAAATTAACTACGATGCAATGAGCGCTTTTTGCACTGGGAATTGCGCAATAATCAGAAAGCATTGCAAGGTTTACCCCTTGTTTTGCTGCAAGCTGTTTAACCTCTTCATCGCTCCGAAGTGTTGCAACCTTTAAAATGAAATGGGTTCCCACTTCTCCACCATAAACATCTGAAATGGTTGCAATTTTTGACTGCTTAAGCGCTGTCAGAATATTTTGACGTTGCTTTTTATAGTGGCGTCTTATTCTATTGATATGACGTTCAAAATAGCCTTCGGAAATAAACTTTGCCAAAGTACTTTGCTCAAAGCTTGAAACGGTACAAGAATAAAAGCTCAGCTGATTTCGATATAAATTCATCAACGTCTCGGGCAAGATCATGTATGCAATGCGCAATGAAGGCACTAATGTTTTTGAAAAGGTATTAAGGTATATCACCTTCTGCGCGTGATCCTGAGTGATAAGAGGAGCAGGCGCGCGACCTCCATAGCGAATTTCGCTATCGTAATCATCTTCAATAATAAAACGGCCGGTCTTTTCATTTGCCCATGATAAAAGCTCCTGGCGACGATCAGATGACATTATAATGCCGGTAGGAAAGTGATTTGCTGGAGAGACATGAACTACGTCGGCTCGGCTTTTCATAAGTGCTTCAACAGAAATACCATCTGGATCAAGAGGAATGTAATCCCAATACGTACGATACGTGCGCGACACTTCACCGAACTTTTTATATCCAGGATCTTCAATAGCAATAATGCACTGATCTCCTAACAGTTGCAAAAGCTTACCGTAGAGATATTCAGTTCCCGCTCCCACAATAATGCGATCAGGCGAAACACGAATCCCTTTTGATTCATATAGATGAAATGCAATGGCTCTACGTAAGGTATATAAGCCATTAAATGGAACCGTTTCAAGCATGGAAAGGCTACGCTCCGAAAGAACCTGTCGCATTAAGCGCGACCAGGTATCAAGTGGAAAAAGTTCTAAACTGCATCGATTGGCTCTGAGATCAACAAGGTGATTTTGCCCTTCTTTTTCTTCTTGATCAAGCGTATCGATATCAAAAACTGCGTCTCCTTCGTGCTTGCCCGCGCAAACTATAAAGCCACTTCCTGGTTTTGCTTCAAGATATCCTTCGCTTACCAATAGCGAATATGCATGCTCAACAGTGCTCACGCTTACTCCAAGATCGCGAGCAAACACCTTTTTGGCAGGCAGACGGCTTCCAGCCTCAAGCGCTCCGCATTGTATATCATTGCGAATACAATGATGAAGATACTGATACTTACAAAGTGAACCTCTGTTTTCAAGATCATATCGAGCCATCGCTATGCCACCTTTAAACCGACCTGTAAATTAACCTATATTTCTATTTTATTTACGGGTCAATAATGATCTATATGAAAGCTTTTTTTGTTTTTTAT
>CAVABR010000044.1:0-34914 GCA_963586955.1 bacterium
CGCAGGTCAAACCCCCTAAAAATTATTCCCACTCAATCGTTGCAGGAGGCTTAGAGGTAATGTCGTAGCATACACGGTTTGCGCCTGGTACCTCTGCTACAATCCTGCTCGAAATCTTAGCCAATACCTCATAGGGCAACTTCGCCCAGTCGGCCGTCATGGCATCGCTACTTTCAACCGCGCGCAAGATGATGGGGCGCTGGTAGGTGCGTTCGTCACCCATAACGCCAACGCTCTTGATATCAGGCAAAACCGCAAAGTACTGCCAACAGCTATGCTCACTGTTGCGCTCACCCGTTTCCTGATACAAGCGTTCGTTATACGCATCCAGCTCTTCGCGCACAATAGCATCAGCGTTCTTTAAGATTTCCAACTTCTCAGGCGACACCGCGCCAATAATACGGATAGCCAAGCCAGGTCCGGGGAAGGGCTGGCGGTGAACAATATGATCAGGCAATCCGAGCGCCGTACCCAACGCGCGAACTTCGTCTTTGAAGAAATGATCAAGTGGCTCAATTAAGTCAAAGTGAACGCCTTCAGGGAAGGGGATCAAATTGTGATGGCTTTTAATGGTGCTTGCTTTGCCTCCGGTTTTGCGCGCACCACTTTCAATGATGTCAGGATAGATGGTGCCTTGCGCCATGAATTGAACAGGGGCGCCATCTTCAGCAATATCTTTTGCCACGCTGAAGAATTCATTCCAGAATTGTGTACCAATTATCTTGCGCTTTGCCTCTGGGTCAGTAACGCCGTCCAAAAGTTGGGCATAGCGCTCTTCAGCATGAACATGAATAAAGTCAACGTCAAACTGCTTGGTGAAAACTTCTTCAACCTCTTCGGGTTCATTTTTGCGAAGAAGCCCATGATTTACAAAAACGCACACCAATTGCTTGCCAATAGCTTTCGCGCAAAGCGCTGCAACTACTGATGAATCAACGCCACCTGAAAGCCCCAAGATCACGCGCTTATTACCAACTTGTTCGCGAATGGCCTGCACCGAATCCTCAATGATGGAATCCATGCTCCAATTTGCTTCAAGTCCTGCAATGTTGAACAAGAAGTTCGAAAGAATCTTGTTGCCAAATTCGGTATGTTTTACTTCGGGGTGAAACTGTGTGGTATAAATCTTGCGCTCTGCATTCTCCATGGCAGCAACAGGGCAGATCTCGGTGCTTGCGCATACGGTAAACCCTTCGGGAACTTCTACTACTGCATCGCGATGGCTCATCCATACCGTTTGGCTTTCGGGCGTGTCGGCAAACAATGCGCCCTCAGAAACGGAAAGCTTCGCCGGTCCGTATTCACCTTTTTCGGTATGCCCAACACTTCCGCCAAGCTCTACGGCAACGGTTTGATGTCCGTAGCAAAAGCCCAAGATAGGCAATCCAAGCGAAAGGATTTCTGGGTCAATTTTAGGTGCATCATCTGCATAAACGCTTGCAGGACCACCAGACAAAACAAGAGCAGAAGGATTCATGTCTGCAATAACCGAAGCGCGCTCATCACAGGGGACAATTTCAGAATAGACACCCAAGTCGCGTATGCGTCGCGCTATAAGTTGCCCATACTGAGCTCCAAAATCAAGAACGATAACTTTTTGATTAGGGGTAGTGCTTGCTTTGGTAGCCATATATCCTCCTGCAAAGTAAGATTTCAACGTTGGTTTCATACTAACAAACTGCATGCTTGTTGGGCGAAACAACTTTGGGTAATCGGGGTGCCATTTTTGGTGCGATATTTTCGGTGGTGCCTTTTCTGCTCTTATATGCGCTCATGAATTTGGTGGAATGTTTGTTAAATCTTTTTCGCTCTATGATCAATCTCATACAATTAACACCTTGTGAAGCTCGTGAAGCTCGTGGCGAACTGCACGTGGAAGCTCGTGAAGCTCGTGGCGGACCGCATGTGAAACTTGTGGAAGCACGTGAAGCTCACACATTATTGGATTGCAGATATTAGATAGTTGATAAAACAAGGATTTGCTTTATATGGATTTACTTATTGAAGCGCTCAAGGCCGCACTGCTTGGCATTGTTGAAGGTATAACCGAATGGCTTCCTATTTCGTCTACGGGTCACATGATCTTGGTAGATGAATTCGTCCAGCTCCAGGTGAGCTCTGAATTTCTTGCTTTGTTTTTAGTAGTCATTCAAATTGGCTCCATCATGGCGGTTATCATTTCGTTCAGACACAAGCTCAATCCTTTTTCTCGTACCAAAACCCCCGAAGAACAGCGTGGAACTTGGCGCTTGTGGCTCATGGTGGTTATCGGCGTAATTCCCGCTGCAGTTTTCGGTCTGCTCTTTGACGACTGGGCAAGCGAACATCTCTATAATGCCTACGTTGTTTCGGGCATGCTTATTCTCTACGGTGTCATCTTTATCTTGCTTGAGTGGCGCAACAGACGCCGTGCACGCAAATGTCTAGAGAACACAGAGCCTCCGCGCGGACGCCATGCGGCTCCTCTAACTGATGAGCAAAAACAAGAGCAGATGTTCAAAATTAACGACGTAAGCGAAATTGACTGGAAGATGGCTATCAAAATTGGCTTTTTCCAGGTGCTTGCAATTATTCCTGGTACTAGTCGTTCGGGCGCTACTATCATCGGTGGCATGTTGTGCGGTTGTTCCCGTACTGCCGCTGCGGAATTTACGTTCTTCTTGGCAATCCCGGTTATGTTCGGCTGGGGTATGGTCAAAGTTGTTAAGTATATTGTGCGCGGTCTTGCAATGACTCAAACCGAAATCGTAGTTTTGATCGTAGGAATTGTTTGCGCGTTTGTAATGGGTGTTTTAGCCATTAAGTTCTTGATGGGCTACATTAAAAAGAACGACTTCACCGCGTTTGGCATTTATCGTATTTTTGTTGGCTTGGTAGTTTTGGGCTATTTCGGCACAAAAGCATTTCTTGGTTAGCTCGTATCTATAATAAAAGAGGCTCTGAGAGGGGGCATCAATGGCAGACAAAGACAATAAGTTAAAAGAAGAAGAGAAAGATCAGCTTCGTAAGTCGTTCAATAAGCGCATTTCTCAGTATTGCAACTTTGCTGCCCTGGTTATCATCCTTATCTCGTTTGCTACCTTTGTGGTTGGTAAGTTTGATTCGTTCTTTATCCAAATTGGCATTATGGTCTCTATTGCGCTTTTGGCTATCGCCGCTATTGAAAACCCGACCCGCGGGAAATAGACGCCAACCGCGTTTGTTTAAGTAACTTATCCCAACCCGCTCCACTTCACTTTGCCAGTTCGCATCATGCGCTTTCGCCGGCCCGCTCCACTTCGCCGGCCCGCTCAGCTCCACTTCGCCAACCTGCACCATTTGCCCTCGACTTCCACCAACCGCCCATGTCTAAAGCACCGATTATGGTTTTGTCCTATGCCCTGAGATTTTTAACTCCACATTTGAAGTAATTGATTGCTTTTGCGCTATCCTTCTATTAAAAGCTCCCAAAGAATAGGGCATATAGCCACTACACAAAAGAAAGGAATACCGATGTCGCAAGAAAACGAAGCGTTTGCTGAAATCGAAAAGCATCGTGAGCAAATTGACATCATTGATAAAAAGCTCGTTCAACTACTCAATGAACGCGCGGGTCATTCGCTGGACATTCGCGCTCTAAAGCCTAATGCTCACATGGGTTTATATGATCCTAAGCGCGAAGAGGAAATTTTCGCAAAGCTCTCTTCGTATAACGAAGGCCCCCTCTATAACGAAAACCTCGTTGAAATTTATCGTGGCATCCTCAAGGTTATGAAAGAAGTTCCCTCCCGTGATTAAACCATTATCCTCCCTCCCTAATTATGGTACCCGCACAGACGAAATCACGCTCTATGCTGGTCCTTGCTCTGTAGAATCTAAAGAACAGTTCGAAGAAGTTGCTCAATGTATCGCTGATCTTGGTCTAACCTGGATTCGCGGTGGTGCGTTCAAACCTCGCACTAACCCTCATTCCTTTCAGGGTCTTGGTGAAGAAGGCTTAAAAATTATGAAAGATGCTGGCGAAAAGTTCGGCCTTAAAACGCTTACGGAAGTAATGGACTCCGCTCATTGCGAAATGGTTCATTCCTACGTAGATGGTCTGCAAATTGGTGCGCGCAATATGCAGAATTTTTCGCTTCTGAAAAACGTTGGCGCGGTAACCGCTCAGTCTCACAAGATGGTTTTGCTCAAACGCGGTCTTGCGGGCAGTATTTCTGAGTGGCTTTCCGCTACCGAATATATAACCATGAACGGAAATGACAACGTGGTTTTGTGCGAACGCGGTTTGCGTACCTTCGAAACGGCCACCCGTTTTACGCTCGATATTTCTGCAGTACCGGTTATTCACAAGCAGTCAATATTTCCTATTTGCGTTGACGTTTCTCATCCCGCAGGCGTTCGAGACCTTGTTCCTTCTCTTGCCTATGCAGCAGTTGCTGCGGGTGCAGATTCTATTATGATTGAGGTTCACCCTGAGCCTTCGGTAGCGCTTTCCGACGGTCCACAGCAACTTACTCCTGCTCAATTCGTTGAACTCGTTGCTCAGTTACGCGAAATCGCAGCAGTTTTTGGAAAGAAAATTGTCTAATAAAGGAATGAAGAATACATGCCTCTAGATCTTGATGGATTGAACCCGGCACAAAAAGAAGCGGTACTTTGCACTGAAGGACCGCTTCTCGTTTTAGCAGGTGCTGGATCTGGTAAAACACGCGTTTTAACGCATCGCATTGCTCATTTGGTGGAAGATTTAGGAGTTGCTCCTTGGCAAATCATGGCTATCACCTTTACCAATAAGGCAGCAACTGAAATGCGCGAGAGGCTCGGTGGTCTCATTGGTTCCTATGCTCGTGGCATGTGGGTTTCCACCTTCCATAGCATGTGCGTTCGTATTCTTCGCAGTGATTGCGAACGCTTGGGCTTTTCTAAGGGTTTTACCATCTATGACGATGATGACTCAAAGCGCCTGGTAAAGCGCATCATGGATGAGCTCAATATTGACACCAAGCGTTATCCCATCAATGCGTTGCGCAATCGTATTTCTAAGGCAAAAAATGACCTCATTGTGCCTGAGGTATTCGAAGAGCGAAACAATGACCTTATGGGTCAGGTGGTAGCGCGCGTATACAAGCGCTTGCAAGAGCGTCTTCGTGCGCAAAATGCCTTCGACTTTGACGATTTGCTTATGTATACCTGGTTGTTGTTGAAAAACCATAGCGACGTTTTAGAGGCATACCAAAATAGATTTACCTACCTTTTGGTAGACGAATATCAAGATACCAACCATGCCCAGTATGTGCTCACACAACTGCTTGCTCAAAAGCACAAAAACATAATGGTTGTTGGTGACGATGATCAGTCCATTTATTCCTGGCGTGGCGCTGATTTGCGCAATATTTTGGAATTTGAGAAAGATTATCCTGAAGCCCATGTGGTAAAGCTTGAAGAAAATTATCGTTCGGTGGGCAATATTTTGGCTGCTGCTAATGCCGTTATTGATAACAATCTCACGCGCAAACGCAAAAAGCTCTTTACTTCCAAAGAAGATGGCGAAAAGATCTCGGTCTATATGGCCTCGGACGAGCGCGATGAAGGTCGCTGGATTGCTTCTGAAATAGAGAAGCAAAAACACGCTGGCATGCCTTACGACCAAATTGCCGTTTTTTATCGCACCAATGCGCAGAGCCGTATGTTAGAAGATATGCTTTTGCGTGCAGGCGTGCCGTATCGGTTGGTAGGGGGTACCCGCTTTTTTGATCGCGCTGAAATTCGCGATGTTATGGCTTACCTTAATTTGGTAGTTAATCCTGCAAATGATATCGCAGCGCACCGTGTTATCAATGTCCCACGCAGAGGCATTGGCAAGGCTACCATTGAATATATTGATTATGTCGCGCGCGAAAATGAGCTGACATTCTTGCAGGCTGCGGAATTGTGTACCGCTGACGAGGAAATTCGTTTCTCTACGCGTAAATCCATTGCTGAATTCATTGCCCTTATTCGCGAAGCACAGTCTCTTTCAGGAGACCTTCGACGCGTGGTTGAAGCTATTGTTGAGCGCTCGGGCATTATTGGGTCTTTGCAGGCAGAAAATACCGATGAGGCCAATAATCGTATAGAAAACATCCAAGAGCTCTTCGGAGTAGTAGATGAATATGTAGCTTCGCACGATGATGCGGATGCGCTCTTTGAAGCGCCAACGGTGCAAACGGATGCGGTAGCTGTGTTTGACTCTTCGCTTCAAGGCGAAGGTGTAGGTGGTGTCGCAGGTAATGTTGCAGGTGGTGGCCTAAGCAACAACGAAAGCACCAGCGAAAACAACGCCACAAGCATCGTTACAAGCACTGGCGCAAGCAATGCCAATCAAGCACCTCCAACGCGCACCTTCCAGGCAGATTCGCTTTCCGATTTCACCGAATGGGTAATGCTTCGAACTGACATGGATACCATGAGCGAAGACGGTGCAGCAGTAACGCTCATGACTATTCACTCAGCAAAGGGTTTGGAATTTGATTGCGTCTTTGTTGCTGGCATGGAAGAAACGCTCTTCCCGCACAGCAATTCTTCGTTTGATCCTCAAGGGTTAGAAGAAGAGCGCAGGCTTGCCTATGTTGCTATAACGCGTGCTCGCAAGCGTCTCTATCTCACCAGTGCATTTACCAGGACAATCTTTGGCCAAACCACTTCCAATCCAACCTCACGCTTCATTGGTGAAATTCCTCAAGAGCTTCGCAAATCAGTTGGTGTAGGTTCGTCAGGATATTCCGGATCCGGCTGGGAAAAGCGGGGGAGTCGTCGTGGTATTGCAGGCTCCGGAACCGAAGCGGGGGGCGGTCGCGTTTTTGGAACCTCAAGTGCTTCAGGTTCACGCCCTAGAAATCCCAAAAAAGAGCGCGATACCGGCAAAAAAGCAGCCGCGAACATGTCGTTTACAAAAGGGGACAAGGTCGACCATAAAGTCTTTGGTCAAGGCACTATTGTCAAAGTGGATGGCGACACGCTTCATGTGAAGTTTTCGCGTTCGGGAAAAACCAAAAAACTCTTAAAAGATTATGCTCCTATCGTAAAGATTTCATAATTTGGGTCAGGTTTTGAGATGCGATGGTTGCGCAATATTGAAGAGAACATAAACTAGAGAAGAAAAATTTTTAGCATCAAATCATTTCATTAGTTAGAGGAGAATCATGCCAACGCCAGTTCTAGTTGTAGGGCACAAGCACCCTGATAATGACTCAATTGCCGCTGCAGTAGGGTATTCGTATTTAAAAAATAAACTCATGGAACGCGAACTCGCGCAAAATCCTGAGGCGGAGCAGTTTGAATATTTGCCTGCACGCTTAGGTCCCTTGCCTGAAGAGAGCGAGTCAATCCTCTCTCAATATGGTGTTGAGCCACCAAAGGCTATTTCGCATGTTCATGTGCGCGTTAAAGACATTATGACCAGAAATCCTATTTCAGTTTCAGAAGATGCTTCTTTGATTGAAGCGGGTCGTTTGCTTCGCAAGCATAATGTTCGCGCCTTGGTAGTAAATGACAAAAACGGCAAATACCGCGGACTCATTACGACGCGCATGGTTGCAGAGCGCTATATCTCTGCTATGGATGTTGAAGCAGGCCAAGAAGTAAGAATTGACACGCTTGCTGTTGCGAATGACCTCATCAATTCGCTTGGTCAGGTTGTTTCTTCTTTGACTGAAACTGATGTTTTAGTTTTGAGTCCTGAAGGGCTTCTCAAAGATACCATCACTGAGCTTATGGAAAGCGAATTGCGCGAAGCAGTTGTGCTTGATTCCGAAGGCTATTGCATCGGCATCGTCACTCGTTCAAATGTGGCACGCAGAACGCGCAGACGTGTTATTTTGGTTGATCATAATGAACGCAGCCAGGCAGTCAATGGTATAGATGAAGCAGAGGTTATGGAAATCATCGACCACCATCGCATCGGTGATATTTCCACCGCAAATCCTATTCGGTTCCTCAACTATCCGCTGGGCTCTTCGGCAACCATCGTTACCATGCAGTTCAGAGAGTACGGCGTAGAAATCCCTAAAGGAATTGCTGCAGTGCTTCTTTCTGCCATCATGACTGATACGGTAATTTTGAAATCTCCTACTACTACTGATATCGATCGTGATCAGGTTGAATATCTTGCTTCCATTATTGAAGAAGATGCAACTGAATTTGGTCTTAAGGTATTCCAGTGTCGCGGTGCGGATGCTGAACTTGACGTTGAAACGCTGGTCAGCGCTGACTCGAAAGAATTTCTAGTGGGCGATGACACTATTCTTATTGCTCAGCATGAAACGGTTACCTTGCAGGCAGTTCTTGATCGTGAAGAAGAAATTCGCGAATACATGCGCCAGCTTGCCTCTCAGCATAGCTATGCATTTGTGCTCTTAATGGTTACCGATATTTTTGCCGAAGGAAGTCAGTTCATTGTTGAAGGGGATCATACCAAGGTAGATAGAGTTTTCGGTATCGACTCTTCTCAGAGCGTATGGATGCCCGGTGTGCTTTCAAGAAAGAAGCAAGTTGCTTCTAAGTTATTAGGAGCATAGAGCCTGAAGCGTTTGATCGCTTGGTTTGCACCTTGCTTGCAAGCGGGATTGCGGATCTGCGCTGCGGCTTGCAAGCTTGCTGGTCTCTCTTGCTTCTTAACAAAAACGCTTGCCGTGATACATATACATCGCATTTTTGCCTTAAAAAGCCACTTCAAGCGTAGAAGTGGCTTTTTGTATGATCCTAGGTCGAATTCTGTTCAACAAAGGATTGAAAATATAGTTAGATATATTCAGAAAGACTTTGGTGGGTAATTTATTGTTAGACGAATAAAGAAAGGGAGACTAACTAAAATTATTTAATAAGAAGAAAGAAAAGTCTTTCTAAAAATGTATTTGTTAAGGCCTTAACGTACTTTTTACTACCAATTTTCCTGCTCCCATCAGGCATTAAGCTAAATATGAAGATATGGATACACCCGGGTGCGTGGCGTTTGACAAGGTCATGCCCGGGTGTTAATGTTCATCTTCGCGTCCTTGAAAAAGGGCAGGTTTTCGCGTGCGTAACTGCAGAACGCACAGAAAACTAAGAAGGAAAGTAGCATAGATTAGATAAGGAGTTGAAGTCTTGCCTACTATTAATCAGTTGGTCCGCAAGGGCCGTGCTAAGTCGGTCGAAAAGAAAAAGACCCCAGCACTCAAGGGTAATCCCCAAAAGCGTGGTGTTTGCACCCGTGTTTACACTACTACCCCTAAGAAGCCTAATTCGGCTCTTCGTAAGGTAGCTCGTGTACGTCTTGTAAATGGCATGGAAGTAACCGCATACATTCCTGGTATCGGTCACAACCTCCAAGAGCACTCTATGGTTCTCATTCGTGGCGGTCGTGTTAAGGACCTTCCAGGTGTTCGTTATAAGGTAATTCGCGCTGCTCTCGACTGCGCCGCAGTTGATAATCGCGCTCAGGCTCGTAGCCGTTATGGCGCAAAGAAGCCTAAGAAATAGTTGTAGTTTTGTGTGATTGCTTTTCTATAACCAAGCAATCTCTTAATTGAAAGGAAGTTATATGCCGCGTCGTGCAGCAGCAGTCCGCCGCGAAGTGCAGCCGGACGCAATCTACAACAACCGTTTGGTCACTCAGTTGATCAATAAGGTGTTGCTTGACGGTAAGAAATCCGTCGCTGAAGGTATCGTATACGGTGCTTTCGATATTGTTGCAGAGAAAACTGGCCAGGATGCCGTCTCTGTATTTAAGAAGGCTATGGACAACATTCGTCCTACCCTTGAGGTAAAACCAAAGCGTGTTGGTGGCGCTACCTATCAGGTACCAATGGAGGTTAACTCTCGTCGTGCTACCACCCTCGCTATTCGCTGGATGGTTGACTTTGCGCGTAGCCGTAAGGAAAACACCATGAAAGAGCGTCTTGCAGCAGAAATTATGGATGCAGCAGAAAACACTGGTGCTTCTATTAAAAAGCGCGAAGATCTCTACAAGATGGCCGAATCCAACCGTGCATTCTCGCACTATCGTTGGTAGGAGGATCTCATGGCTATTTCTTTGCAAGATACTCGTAACATCGGCATCATGGCTCACATCGATGCTGGTAAAACCACTACTACTGAACGTATTCTTTACTACACCGGTAAAACTCACAAAATTGGTGAGGTTCATGACGGTGCAGCAACCATGGACTGGATGGTTCAGGAGCAGGAGCGTGGCGTAACTATTACCGCTGCTGCTACTACATGCTTCTGGAAGTATCCAGGTGGTGCTCAGGACGGTAAAGAATATCGTTTCCAGATCATTGACACCCCGGGTCACGTTGACTTTACCGCTGAGGTAGAGCGTTCTTTGCGTGTTCTTGACGGTTCTGTTGCAGTTTTTGACGCTGTTGCTGGTGTTCAGCCTCAGTCTGAAACTGTTTGGCGCCAAGCTGAACGCTACGGTGTTCCTCGCATCGCTTTCATCAACAAGTATGACCGCGTTGGTGCAGACTTCTTCCACGCAATTCAAACCATGCGTGATCGTCTTGATGCTCCTGCTGTTGCAGCTCAGCTTCCTATGGGTGCTGAAGATGGCTTCTGGGGCATTGTTGACTTGGTAACCATGACCGCTTGGGACTTCAAAGCAGATGACAAGGGCATGACCTATCCTGAGCCTATGGATGCTATCCCAGAAGAATTTGTTGAAGAAGCAGAACTTCGTCATCAGGAGCTCTTGGAAGCTGCTGCTGACTGCGATGATGACCTTATGGAAAAGGTTCTCATGGAAGAAGAAGTTTCTGTTGAGGAACTCAAGGCTGCTATCCGTAAAGGCGTAATCGCTTGTAAGCTCAATCCTGTATTTGTAGGTTCTGCTTATAAGAACAAGGGTGTTCAGGAACTTTTGGACGCTGTTGTTGATTACATGCCTTCTCCAGTAGACGTTCCTGCAATCAAGGGAACTGACCCAGAGACTGGCGAAGAAGACGAGCGTCCTAGTGATCCTAAAGCACCATTTTCTTCATTGGCCTTTAAGATCATGACTGACCCTTATGTTGGTAAGCTTACCTATCTTCGTGTTTACTCTGGCACGCTTGAGTCTGGTTCATATGTTCTCAATGCTTCTAAAGATAAGAAAGAACGCGTTGGTCGTTTGCTTCAGATGCACTCCAACAACCGTGTTGATATTGATTCTTGCTCCGCAGGTGACATCGTTGCTGTTGTAGGTTTGAAGAACACTACCACCGGTGACACGCTTTGCGCTGAAGAGTCTCCTATCATTTTGGAATCCATGCAGTTCGCAGATCCTGTTATCGACATTGCTGTTGAGCCTAAGACTAAGGCTGAGCAGGACAAGATGAGCATCGCTTTGCAGAAGCTTGCTGAAGAAGACCCAACCTTCCGTGTTTCTACTAATCATGAAACCGGCCAGACCATTATTGCTGGTATGGGCGAGCTTCACCTTGAAATCATTATTGACCGCTTGTTGCGCGAATTTAAGGTTGAGGCTAACGTTGGTAAACCTCAAGTTGCTTATCGTGAGCGTCCAGGTCATGAGGTTTTGGGTGCAGAAGGTAAGTTCGTACGTCAGTCTGGTGGTCGTGGTCAGTATGGTCATGCAATCATCAACATGTATCCACAAGAGGCTGGCAAGGGTTATGAATTTGAGAACAAGATCGTTGGCGGTGTTGTTCCTAAGGAATATATCCCATCTGTTGACAAGGGTATCCAAGAGGCTTTGAACTCTGGTGTTTTGGCTGGTTATCCAGTTGAAGATATTCGCGTTGAATTGGTTGACGGTTCTTATCACGATGTTGACTCTTCTGAGGCTGCATTTAAGGTTGCTGGTTCTATGGCAATCAAAGATGCTTTGAAGAAGTCCGATCCTGTTATCTTAGAGCCTGTTATGGCGGTAGAAGTTGAAACTCCTGAAGAGTATACCGGCTTCGTTATGGGCGATATCCCAAGCCGTCGTGGCATCATTCAGGGTCAGGAACAGCGTGGTAATGCGGTTTGCATTTCTGCAAAGGTTCCTCTGGGTCAGATGTTCGGTTATGCAACTGATCTTCGCAGTGGTACTCAGGGTCGTGCAACCTATACCATGCAATTTGATTCTTATGAAGCAGTTCCTAAGAACATTGCAGATGAAATTATTAGCAAGGCTGGTGGCAATGCGTAAGCCCTCTGGGTTTACGTGTCACCCCATAATGGAGGTAAATTAAGTGGCTAAAGAGAGTATCCGCATCCGCTTGAAGGGTTACGACCATGAAATCGTAGATCAGTCTACGAAACTCATCGTTGATACCGCACAGAAGACGGGTGCTAAGGTTTCCGGTCCTATTCCACTGCCGACTGAGCGCAACCTTTATTGCGTTGTTAAAGGTCCACATGTTGATAAGGACTCTCGTGAGCAATTCGAAATGCGTACACATAAGCGTTTGATCGACATCCTTGATCCAACCCAATCAACGGTTGATTCGCTGATGCGTCTCGATCTTCCTGCTGGTGTCGACATTGAGATCAAACTGTAGGGGAGTGTGATATTGAATGATTAACGCTATCTACGGTACCAAGATTGGTATGACTCAGATTTTTACTGAAGACGGTGTGGTAGTTCCTGTAACCGTTATTCAGGCAGCACCTAACAAGGTATGCCAGATCAAGACTACTGAGACTGACGGTTATGAAGCAGTACAGCTTGGCTTTGGTTCTATCAAAGAGAAGAACGTTAACAAGCCAATGGCTGGTCACTTCGCTAAGCTCGGTGTTGAGCCGGTACGTCATCTTCGCGAAGTTCGCGTTGATTCTGCAAGCGAGCACACCGTTGGTGAAGAAGTCACCGTTGCAAATTTCGCAGAGGTTAAGAAAGTTGACGTAACTGGAACCTCTAAAGGTAAAGGCTTCGCCGGCGTTATGCGTCGTTATAACTTTGCTGGTGGCCCTGGCGGACATGGCGCTCATTTTCATCGTGCTCCAGGTTCCGTTGGTCAGTGTGCGTATCCTTCCCGCGTATTCAAGGGTGTACGCCTTCCAGGTCACATGGGTTGCGATACCGTTACCACTAAGAACCTTGAAGTTGTCCGCGTAGACGAAGATATGAACCTCATTATGCTCAAGGGCTCAGTTCCTGGTGGCAAAAACGGCGTGGTTCGCATTCGTATGGTCTAATACGATACGAAGGAGTTAATTAATTATGGCAAGTATTGAAGTGAAAAACACGAGCGGTAAGAAGGTTTCTGATACCGAACTTTCCGCAAGCGTTTTTGGCATTGAGCCCAACATGCATGCTATGCATGAAGTTGTTCGTGCTCAGCGTGCTGCAAGACGTGCAGGCACCCACTCAACCTTGACCCGTGGTCAGGTTCGTGGTGGCGGTAAGAAGCCTTGGCGTCAGAAGGGTACCGGTCGTGCTCGTCAGGGTACAATCCGTGCACCTCAATGGGCTGGTGGCGGTACCGTATTCGGTCCTCACCCTCGCTCTTATGCATTTAAAGTACCAAGCAAGGTTGTAAAGTTGGCAATGCGTTCTGCTTTATCTGCAAAATTGGCAGATGGCGAATTGGTTGTAATTGATGCTTTCTCTTTTGAAAAGCCAGCAACTAAAGAAGCAGCTGCTATCTTGAAGAGCTTGGAACTCAATGGTCGCATTACCTTGGTTATTGCTGATGATGATATCAATACCTATCTTTCATTCCGCAATATTCCTACTGTTCGCGTCATTGGTGCATCAGAGGCTAACACCTATGACTTTATCGACAACAAAGCTCTTGTATTCACAAGCGCTGCTTTGAGCCGTATCGAGGAGGTGCTTGCATAATGAAGGATCCACGCGACGTTATCATTCGACCCATCATCTCGGAGCACTCTTACGATATGATGCAGGAAAATGTTTACACCTTTGAGGTTGCTAAGTCTTCTAATAAGGTCGAGATCGCTCAGGCTATCGAAGAGATCTTTGACGTTACGGTTGTTAAGGTAAACACCTTGAATGTTAAAGCTAAGCCAAAGCGTGTACGTTACCAGATTGGTAAGACCCGCACTTGGAAAAAGGCTATGGTTACCGTAGCTGAAGGCGATTCTATCGAGATTTTTGCTGCTCAGTAAAACATTCTGATTGAGCGGAGTCTCGCTTAAAGCGCAAAGCCACAACTCAAATTCTGAGTTGTGGCTTTTTTAGCTCTTGCTTGTAAGGTTGGGCTAGAAAAAACGGCGCTATATAAACGTCTTAAGTTCTTTTTTTCTATAGTCCAAAAGCTTGCAAGATCGCATCAATTTTCGTCAGTTAATTGAATTGTAAACTGAACACCTGTCCAGTTTGCTTTTGCAGTGTCCAGACTACGTTTGCAATCAAGCCTCAATTTTCGACATTTCGTGATTATTTCATGTTCTTAAAATTTCTCTTGAATTTCGCCCTAATAGTCTCTATACTTTTCGTTTGCGTCTGGTTTGCTATGGACACACCCGGACGCGTGGAAACTCGGAATCGTCGAAGCTTTCTCCCAAAAGCTTTCAAGGCGGTGATGGAGTCCACACAAGAGTTAAGGGTTGGGCAATAGGTGTCATAACCCGTAGAAAGGAAAAAAATGGGAGTAAAACAGTACAAGCCCACGAGTCCTGGTAGGCGCTTTCAGACTGTTTCTGATTTTGCAGATATCACCTGCACTACTCCAGAAAAGTCTCTCTTGAAGCCACTACCAAAGAAGGCTGGTCGTAACAACAACGGCCGTATTACTACTCGTCATCAGGGTGGCGGAGTAAAGCGTCGTTATCGTGTTATCGACTTCAAGCGCAACAAAGATGGCGTTCCAGCTAAAGTTGCAACAATTGAGTATGATCCAAACCGCAGTGCTCGCATCGCTCTTCTTCACTATGCAGACGGCGAAAAGCGCTACATCCTTCATCCTCGTGGTTTGAATGTTGGCGAAACAGTTCTTTCAGGAGCTGACGCAGATATTAAACCTGGTAACGCAATGCCACTTTCTTTAATCCCTGTTGGTACGCTTGTTCATGCCGTAGAGCTTCAGCCTGGCCGTGGTGCTGCGCTTGCTCGTTCTGCTGGTACCAGCATCCAGCTCATGGGTAAAGAAGGAGATTACGCAATTTTGCGCATGCCTTCTTCTGAAATGCGTCGCGTTTTGGTAACCTGCCGTGCAACCATTGGTGAAGTTGGAAATGCTGAACATGGCAACATCAAAATTGGTAAAGCAGGTCGTAACCGCTGGAAGGGCATTCGTCCTAGTGTTCGCGGTACGGTAATGAACCCTGTTGATCACCCACATGGTGGTGGTGAAGGTAAGAACAAGTCTGCTGGTCGTCATCCAGTTACTCCATGGGGCGTTCCTACCAAGGGTCATCGCACTCGTAATCCTAAGAAGGCTTCTGGCCGCTTAATTATCCGTCGTCGCAAGAAATAGCGCACAAGCGTTAAGGAGAAACATTGAGTAGAAGTTTGAAAAAAGGTCCTTTCGTGGAGCCTCGTCTTCTCAATCGCATTGAGGCGATGAATGAAGCTGGCGAAAAGAATGTAGTTAAGACCTGGTCACGTTCATCAACCATCTTCCCAGAAATGGTTGGTCATACAATCGCTGTTCATGATGGCCGTAAGCACGTGCCTGTATATATCTCAGAATCAATGGTTGGTCACAAGCTTGGTGAATTTGCACCTACTCGTACCTTCCGTGGTCATGACAAATAAGAAAGGGTGAAACATGGAAGCTAAAGCAGTATCACGCTACGTGCGCGTTTCACCTCGTAAGGCGCGTATCGTTCTTAATCAAATTCGTGGCAAGAATGTAATTGCCGCACTTGAAACTCTTCGCTTTACCAACCGCGCAGTGGCTGAGGTTGTAGAGAAGACATTAAATTCCGCAATTGCTAATGCGGAGCAGAAAGGCTACAGCAACCCAGACAACTTGGTTGTAAAAGCATGTTTTGCAGATGAGGGTCCAACCATTAAGCGTATTCGTCCTCGCGCAAAAGGTTCTGCATCCCGTATTAACAAGCGTACCAGCCACATTACTGTGATCGTATCAACCCGAGAGGAGGCATAGTATGGGTCAGAAAGTAAGCCCAACCGGTTTCCGTCTCGGTGTCACTGAGGATTGGCGTAGCCGCTGGTATTCAGACAAGGACTATGCGAAGAACCTTGAAAATGACTTGGCTATCCGTAAGTACTTGGAAAAGCAACTTTCCCATGCAGCAGTTTCTCGCGTAGAGATCGAACGTGCTGGTGACAAGGTAAAGGTTATTATCACCACTTCACGTCCAGGCGTTGTGATTGGTAAGAAGGGCGCAGAAGTTGATGCTCTTCGCAAAAAGCTCAACCAAATTGCAAATGGTCCTGTTTCTGTTGAGGTTATCGAAGTTAAGCGTCCTGAACTCGATGCTAGCTTGATTGCTCAGTCAATCGCAGAACAGCTTGAAAACCGTGTAGCGTTCCGTCGCGCAATGCGCAAAGCAGTACAGTCTGCTCGTAAGTCCGGCGCTAAGGGCATTCGTATTCAGTGCTCTGGTCGTCTCGGTGGCGCAGAGATGAGCCGTCGCGAATGGTATCGTGAAGGTCGCGTACCTCTGCATACTCTTCGTGCAAAGATTGACTACGGTTTCTCAACCGCAGCAACCACCATGGGTTCTATCGGTATCCAGGTTTGGGTTTATCATGGCGAAGTTCTTCCTGGACAAAAGGCTCCACAGCCAGCTCTTGAAGGAACTTCTCGTCCTAGCCGTTCTCGTCGCCACAATGATAAGGGGGCTAAATAATGTTAGTACCAAAGCGTGTTAAGCATCGTAAGGTGCAGCGTGGTTCAATGAAGGGTAACGCTAAAGGCGGTACCACTTTGACTCACGGTTCTTGGGGCGTTCAGGCTCTTGACCGTCATTGGATTACCAACCGTCAAATTGAGGCGGCTCGTATTGCTATGACTCGTCGTATGAACCGTACTGGTAATGTTTGGATCACCATCTTTCCTGACAAGCCCATTACAGCAAAACCTGCTGAAACTCGTATGGGTAAAGGTAAAGGTAACCCTGAGGGCTGGGTAGCTGTTGTAAAACCTGGCCGTATTATGTTCGAAATTGACGGTGTTGATGAAGAGACCGCACGTGATGCATTGCGTCTTGCTATCAACAAGTTGCCCATCAAGTGCAAAATCGTCAAGCGCGAAGCAGAAGGGCAGGAATAAATGAAGTCAGCAGAAATTCGTAATCTTTCAGCTGAAGATTTACAGTCTCAATTGAAGGAAGCACGCGCAGAGTTGTTCAACTTGCGTTTTCAAATGGCTACCGGTCAGCTTGACAATACCGCTCGTATCAAGCAGGTAAAGAAGAACATCGCACGCATTCAGACCGAAATGCGTGACCGCGAGCTTAAAGCTCTCAACGCTTAGGTTCGTTAGAGGAAGGTTATAAGATATGAGTGAAGAACGTAACTCTCGTAAAGTGCGCCAGGGCGTAGTTGTTAGCGCTTCTAACGACAAAACCTGTGTTGTACAAATTCATGAACGTAAGCCTCATCCTGTTTATGGCAAGATGGTTAATTCCACCAAAAAGCTTCATGCTCATGATGAGAACAATGAAGCTGGTGTAGGCGATATCGTAACTATTATGGAGACTCGTCCGCTTTCTAAAATGAAGCGTTGGCGTCTGCTCAACATCGTAGAGAAGGCTAAGTAATCAGCTTTGCTGGCACTTGGTATGCATCGAAAGGAAGAAGCAAATGATTCAAATGCAGAGCATGCTCGCCGTTGCTGATAACTCCGGCGCACGCAAGGTGCAGTGCATCAAAGTTCTCGGTGGCTCAAAGCGTCGCTATGCTGGACTTGGTGACGTCATCGTTTGCAGCGTTAAGGAAGCTATGCCTAACGGTAGCGTTAAAAAAGGCGAAGTTGTCCGCTGTGTAGTTGTGCGTGTTAAGAAAGAAGTACGTCGCAACGACGGAAGCTATATTAAGTTCGACCAGAACGCGGCAGTGTTGATTGATGCCAATGGCGCTCCTCGCGGTACGCGTATCTTTGGTCCTGTGGCACGTGAGCTTCGTGAGAAGAAATACATGAAGATCGTGTCTTTGGCACCTGAGACGCTCTAGGGGGATATGACATGACTAAGATGAACATCAAAAAAGGCGATAAAGTAAAGGTATTAGCGGGTAAAGACCGTGGAGCAGAAGGCGTTGTTCTTTCTGCTCGTCCTTCCGACCAGCGCGTTGTGGTAGAGAAGGTTAACGTGGTTAAAAAGGCTCTTCGTCCTACTCCTAATAACCCACAGGGTGGCATTTCAAGCATGGAAGCACCAATTCATGTTTCCAACGTTATGCTTATTTGCCCATCCTGCAAACAGCCATCTCGTGTAAGCATTAAACGTGAAGATGGTAAGAAAGTTCGCGTTTGCAAGAAATGTGGCAAAGAAATCGATTAATATATCTAGTCGGTTTGTTTTTATGACCCTCGCAAAATTGTGAGGGACGCAGGGTCGGAAATCCTGTGTTTAATTCATCGAAGAAAGGTAAACAATAATGGCAACTCCTCGTTTGAAGGAAAAATACGTTAACGAAGTTGTTGACAAGCTTTTCAAAGAGCTTGAATGCGCAAACATCAACCAGGTTCCTCGCTTAGAGAAAATCGTGGTTAACATGGGCGTTGGTAAAGCAGCAGGTGATTCCAAGTTGCTCAACGGCGCTCTTGAAGATATGCGTATTATTACTGGTCAGCAACCTATGATTACGCGCGCTAAGAAATCCATCGCAGGTTTTCATTTGCGTGAGGGTCAGGCAATTGGTTGTAAGGTAACCCTTCGTGGCGACCGCATGTGGGAATTCTTTGACCGTTTGATGTCAACGGCTCTTCCTCGCGTTCGTGACTTCCGTGGTCTCAATCCTAAGAGCTTTGATGGTCGCGGTAACTACACCATGGGTCTCACCGAGCAGCTTATCTTCCCAGAAATCGAGTATGACAAAATTGATCGTACTCGTGGTATGGATATCACTTTTGTTACAACCTCTGAAACCAACGAGGGTGCCAAAGCTCTTCTTGACGCTTTAGGATTCCCGTTCAAAAAGGAAAACTAATCTTCTAGGATTAAGACCTAGAGTTGGTTATAAGAAAGAAGGAAATTGAATGGCTAAGAAATCGATGATCGCTAAAGCTAAGCGTGAACCGAAGTTTTCGACTCGTCAGCACAACCGTTGCACACGCTGTGGTCGTCCACGCGCGTACTATCGCAAGTTCGGTTTGTGCCGTGTCTGTCTTCGTGAGCTCGCTAACAAAGGCGAACTTCCAGGCGTGACCAAAGCTTCTTGGTAAGAAAACAATCTAGCAACGTCACGTTTTGAGTGTCGAGAGTCAAGGCGGATGCATTAAGGGTGTATTCGAACCGGCTTTTCGGCTCATCATGAACAAAGGAGAAACAAAACAATGAGCATGACTGATCCTATTGCAGATATGCTTACGCGTGTGCGTAATGCAAGTTCTGCTGGCAAGCAGACGGTATCTATGCCGTCAAGCAAAAAGCTTGTCGAAATTGCCCGCATCATGCAGGAAGAGGGCTACATCACCGGTTATGAGGTAGTAAGTGCACAGCCTCGTGACATCCTTGAGATTACTCTTAAGTACGGTGAGAAAAAAGATCGCACCATTCGCGGTCTTAAGCGTATTTCTAAACCAGGTTTGCGTATTTACGCAGGCAAAGACGAGCTTCCTCGTGTTCTCGGTGGTTTAGGTACTGCAGTTATATCCACAAGCAAAGGCGTAATGACAGACCGTGACGCACGCAAAGTTGGCGTCGGTGGCGAAGTTATTGCGTATATCTGGTAAGAAGGAGGAATACACATGTCACGTATCGGTAAGATGCCTGTTGCTATTCCTGCCGGAGTCGAAGTTAAAGTTGACGGTCAGACAGTTACCGTTAAGGGTAGCAAAGGTGAATTAACTCGTACCTTCAACGATATGATGAGCATCAAGGTTGAGGCTGATCAGGTAATCGTTGATCGTCCTGATGACAGCCGTGAAGCGAAGAGCTTCCATGGTCTTACTCGCACCCTTATTGCTAACATGATCGAAGGCGTTTCCAACGGTTATTCCAAGAAGCTTGAGCTTGTTGGTGTTGGTTATCGTGCAGCTCTTAAGGGCTCTGATCTCGAGATTCAGCTTGGATATTCTCATCCAGTAATCGTTAAGGCTCCTGAGAACATCAAGTTCGAAGTTCCCAGCCAGACTGAAATTATTGTAAACGGCATCAGCAAAGAGCAAGTTGGTCAAGTTGCTGCAAACATTCGCGCATGGCGTAAACCTGAACCTTACAAGGGCAAAGGTATTCGTTATGAAGGTGAGTATGTACGTCGCAAGCTTGGCAAGGCTGCTAAGTCTGAGTAGACGCATTAGCTAGGAATTGAAGGGATTAAGCAATGAAAAAGCTTCAAAAGAAACAAGCCGGCTTGCGTCGCCGCCACACTCGTGTTCGCGGTAAGATCTCTGGCACGGCTGATCGTCCGCGTTTGTGCATTACGCGCTCTAATGCAAATATGTACGCTCAGGTAATCGACGACGTTGCAGGCGTTACCATTTGTGGTGTCTCTACGCTCGGTTCTGAATTTAAGGCTACCAACAAGAAAGGCGCTACCGTAGAAGGCGCAGCTGCTCTTGGTGAAATTATTGGTAAGAAAGCACAGGAAAAGGGAGTCACGGAAGTTGTATTTGACCGTGGCGGTAACTTGTATCATGGTCGCATCAAAGCTGTTGCTGATGGTGCACGTGAAGCAGGCCTGAAGTTTTAAGAGAAGGTTGCATTTATGGCTCGTAAACAAGAAAACCAGGCTGGCGTTCCTGAGCTTCAGGAGCGTGTAGTCTATATCAACCGCGTTTCCAAGGTTGTTAAAGGTGGTCGTCGCTTCGCTTTAACGGCACTTGTTGTCGTTGGCGATGGCAATGGTCGCGTAGGTATTGGTATGGGTAAATCTCAGGAAGTACCTGTAGCAATTAAGAAGGGTATCGAAGACGCAAAGAAGAACATCTTTACCGTTCCTCTGACTCCTGAGAAAACCCTTCCACATGAAATCATGGGTATTTATGGTGCTGGCCGAGTTCTCCTCAAGCCTGCTACTCCTGGTACTGGCGTTATCGCTGGTGGCCCAGTTCGTGCAGTCTTAGAGCTTGCTGGTGTTTCAGACGTTCTTTCTAAGTCTTTGGGTACCGACAATGCTATGAACATTGTCAAGGCTACTGCTGAAGGTCTCAAGGAAATGCAGAGCCCTGAAGAGGTTGCTGCTCGTCGTGGTATGTCTGTTGCAGATATCTATGGTTGGAAGGAGAAGAACTAATGGCTGAAGCTAAGAAAACTCTCCGCATTACTCAAATCAAAAGCCAAATTGGTCATAAGTATGATCAGGGCGCTACGCTTAAGGCTCTTGGTCTTGGCAAGATTGGTCGCACGGTAGAACAGGTTGATAACCCTGCAGTCCGTGGAATGATTTTCAAAGTTAAGCATCTCGTAGAAGTAGAAGAGATCTAACGTAATTTGTTGAAATGTTTTGCCGTTCGTATGAGCGGCAAAACCTGTATTAATAGCTTTTATATAAAGAGCTGTTTTAAGTATTAAGTTCGTCGGCTGCGAGCTGCCGACCCTCAAAAATGAGGATAGCGAAAAGGAGAAACAATGGAACTTAAAGATTTACAACCAGCAGAAGGATCTAAGCGCGCTCGTAAACGTGTTGGTCGTGGTCCTGCATCTGGTACTGGTAAAACTGCTGGTCGTGGTCTCAATGGTCAGAAATCCCGTGCTGGTGGCGGAAAAGGCGTAGGCTTTGAAGGTGGACAAACTCCTCTTGCACGTCGTCTTCCTAAACTTCCTGGTTTCCGTAACATTAATCGTTGTGAATATGTTCCAGTAAACGTTGGACGTCTTGAGAAATACTTCAATGCTGGAGATGTAGTAGACACTGCAAGCCTTGTTGAAAAAGGTATCGTAAAGCACACTACTGATCTTGTTAAGGTTTTGGGCGACGGTGAACTCACCAAAGCTCTTACTGTAAAGGTTGATAAAGTTTCTGCTTCTGCTCAGTCTAAAATCGAAGCAGCTGGAGGAAAGGTTGAACAACCTTGCTAGGCTCTCTTGTACAAGCGTTCAAGATTTCGGAGTTACGTACCAAGATCCTGTTTACTTTAGGGATCTTGGTACTCTATCGTCTTGGCGCATATATCCCTGTGCCGGGCATTCCGTTCCGCGCCTTTGCTGATTCTTTTTCTGAGCAGGGTGTATCAATGGTTATGCTCGACCTCTTTACCGGTGGTGCACTATCGAACTTCTCGGTGTTTGCTTTGGGAATCATGCCCTACATCACTGCATCAATCATCATGCAGTTAATGCAAGGCGTTATTCCTGCGGTTGGTCGTTGGGCAAAAGAAGGAGAGACCGGGCGCCGTCGCATTACCCAGGTAACTCGTTATCTCACCATGGGTCTTGCTTTGATTAACGCTATTGGTTATCTCTTCCTTTTTAAGTCTTCCCAGTATGGCGTTGTATTTAGCACTGAAGTTCCAGAAATTGTCACCAATATTTTGGTTGTATTTACCCTTGTTGTTGGCGCTGCTCTTATCATGTGGATGGGCGAATTGATTACTCAGCGAGGCGTAGGCAATGGTATGTCATTGATCATCTTTGTATCCATTGTTTCTTCTGTTCCTTCTGCAATCTTTTCTTCTATTAATCTTCAGGCAGACATGGGAATGGGTATTGCAATTACGGTACTCATTTTGGTTATCGTACTTCTTTGTATCCCCGCTATTATTTATGTTGAGCGTGCACAAAGACGTATTCCCGTAAGTTATGCTAAGCGTGTTTCGGGACGCAGAATGATGGGCGGTCAAAGCTCTTACCTTCCTTTGAAGGTCAATGCTGCAGGCGTTATCCCTATCATCTTTGCAAGTTGTCTTATCTACTTCCCAGCACAGATCGCTGCTTTGTTTAACATTGATTGGTTAACCAATGTTTCAAATGCTATGTCTGCTGGTGTAGTCAACTGGATTCTTACGGTAATCTTCATCGTGTTCTTTGCATATTTCTATACGTCAATCGTTTTCAATCCAAACGATACGGCTGAGAATTTGCAACGACAGGGTGGATTTATCCCCGGCATTAGACCAGGTGAAAATACCGTTCAATATATCAAGAATGTATTGCATCGCGTAACGCTTCCTGGTGCAATCTTCTTGGCTATCATTGCGGTTGTTCCTTCTATTTTGTTCTACTTCACTAACAACACCTTGATCCAAGCTTTTGGTGGTACTTCAATCTTGATCATGATCAGTGTTGCGCTTGATACCATGAGCAAAATTGAGTCACAGCTCAAGATGTATAACTACGATGGCTTCTTTAAATAAGAAGAAATAACGCGAATCCATTTAACCCTTCCCTTAGTTTTTATATAGGGGAAGGGTTGTTTTTGTATATGCAATCTTTGTAAAATAACGCTATGTAATAGTTGAAAGGACTATCAATGAATATTGTTTTATTAGGTGCTCCCGGTGCGGGCAAAGGTACTCAAGCTGCAAAGTTGGTTGAAAAGTATGGCTTTGCTCATATTTCAACCGGTGATATTTTGCGTGCAGCAGTTAAAAACCAAACTCCTTTGGGAATTAAAGCTAAAACCTACATGGACGCAGGAGACTTGGTTCCTGATGAATTGGTTATTGATTTGGTAAAAGAACGTCTTCAGGACAAAGATACGGAAAACGGATTCATCCTTGACGGTTTTCCTCGCACCTCAACTCAGGCCGTAGCGCTTGATTCAGAGCTCTCTAAGCTCAATCGTCCTTTGGATGCAGCTTTGCTTGTTGATGTAGAAAAAGAAGTTATCATCAAGCGCCTCACCTCTCGTCGTATGTGCCGTGATTGTGGCTTTATTGGAACCGAATCTGATGCTACTTGCCCCAAGTGCTCTGGCGAAATGTATCAGCGTGATGACGACAACGAGGCAACGGTTCGCAATCGTCTTGATGTATACGAAAACTCAACCGCTCCTCTCATTGACTACTATCGTGGTTGTGATCTTCTCATTGAGATTGATGGCGATCGTGATCCTGAAGAGGTATTCGCTTCAGTTGTAAAAGCGCTCAAGCTCTAAAGATTCAACTTGGCAAGGCATAAGAGCCACATTCCAAGCTAATTGAAATTTTCCTCTCCTTTCTTTCGTATATGAAAGGGGAGGTTTTTCTTTTCTCTAACTTTATTTACAATAACAAACTATGGGAATTATAGAGAACATAACAGAGAGCATTGTAGTTGGCTCGTATAAGCATCGGGATACAATTAAGCATGTTATAAAATGTGCCCTGGTTGTTTTTCTTATTGCTTTTTTGTTAGAGACATTTCTCTTCAATATGAACTTTTTTCGTTCAGCTTCTTATAGTGAAGTAAAGCTTGATTCTAAGATTGACTTACCAATAACTGATGACGCAAAACAGTTTAAATTTACCGCTCAAGATAAAAGCGTTGAATTTCACAACTTGAATAAAGAGGTTAAAAGCCTCTATATTGATTTTGATCCCACGCAAGCTGCGCAAGAAGTTACCCTTTCTATTTGGTTTACTGACGCTGCGCACGAAACATACTTTTCTACAACGGAATATACGTTTGGCGTTCCTGATGTAGATGTTGCAACCAATAATGAAGACAGTAAGTATATTTACCTGGAAACAACCGGCATTGTTGATAGCTTAAAAATAGAAATTACAAGCGAAGATACTTCCTATCCTATTTACTTGGATTCAATGTCAATCAACAAGCCTCAAGAGTTTAGCTTTAATTTCACGCGCTTCTTTATTGCTTCTGGCATTATTGCTCTGCTCTATATCTTTAGACCGCGCTCAAGCATATATCGCTGTTACTTAAAAGAGCATCCTCTAAAGACCAAAGTTTGCACCGCGCTTACCGCAGGAATTGAGATTGTGCTTATTTCGGGTTATCTCTTTATGGGTTCTAACTTGGTTGGTGTGGCAACTTCTAGCTATAATTCCGGCTCTTGGGATGGAAGTGCGCCTATTACCACCTTTAAAACAGGAGGGGATAACGCTCAACAATATGCCGAACTTGCTAAATCAATGGTGGACGGTAAGCTCTATCTTGAAATTGATCCTCCGCAATGGTTGCAAGACATGGACAACCCCTATGATAAAGGCGCCCGAGAAGAACTTCAAAAACAAACAGGCGAAGAATATCTTTTTGATGTTGCGTATTATCAAGGGCACTATTATGTCTACTTCGGTGTTGTGCCGGTTCTCTTGTTCTATTTGCCATTCTATTTACTTACGGGCGCATCGTTTCCTACCGCAATCGGTGTTTTGATTGCCTGTATAGCTTTTATATTAGGCATTACGGGTTTGTTAGACAGATTCGCGCGCTATCACTTCAAGAGGGTAAGTTTGGGCTTGCTCTTGTTATTGCAAATTCCGCTCGTTATGTGTTCGGGCATTTTGTACCTGATAAAGTTTCCCACCTTTTATTCGCTTCCTATAATGTGCGCACTTGCCTTTACCGTTTGGGGGCTGTATTGCTGGATGCGCGGAAGATCATCTGAGCGAGCCTGGGTGTGGTACTTGGTCGGTTCGCTCTGTATGGCATTGGTGGCAGGATGCAGGCCACAGTTGTTGGTATTTTCGCTCTTGGCTTTCCCGCTTTTTTGGCGAAAGTTCATTACAAACCGGCATATCGTTACCAAGAAAGGCGCAAAGGAATTTCTCTGTCTTATCGCACCCTATGCGGTGGTAGCTCTTGGGATAATGATGTATAACCGGGCGCGCTTTGGTTCTTTTACGGACTTTGGTGCAAATTACAACTTGACGGTTAATGACATGACCCAGCGCGGAACCAACCCGGGAAGGTTCTTGCCCGCACTCTTCGCTTACTTTTTGCAGACGCCAACCACCACGGGCGTTTTCCCGTGGATTCAGCCAACAACTTTCAATACCACTTATATGGGACAAACCATTAAAGAGGTAACCTTTGGAGGCATCTTTGTCTGCTTGCCCGTATTGTGGCTTTTGGTTTTCACACGCAGGATTTTGGCCTACCGATTCAAAACACGCTCTACTAATACCATTGCGGGCGTTGTCATAACCATGATGGTCTCAGGCGTTATTGTTGCGCTTTTGGACGCGCAAATGGCGGGCATTCTGCAAAGATACTACGCTGATTTCACCTTGCTATTTTTGGTTCCGACCATTTTGTTGGCCTTCATTGTTAATGAAGCGTTTAAGCCCGAAGAGCTCAACCATAAAATTTTCTTGCGCGTAATGGCCGTTTTGGTCTTTGTAAGTGTGTTCTATTCCTCCATGTTGTGTTTTGTGCCAGAAACAGGTTGGTATTCAGACGTATATTCATGGGGCTATCAGGCAATAGTCGAAATGGTTGAGTTCTGGACCTAATGGTCACAGTTCGAATGAAGACAAGCTTCTCGGTAGAGCAAACATATGAATTTTTCTGCTTAATTCCTTTTATTTTTCCGTTGACCGAGTATGAGCCTACGACTTCGGATCTTTTCTTTATCTAAAAGACATCGCTGATAGAATGAAGAGACTTGTTTTGACGCAGACCTTAAGACGAGAGGAGAGGTATGTCACAGTTGACCGAAATCCGCTGGCACGCTCGTGCAGGCCAAGGTGCGGTTACGGCAGCGAAGCTCGTTGCAGACACGGCGCTTTTGCAGGGTAATTACATCCAGGCAATGCCTGAGTATGGCCCAGAACGTACGGGTGCTCCGCTGAAAGCGTACACACGTGTATCAAGTGAACCTATTGAAGTACACAACAACATCCAGAATCCAGATATCGTTATTGTTTTGGATGACACCTTGTTGGCTTCTACCGATGTTAAAGAGGGTATGGCCGAAGACGGCATCATCATCTTTAATACCACTATGAGTGTAGAAGAAGCACGCAAGGCAGTAGATGCTCCTGCAAGCATGAAGGTTGCAGTTGTTGATGCAACAGGTATCGCTCTTGCTACTATTAAAAAGGATATGCCTAACACTCCAATCGTTGGTGCCCTCGCTAAAGTAGCTGGCTTGTTCCCGCTTGATCTTGTTAAAGAGCGTTTGGTAATTACCTTCGGCAAAAAATTTACTCAAGAAATGATTGACGCCAATCTTGAATCGGCTGATCGTGCTTATCAGGAGGTGCAAGAGTAGTGGCTAAGTTTGATGGTTCTAATTTCGATAACTGGAAGCCTTCAGATTTCCCTGTAGGTTTTGTATGCCCAGAAGGTGGCACTTCAGTTAACTGCTACACCGGTGGCTGGCGTTCAATGCGCCCAATCTGGGATAGCGAAAAATGCTCTAATTGCATGTTGTGCTGGGCTTATTGCCCAGATTCCTCAATTGAGGTAAAAGACGGCGCTATGACCGGCATTGATCTTGAACACTGCAAAGGTTGTGGCGTTTGCGTTAATGAATGCAAATTTGGCGCTCTCGAACTTATTCAAGAGTCCCAGGCTCAAGAACAGGAAGGGGAGTAGTCATGACTGAAAAGAAGATGTTTTCCGCTACTGGTAACCAGATGGTTGCTGATGCTTTTCGTCAGGTAAATCCTGATGTAATGGCTGCTTATCCTATTACCCCTCAGACCACCATCGTTGAGGGTTATGCAAAGTTTGTTGCAGACGGCAAGGTAACAACGGAATATGTTCCTGTTGAATCTGAACATTCTGCACTTTCTGCATGTATTGGCGCATCTGCTGCTGGTGCTCGTGTTGCTACCGCAACAAGCTCTCAGGGTCTTGCCTTCATGTGGGAAGAATTGCATATCGCAGCTGGTATGCGTTGCCCAATCGTTATGGCAAATGCAAACCGCGCTCTTTCTGCTCCTATTAACATTCATGGTGATCATTCAGATATCATGGGCGCTCGTGATACCGGCTGGTGCATGATGTTTGCTGAGACTGCTCAGGAAGCATATGACAACACCATTATTGCTTTCAAAGTAGCCGAAGATCCTAATGTTTTGCTTCCAGTTCTTACAACTCTTGACGGTTTTGTTACCACTCACGCAATGGATTGTTGTGTAATGGAAGAAGACCAGGTTGTTAAAGACTATGTTGGTGACTACAAGCCACTTTATCCTTTGCTTGATACTGACAATCCTGTAGGACAGGGTATGTTCGCAACGCTTGGTAATTCTTATATGAAGTACAAGGTTACCGAACGTCAGGCTATCAATAATGCTCTTGAGGCATTTGAAAAGCATGGTAAAGAGTGGGAGCAAATCACTGGTCGTCCTTTTGAATTGGTTGACGCATGGGGTTGCGAAGACGCTGACTACATCCTTATTGTTCTTGGCTCTTGCGCAGGCAATGCTCGTTTCCAGGCTCGTAAGCTTCGCGCTGAAGGCAAAAAGGTAGGCGTTGTTCGTCCTCGTATTTTCCGTCCATTCCCTGCAAAGCAGATCGCAGAAGCTTGCAAGAATGCAAAAGCGGTAGCCGTGCTTGATCGTTCCGATTCTTTCGGTTCTCCTCACGCTCCTTTGTCTCTTGAAGTTCATTCTGCATTCTATGAGGCAGGACTGAACATTCCTGTTAATGATTACATTGTTGGTCTTGGTGGTGCTGATATTTCCCTTGGCCAGATGAATGAAGTATTCACTGAACTTGAGCAGCGCGTTAACGGAACGTATGCTGGTGATCTCAGGTATCTTGGAATTGAAGAGTAAGGGGGCATTACAAAATGGCTAACATTAAAGAATTATCTGCTCGCCCCGATGATTTGGCTCCAGGACATCGTCTTTGCGGTGGTTGCGGTGCTTCTATCGCAGTTCGTCAAGTCCTTATGGGTCGAAATGATTATGATGTAGTTTGCGCAAGCGCTACCGGTTGTTTAGAGGTTTCTACTACCATCTTCCCTGACAATGCATGGAATGTTCCATTCATTCACAATGCATTCGCAAATGCTGGTGCAACCATTTCTGGCGTTGAAGCAGCTTATAAAGGCCTTCAACGCGCAGGCAAAATTCCTGCAGACAAGAAAATCAAGTTTGTTGCATTCGGCGGTGACGGTGGAACTTATGATATCGGTCTCCAGTCACTTTCTGGTGCTATGGAGCGCGGTCATGACATCGTATATGTCTGCTATGACAACGGTGCTTATATGAATACCGGTATCCAGCGTTCATCTGCTACCCCTAAGGGTGCATGGGCAACCACTTCTGAGGTTGGCAAAGTACAGCAGGGCAAGATGGAGGTTCGCAAAGACCTCACTTCTATCATGGCTGCACACGGTGTGCCTTACGTTGCTCAGGCATGCGTAGGCAATTGGCGTGACTTGGTAAGCAAGGCAGAAAAGGCTATCGCTGTTGACGGTCCTGCTTTCTTAAACATCCTTTCACCATGTCCTCGCGGTTGGCGTATCGGCTCTGGTGATACTGCTGAGATTTGCCGTATGGCTGTTAACTCCAAGTTCTGGCCTCTCTTTGAGGTTGATCATGGCAAGTGGAAGCTCACCCCTGTTCGTGATAAGAACCTTATTCCAGTTGTTGACTTCCTCAAGCCACAGGGTCGCTTTAAGCACCTCTTCAAGCCTGGTAACGAGGGTCTTTTGGAGGAAATCCAGAATGACGTTGACGCTTACTGGGAGTATCTCGAAGGTCGCGTAGAAGGTTCCAAGAATCTCTAGACCTTTCCTCTAGTTGCATTGTGCCTCCTTTTGATTTGATTCAGAAGGAGGCATTTTGTGTTTTGACTGATTTAACCTTTTTCTCTGACCCTTGGATTTTCGGGAAGTTTTTGATGCTTGAGTTAAGGGAGGGGATTCTTCCGATCTTTATCAGAGGTAACTTCCTTTTGGTAAGGAATGAGCAGATTTAGAAGAAGTATTTTGTACCTTGACTGACTTCTTTTGTGGAGTATAGTAATAAAGCGAAAATTGAATACGATCTTCAGGGCGAGGTGAAATTCCTCACTGGCGGTAACGATTTGATATCCATTAAATTGCAGCCCGCGACCCTTTTCCTTTGAAAAGGCTGATTTGGTTAAAAGCCAAAGCCAACGGTTACAGTCCGGATGAAAGAAGATGCAAAGAGTCTACTTGTTTAGAGTGATAGATTATCTATTATGCCCTGGAACACATTTGTGTTTCAGGGCTTTTGGTTTTTTTTACGCCTCTTTTCATTGTTCTGAGAAGTTGTATTCGCAGTTTGTAGGAACAGAGAAAGGAGGTGTTGTGATTGAACGATCAAGATTATATGCGCATCGCTTGTGACCTTGCTCAAAGAGGTATGGGCTGGGTTAACCCTAATCCGCTTGTTGGTGCCGTTATTGTGAAGAACGAAACGATCATCGGCAAAGGCTGGCATACCAAATTTGGCGCTCTTCACGCTGAACGCGAGGCGCTTAAAAATTGCACGGAGGATCCCGCTGGTTCTACTATCTATGTTACGTTAGAACCCTGTTGTCATTGGGGAAAAACTCCTCCTTGCACCCAAGCTCTTATTGAGGCAGGTATTACGCGTGTGGTAGTTGGTTCGCCTGATCCCAATCCTTTGGTAGCTGGCGAAGGTATTGTGCAACTCAAAAATGCGGGTATTGAAGTTACTGAAAACGTTTTAGTGGACGAATGTAATAAACTCAACCGGGTATTTTTCCACTATATCCAAACTAAAACCCCTTACGTGATTGCTAAATACGCGATGACTCTTGATGGCAAGATTGCAACAAAGACAAGGGCTTCAAAGTGGATAACCTCTGAGGTAGCCCGGGAGCGCGTGCATAAAGATAGGCAGCGCTATTCCGCCATTATGGTTGGTATTAATACGGTTTTGAATGATGATCCAAGTTTAACGTGCCGACTTGATGGCATGGAGACCAAAAACCCTCTTAGGGTGGTGGTGGATTCTAAGCTTCGCATTTCTTGCGATATGCAAATTCCCAGTACAGCACGTAAAGTTCCAACGCTTATTGCAACCTGTACCAAAGATACCAATAAAATTTCTGCTCTTGAAAATCTTGGTTGTGAAGTTGCAATTTTGCCGAGTCAAAACGAACAAGTAGACATCAATGCTCTGCTTGAGCTTTTGGGAGAAAAGGGTATCGATAGCGTTGTTGTTGAAGGGGGCGCAACGCTGCTTTGGTCATGTTTTTCGCAAGGTTTAGTCAATTGTGTTCAGGCCTATATTGCGCCAAAAATATTTGGTGGTCAGGATGCACCCTCTCCTGTTTCGGGTGCGGGTGTTTCGCTTCCAAACGAGGCATTCTTATTCCAAGCTCCTCATTGTGAAATCTTGGGTGAGGACATCCTTTTAGAATGTGAGGTGAAATAATGTTTACCGGTATCGTTGAAGAAGTTGGTTCAGTTGTCTCTATTCAAAAGGGTGCCAATTCATGCATCTTGACCATTAAAGCCAATGTCGTTTTAGAAGATGCTCACCTTGGAGACAGCATTGCAACTAATGGCGTTTGTTTGACCGTGACCAACCTATCTTCAAGCACCTTTTCTGCAGATGTAATGCATGAGACACTCAATAGGTCTTCGCTTGGCGCCTTGCATGTGTCCAGCCCGGTAAATTTAGAGCGCGCGATGCCTGCCAATGGTCGGTTTGGCGGTCATATTGTCTCGGGTCACATTGATGGAACAGGGACAATAACTTCTATCAAGACCGACGACAATGCCGTTTGGTACACCATTAAGACTTCGTATAACATTTTGCGCTACATCATCGAAAAAGGTTCTATCGCTATTGATGGGATTAGCCTTACCGTTGCGCGCGTGAGCGCAGAAGACTTTAGCGTCTCTATCATCCCTCATACCAGAGCTGAAACCAATTTAAGTGCAAAAAAAGTAGGCGATATGGTCAATCTTGAAAATGACGTTATCGGCAAGTATGTAGAGCGTTTGATGCTCCATAAACCACTCGATGAGCCAAGTCTAACGAGCAATAAAGATCAAGCTCAATCAACAATTACAAAAGAATTTCTCAGCCAGCATGGCTTTTAGGAGGTAATAATGTTCGAATTTTCCACTATCGAAGAAGCACTCGAAGATCTTCGTCAAGGAAAAATTATTCTCTGCACTGATGATCCCGACAGAGAAAACGAGGGAGATTTTATTTGCGCAGCAGAATTTGCCACTACAGAAAACGTGAACTTTATGGCTGTTCATGGCAAAGGCCTTATCTGTATGCCTATGAGCATTGACATATGTAAAAAATTGCAATTCCCACAGATGGTCATCGAAAACACCGACAACCACGAAACAGCTTTTACGGTCTCAATTGATCACGCTGATACCACAACGGGAATATCGGCAGAAGAGCGTGGTTTTACCGCTCGTATGTGCGTGGATAAAAATGCCAAAGCAACTGATTTTCGCCGTCCCGGTCATATGTTTCCTCTCATGGCAAAGCCTAATGGTGTTTTAGAGCGCAATGGTCACACTGAAGCCACGGTAGATCTTATGCGTTTGGCAGGATTGAAAGAATGTGGCTTATGCTGTGAAATTATGCGCGAAGACGGCACCATGATGCGCACGCCTGAACTTATCGAACTTGCAAAAAAATGGAATATAACCTTTATCTCCATCAAGGCTCTTCAGGAATATCGCAAAAAGCACGAAGTTCTTGTTGAAGAAGTAGCGAATACCAAAATGCCAACGCGCTATGGCAACTTCCGCGCTCATGCCTATATTAATAAGCTCAATGGCGAACATCACGTTGCTCTAGTTAAAGGGGAAATCGGGGATGGGGAAAACATCCTTTGCCGTGTTCATTCCGAATGTTTGACTGGAGACGCATTCGGTTCACTTCGATGTGATTGTGGTGATCAACTTGCTTCCGCTATGCGTGCAGTTGAGGAAGAGGGTCGTGGCATCGTATTGTATATGCGTCAAGAGGGTCGCGGTATCGGCTTGGTGAACAAGCTTCGCGCATACGAACTCCAAGATCAAGGAATGGATACTTTGGAAGCTAACCTTGCGCTTGGTTTTGAAGGGGACATGCGCGAATACTATATTGGCGCGCAAATTCTGCGTGATTTAGGGGTTAAAACCATGAGGCTTTTAACTAATAACCCAGACAAAGTGTATCAATTGGCAGATTTTGGTCTCGAGATCATCGAGCGTGTTCCTATCAAAATAGATGCAACTGAACATGATCATTTTTACCTTAAGACCAAACAAGAAAAAATGGGACACCTCCTTGATATGGAATAAGTACGTTCTGCATTAAGTAATGCCTGATAAACAACCTATTCAACGCTTACATTCAAGAAAACGAAAGGAAAAATAACATGAATACCTTAGAAGGAAAACTCGTATCAAAAGACATCAAAGTTGGCATTGTTGCAGCGCGCTTCAATGAATTCATCACGTCAAAGCTTATTTCAGGTGCTATGGATGGTCTTTTGCGCCATGATGTAAAAGAAGAAGATGTCGATGTTGCTTGGGTTCCGGGTGCGTTTGAAATTCCGCTTATTGCTCAAAAGATGGCTGAAACAGGAAAATATGATGCGGTGATCTGCTTAGGTGCGGTGATCCGTGGCGCAACTTCGCACTATGATTTGGTATGCAATGAGGCAGCAAAAGGTGTTGCTCAGGTTGGCTTAAAATCAGGAATTCCTGTTTTGTTCGGTGTGGTAACCACTGATACTATCGAGCAAGCTATTGAGCGTGCTGGTACAAAAGCGGGCAACAAAGGATATGATTGCGCTCTGTCCGCAATTGAGATGGTCAACCTTATCAATACCATTAAGGCTTAGCAATAAGGCAATGAGCCTTGATATTGTTGTAATTGACTGGTCGTTTCTTTCGCAGGGAGCGACCAGCTTTTTGTTCTAAATACGGGACTTAGCTCAAATATAACAAAGAAGGTACATTTTGAGGGACAAGGGCTTTTTGTGATTATCGGGGGTGATACGGCGGTACAGGAGCGATAATTAGTTTCTCTGTAATTGTAAGTACGTTTGCCTTTATAAAGCGCGATAATCAAAGTTGGTAACCGTAATGTCTCTCGTTGTTAAGTGGGTTTAATGATGAAAAAAGGAACCGTATTTTTCGATTACGATGGAACGCTTCACAATAGCATGCTTACTTACGGCCCGGCTTTTCGAGAAGTATATAGTGATCTGGTAAAAAGGGGATACCTAACCTACCAAGATTTAACTGACGAAGAGATAAGTCGCTGGCTTGGTTGGACGGTAGAGGACATGTGGACAACCTTCGCTCCTGAATTACCTAGGTCAGTATGGATGCCTGCCTCAAAAGAAATAGGCCGAATTATGGAAGAGCGACTTTTGGCGGGTCAGTCTGGCTTGTTTCCCGGCATAAAAGAAGCGCTCGTTGAACTTCGTGAATTAGGGTATGAACTGGTATTTCTCAGTAATTGTGGGCGTGATTATAGAGATAAGCACTTGGACGCTTTTGGTATAAAAAATCTATTTAGCGCTGCCTATACTGCAGAAGAATTTGACTTTATTCCCAAGTGGCAAATTTACCAGCAAGTTGCCACACGTCATAGCGCACCTCATGTGATGGTAGGGGATCGCTTTCATGACATAGAGGTGGCAACACATGCTGGAATTTGCTCAATTGGTTGTGCTTGGGGCTTTGGTGATCCAGCTGAATTGGAATCCGCGACTCTTGTAATAGATAGCCCCGATGACATCGTCTGTGCAGTCAAAGAGCTTATAGGGTAGAAAAGTTTACTCTTGTCTTTATCTCATAGGGTTGTACTTCCAAAGGGTTTGCATGGTTGAGCTCCGGAGGAAACAATGGGTAGTGATCTCGTGGCGTTCTACTTCCGCAGGGTTTACATAGAGGGGAGTGCCTAGTTTCTTTTGGTAAGAGATATCTCACCTATCCATATTCGGCATATTCAACAAAAGCTAGTTGCAAACAATAAACCCAGAATTTTCATTCTGGGTTTATTGTTAAATTCAAGCCTTGAATGCTTCAGTCTATTTTGCCTAAGAAGCACACCTTTTAGCGTTAGTTCCTTTTAG
>CAVABR010000045.1:0-2585 GCA_963586955.1 bacterium
AGTGTATACCGCACAAAGATTGCTGGATGCATGGTGCGCAAGCATATTCTGCTCTTGGGGCAAATCAGAAGAGGTTAAGACGAGAAGCACTCAGCGTTTTCACACTTACTTTTGATCGCTTCGCTCGCTGTATAGGTCTCAGGCTTCAATCGCTTTCGACCCACACACCGAGCGAAGCGATCCTTAAAATATGGAACGATACAGTGCGACGCATAATGAGCTTGCGCACTACACAAATAAATAAACGGTTGCCACTTCCATGAAATAGCAACCGTAAAAATACTAACAAACTTGAATCCCGCGCAAGCGAATGGTAGGAGCACGGGTGACTTCGAGCTTGACCTCTTCTGATTTGCCCCTAGGGTTAGATCTTCGAGTAAACACATGATGCTCATAAAGAAAATGCGCCGGATTCGCTTTCAAAATCCAACGCATAAAAAATGCCAAGTCATCATTCGATACCTTATTCGGTATCTCATGAGAAGCTTTCACCCAACGCTTATTTTCCAATAAGCTCATTACGACCATCAATGAGCCATTGCGCTAGCTCATCAATTCCTTCGCCCGTACGCGCGCAGGTTTCGAATATCTTCAAATCATGATTGAGTACACGCGCCTGCTTATGAAGCGCTTTCATGTCGAAATCAGGATTAAGAGGAAGATAGTCAGTCTTGGTTACAATGAGCGCGTCAACCACCGCAAACATGGGCGGATATTTGTATACCTTGTCATAACCTTCCGGCACCGAAAGCAACATGACGCGCTTATGCGCTCCGGTGTCAAATTCCGCAGGGCAAACCAAGTTGCCAATATTCTCAAGGAAAATATAATCAAAGTGCTGGTCTCCAAATGCGCGATACGCCTGCTCAACCATGCCCATTTCTACATGACAAATTCCACGCGTTTCAAGCTGAACAGCCTGAATGCCCGCATCTTTAATCTTCTGAGAATCAACGAACGATTCCAAGTCCGCCTCAATGATTCCAATACTTGACGTCTTGCGCAACTTTTCAATGAGAGCCAACAAGAGCGTGGTCTTTCCCGCTCCCGGAGACGACATAACGTCAACATAAAACGTCCCGCTCTTTTTTAATTCATCACGAAAAATATTGGCGGCGTTGGTGTTATCAGCAAGAATTTCTTCTTTAACTTCAATAATGCGCGATTCTTCCATTTCTCTTCCTTCCGCAAAATAAAAGTGCCCCTCGGTAAAATTGTACCAAGGGGCACCCTTTAGACCAGGGGATTAATCAATTGTTTTCCCCATAATTTTGTTCGCAGCATAAATGCCACTAATACATGCAGGCTCTAAGCCCAAACCATTAACGTCGCCCGCCATGATAAGACCAGGAGCTAAATTCTGAGGAAGTGCTTCATGTGCTTCGGTGTAGAGCGCATACTTCCAGTACTTCTTGCCCAGAACCGTCCATTCGTCAAAGTACTCATCAAACTTGCGTGTTTCTTCGAAATCAACCTCGGTGAAGATCTCATAGTCATCATCAAAGCGCTTTGCAATGTAGATGATAGGAATAGTGTCATCGAAAAGATGAACCAAATGCTTGCTGTACTGAGGCTTAATTTTTCCGCGAATCAAGTAACCGGTAAGCTCGGATGCCTTGCGAATATCAAGCTCGGGCAATCCTTCAACAGGAGCAAGCAAGTTCTTGGTATCAATTGCCGGCGTGGCCATTACCACATTGTCCGCCGTGAAGCGTCCGGCTTCACATTCAACCGCCCAGCCTTCTTCGCATTTTTCTACCTTGGAAATGCTGTCAATCAGCACTTCGCCAGAGCCTTCTGCCAAGCGCTTCTTTGTTCCTTCGGAATCAAAATCAAAACGCTTCAAGTCAAAGAGCAAACGAAGCGGTGGGATTTGCATAGTCAAAGGTTGAACCGTGTTGAGGTAATCAAGCGCGGTCAAATCCTTGATCTTGGTGCCCGTGCAAGCATGAGCAAACATGCTGATGAGGTCATGAGCAATTGGACCGAAGCCCATGCGCTCAATCATATCCATGGCAGACTCTTGATAGAGCTGCTTGATCATGGGGTCTTTTTCAAGCGCTTCGGTAACTTCCATGATGGTGCAGTTATCTTTGAAGATGGTATAGCGCGGAATGAATTCGTTGCGCATCCAGCTCATGTATTTAAGAAGCGATGGGGCATCGGCCAACGTTGTCAAAGAAACAGGCTCATACTGCTTGCCGTCATCGTGATGGCAACAGCCGGCGCTCAGAGCAGGCAGTACGTCTGCGCCTTCAATAAGAAGGCCAGAGCGCAACATGTATTTGTAGGTGCCGAAGTAGAAAACTGCACCGTAGTTCATGTGGCGTTCTTCGTCATTGTGAATACGACCACCAATGTCTGGACTGATAAGCAAATATTCTCGATCGTTTTTTTGGAGTTCAAGGCAACAGTTCATTCCTGCTGCGCCTGCTCCAACCACGATAGTTTCGTAATGTGATTTCATGTAACTCCCCTTCTTTTCTTATTGTCTAGTTTTGACTTGATTTGGCCGAGCTTGGGTGTTGCGTGGCCGGTTTGGTCGGGCGGGCTTAACTTTCTGGCCGGTCGCTCAACCTAGTTGG
>CAVABR010000046.1:0-12630 GCA_963586955.1 bacterium
AGCTTTATCAACCCAGCCAGGTTTGCAAAATAGGAACCCAACCAGCGACAAAGATAACAATTATAAGAATAGGAATACCAAACTTCACCCAATAATAGGTCCACTGAGGAAAGTTCATTCCCTCGCCCTTGTTGGCTTCTTCAAGGAAATTCTTCCAACCCCAGCCTCGTTTTGAAACGGTGAACAAAACAAAGATCAAACAGCCAATAACCAGGATGTTATTTGATACCAAAAAGTCCTCAAATGATTGAATGTCTCCGATACCAGGAACAACAACGCCAGAGAGCACATTGAAACCTAAAACGCAGGGCATCGAGCCAACAATCAAAATTGGCGCCATGATAGCAATAGCCTTTTTGCGCGTAATATTCCACTGATCCATCGCAAAGCGCAAAATGTTTTCGAATACCGCAATAACGGTCGAAAGCGCTGCGAATGCCATAAATAAGAAGAAGAGCGAACCCCAGATTTGACCCAAGGGCATTTGCTGGAAAACATGAGGAAGCGTAATGAAAACCAGGTTAGGACCAGAATCGGGATTAACGCCAAAGGCAAAACAAGCAGGGAAAATAATAAGCCCCGCCATGATAGCAACAAGCGTATCAAGCCCACCAACGCGCAATGCCTCGCCCGTCAAAGAATGACTACGATCAATATAGCTACCAAAAATGGACATTGAACCAATACCGATCGAGAGCATAAAGAATGCTTGACTAATAGCAGCATAGACAATCTGAGCAAAACTAGCATTCGGGTTATTGAAAAGCTTGTCAAAGTCAGGAATGAGGTAAAACTCTAGGCCAGCAGATCCGCCTTCCATCATAAGAGAATGAACACAGAGAATCCCCATGGTTACAAACAGCGCAGCCATCATGATTTTGCTCACGCGCTCAACGCCTTTTTGAACACCGAGCGCGCAAACCCCAAAGCCAATCCCGGTAACTACCAACATCCAGATGGTAAGCTCTACCGGATCAGCAACCATAGCGGTAAAAACACCGGAAACATCGGCGTCTCCGTTAAATACTCCCACAGCCATTTTGCAGAGATAAGCAATCATCCATCCGCAAACGGTAGTGTAGAACATCATCAAAAGGAAGTTTCCTGCCAGGGCAAACCACTTGTAGCGATGCCACTTGGTGCCCTCTGGTTCAAGCGCATTAAAACTGCGTGCAACTGAACGATAGCTTGCCCTACCAACGGCAAATTCGATAACCAAAATAGGAAGACCCAAAATGACCAAGAACAAAAGAATAAGCAGAACGAACGCCGCTCCACCGTATTGGCCGGTGATATAAGGGAAACGCCAAATATTACCAAGGCCAATAGCACATCCAGCGCTGATAAGAATAAATCCAAGGCGATTAGAAAACTTCTCGCGCCCTTCGTCAGTAATTTCTTTCTTTTCCTGAGACATATTGAGTCTTTTCTCTCCCACACGTGCCATGCTTATACAAAAGATTCCGAATAGTATGCCGTAAGATTTCGGCAACGCTTCAACGGTAACCTTTTAAGGAACACGCTTCTTTTCATTACGTTGTTTGCTTTATTGTAGGTAGCTTGCTTTGAGCTATTAAAGCCAATCAGCAGAAGGCCACTTTTGCTGGCGCCCATCAATAAATATCAACAAAAGTGGTGACAAAAAATTTGCCACCACGTTCTGCTCGTTCTTTTTCTTCTTATGAAAGCTTCTTTGAAAGAAGTTCGTTGATGACCTTAGGATTTCCTTGGCCTTTCATTTCTTTCATGCACTGGCCAACAAAAAATCCGAGCAAGCCGGTTTTGCCACCCTTGTACTGCTCAACCTTGTCAGGGAAGGCTGCCAATACGCCATCGACAACAGCCTCAATGGCTCCGGTATCAGAAACCTGCTTCATGCCACGTTCTTCAACGATGACTGCCGGGTCTTTATCTTCTTCAAGGATTGCCTGGAATACCTGCTTTGCCTGCTTGGATGAAATAGTATCTTCCGAAAGAAGCGTGACTAATTCCACCGCACGCGCAGGCGTTAAAGACGACTCCGCAAGATCAACGCCCGGGTTAGCATTCAAATAAGCTGCAACGTCGTTGATAATAAGGTTAGCCAACGGCTTTGCTAACTTCTGCTTTGCTTCTTTCATGCAAGCTTCAAAGAAGTTTGAAGTTGCACGATGCTCAACCAAATGACGTGCGTCATAGGCGGACAAAGAGAAGCTTTCTTCAAAGCGTTTTGCCTTGTCATCAGGAAGTTCAGGCAAGCGCTTACGAACCATTTCAATAAACTCATCGCTTAAGTCATAGGGAGCCAAATCCGGATCAGGGAACAAGCGATAGTCATCCGCGGTTTCTTTTACACGCATAACAATGGTGCGCTTTGCGCTTGGATCCCAGTGGCGCGTTTCCTGATAGATTATGCCACCTTCTTCAAGCACCTCTGCCTGACGGCAAATTTCATAAGCCAAACCATCGTGAAGATTTTTGAAGCTGTTCATGTTCTTGAGCTCGGTCTTAGTTCCCAGCTTGGTCTCTCCGCGACGACGCAAACTTACGTTGCCATCACAGCGAAGTGAACCTTCCTCCATGGAACAATCGGAAATACCCAGCGCCAAGTAAATCTGACGAAGCTTTTGCATGAACAGGCGCGCCTCTTCAGGGGTGCGCAAATCTGGCTGTGTTACCAGCTCAATAAGTGGCGTACCACAGCGATTGTAGTCAACAAGCGAATGCGTAGCGCCCGCAATACGACCTTCGTCGCCACCAATATGGATCATCTTGCCGGCATCCTCTTCCATATGAATGCGCTCGATGCCAATGTGAGCCACATAGCTTCCTTCTTTTGCTTCCGGAAGATCAATGCGCTCTTTTGCAGCTGCGCCATCAACTTCTAGATCAAGGTGTCCGCGCATACAAAAAGCAACCGGGCCTTGTGTGATCTGGAAGTTCTTTGACATATCGGGGTACATATAATTTTTGCGATAGAACATAGAGCGTTTTTCAATGTCGCAATTGGTAGCTAGACCAGCAAGCACAATAGATTCGATAGCCTTCTGGTTAGGAACTGGCAAAGCGCCCGGTAAACCAAGACAAACAGGGCACGTATGGGTATTCGGCTCAGCTCCAAATTCTAGCTTGCAATTGCAGAACATCTTTGTTTCAAGCGTGGTAAGTTCCGCGTGAACCTCAAGACCAATGACGGCTTCCCAATCCTTGAGCACTTCTTCGAGTTTCTTCATTTATCTATTCACCAACCTGTCCATCAGAAAAAGCAGGGGCGATAGGAGCCTGCCCGTATACTGTTTCAAGCGCTGACGCAACTCGTAGCATGTTTTCGTCCTTAAACGCAGGGCTGATAAGCTGAACACCAATAGGTAAACCAGAATCAGCACCAAGCCCAACTGGGAAACTCATGCCGCCATTGCCGGCAATATTGATTGAGATGGTAAACATATCAGAGAGATACATTGACGTTGGATCGGCAATTTCGCCAAATTTAAAGGCTGCACGTGGGCTGGTAGGAGCAACAATGCAATCAACCTGCTCATAAGCCTTGGCATAATCTTGCGTAATAAGAGTGCGAACCTGCTGAGCAGGATAGTAATACTTGTCATATACGCCCGAAGAAAGCAGGTAACTACCTAGCATGATGCGTCGACGAGCCTCCGGTCCAAAACCGCCGGAGCGCGCCGCTTCATATTGAGAGCCTAAGTCTTTGAACCCTTCAGGGCAGTATCCATAACGAACCGAATCAAAGCGAGCTAAGTTAGAGAAAGCCTCGCAAGGACCAAGCACGTAATATGCACTCATGGCAGACTGGGCGTTAGGCAATTCAACCTCAACAATTTCAGCACCCATCTTTTTAAGGTGCTCAATTACCTCTTCAATCTTTGTCTTTACCTCAGCGTCAAGGCCTTCGGCTTCCATAAAGCTTGGAACAACACCGATACGCATGCCAGAAACACCTTCGGCAAGATTTGCTGTGAAGTCAGTGTCTACGGGCTGGCTAGTGCAGTCTTTAGGGTCATGGCCAGCAAGCGCATTCATGCAAAGTGCGGCATCTTCAACGCTGCGCGCGAACGGACCTACCTGGTCAAGCGAACTACCAAATGCCACAACGCCGTAGCGGGAAACCACGCCATAAGTTGGCTTTACCGCAACCACACCACAAAAGCTTCCGGGCTGGCGAATGGAACCACCGGTATCAGAACCCAGCGTCACGCATGCCAAGCCAGCAGCAACCGCAGCCGCCGATCCGCCAGAGGAACCTCCGGGTACGCGCTCTAAATCCCAAGGGTTGTGAGTAGGACCAAATGCGGAAGTTTCCGTAGAAGAGCCAAAGGCAAATTCATCCATGTTGAGCTTGCCTAGAGGGATTGCACCTGCTTGAAGAACTTTATCTACGCAAGTTGCCGTATAAGGCGAACGATAATTTTCCAACATATGCGAAGAACAGGTTGTATGAGTGCCAACCAAGTTCATATTGTCTTTAAAAGCAACCGGAACACCAGCAAGCAGGCCTTCGCTCTCAAACGTGCCTGAAGCGATAGCTTCATCTATGCGCTTGGCGGTACTTAACGCAAGATCTTCCGTAACTTCAAGGAAGGCATGAATCTTTGCGTCTGCGCTAGCTATGCGCTCAAGGCTGTTTTGCGCAAGTTCGCAAGCGGAAAATTCCTTAGCCTTAAGGCCAGCCTGGATCTCTTTAACTGACAAATCAGAAAGCGCCATTATGCATCGCCCCCGCCCAAAATTGCAGGAATAAGAAAACTGCCGTCTTGCTGTTTAGGAGCATTCGAAAGCGCGGTTTCCTGAGAAAAGCCAGGCTCTTCGACATCTTCATGAGAGACATTTACGAGCCCTCCAATAGGATGGAAGGTTGGCTCTACTCCTTCAAGATCGTATTCAGTAATAGGTTTTAAGCTTTCAATGATGTCATTAAGGTCGACCGTCATTGAAGAAACCTCTTCATCGGTGAGCCCAATGCGTGCATATTCTGCGATTGAGCGCACATCCTTTTCTGTCAAATATTGCGTCATTATTGTTCCTTTTTTAGCTCTTGGGTGTAGCTATAACTGTTTTGCACTGGTTAAGGAACCGCCCAAAATACAAGCGTCCCAATCGTGCTCAACAAAAGTGTTTCTATGATAGCAAATAGCAACACGCTCTTAACGAATGTTCGCGATTGTTCACAGAAGCGATGGACGCACCTCAACAAAAGAGAGCAAATTGCAATTGACGAAAAGCTATCTACTCAACTAAAGTTTTCAAAAGGGGAAAATTTGTGGAAGGAGATACCATGGGGGTATACCAAGATCAGTACCATATGGACAACTTTGAATATGACAGCTACGAGAAAATCGTCATCACCAAAAAGGGGCCTATTTTCATTTGCGCCTTTAATGATGCCGGCAACCTCAATGCTATGTCATATCAGCAAATGGCTGAATTCAACGAATTTCTTATCAAAGTTCGTATGGATCCAGACTGTCGCGTAATCATTCTGACGGGCGAAGGATCGTCATTCTGCGCAGGCTTCAATTTGAATGACCTCGCCCTTGATCCACCAGCAGAAATGGGCAGAACGCAACGCGATTTCTACATTATGCAAACCATCTGCTCAGACCAGGTGGCCAACATGCGTGCATGCCCGCAACCTATCATTGGCGCTCTTAAAGGACATGCCGTTGGTGGTGGTCTTTCTATTTCCTGTGCATGTGACCTTCGTGTTTTAGGCGAATCATTCAAGATGCAGGCAGGATATCTCAACATTGGCCTTACCGGAACCGACATGTCTGGTTCTTTCTATTTGCCAAAGATTATTGGCTATGCGCGTGCCAACGAGGTTCTCATGACTGCTCGTCGCATTGGAGCTGAAGAATTAATGGAATGGGGCTTTGCCAACAGGCTTGTTCCTGATGAGCAAGTTCTTGATAGCGCTATGGAAATTGCAGAGACCATGATCAAGAACACCTCTCCCTTTGGCCTGCGTCTTACCAAGGAGTCTATGCAGTCTTCGCTTGATGGCAACAGCTTTGATACGCAAATCAAGATGGAAAACCGCAACCAAGTTATTGCCACCGAAACACAAGATGCTTACCGTGGCACCCGAAAGATGAATCCTAAACTCAGAGAAGACGTAAAGGCGCATCCTGAAAATTACACCTTTGGGAATTTGTAGGCGCAAAATAGCGCAAAACAACGAGCGAATTAGTACAAGGTATCGGCTAAATTCAAGATGCCTTGGAGCAAAAACCGTACCGGTCTGCGGAAGCTTCAAGACAAAGGCAAATTCGTTTAGAACATCTTAGGACAAAACCGAATCTATTAAGGGCATTGGCGCAGGTTAATGCCCTTTTTTATCTTACCACGGGCGCAATAGAGCGGGTGATGGCATTGGATACCGTCTTGGCTTGTGTTGCATCCTCAATCTTTAAAACAACTTTGCCCTTCAAACCACTTTCCGTTACTTCGGTAAAAATAACTTCCGGGTCATTAACCACGCCGGTATATTCCAGAGCGGTATCAAGAGCGTGATTGAAAACTTCTTTTTCAATGGTCTCAAGATCATTATTTGAGGTAACGATAAAAGAAACGCTCACCACTTCAGGTGGAGGCAAATGAACAACCGAATTTTTAGAGATGACCGAATTAGGGATAATCACGGTCTCGCCTGAACGATTTGTTATACGAACTTGACGCCAGTTGATATCTTGAACAACGCCCTTATTGCCTCCGACGTTAACATTGTCGCCCGGCTGAACAATACGCATAAAGGTAATCTGGGCACCCGCAATAAGATTTGACAAGGTATCCTGCAAACCCAGCGACAACGCGATGCCTCCAACACCTAAAGCTGCAACTATCGCGGTCATATTTACCTTGAAGCAAGCATCCGCCACTATGCAAATACCCAAGCCCCAAATAACAACACGAGAAATATTTATAAAGAAGGTGGTCTGAGGAAGCTTGTTGTCGTCTCTTGCTACCAAGCGCCTAATCCATCGATTAACCGCATGAGAAATGAGCGCAACAATGGCAAGAATTATCACGGCAATCACAACACGAGCAAGCAAATTCCCACCCGTAATTTGTGTCATAAACTGTTCAAGATCATCCATATAAAGCCTTCTAAATCCAAAGCATACCTTTGCGCAAACTCTGTTCTTTTACTCAATTTGCAAGTGATCCTTCTTCATAAAAAAGAAGCAGGTATGATTAATACCCTACCGGAAAGTGATTAAACCTTTTAAGAATCAACAAAAAACCCAGCAACGAAGGCAGGATGAATAGCTATGAACTATAACCTCGTAACATTTAAGGGAGCGTTTGGAACGTCCTCTCAAATTCCACCTTCGAAGCGCCCTGAGGTTTCTTTTGTCGGTCGCTCTAATGTAGGAAAATCATCTCTCATCAACAAGCTTTTTAACCGAAAACAGCTGGCGCGCGTTTCCTCCATGCCCGGAAAAACCAGTACTATCAATTTTTTTGGAACAGATGAAATTGACTTTGTTGACCTTCCCGGATATGGCTATGCAAAAGTGGCGAAGTCTGAAAAAAGTCGCTGGTCAGAAATGATCAATGGCTACTTTGATCAGTATCGCTATTATGCCCTGGTGGTTTCTCTTATTGACATTCGCCACCCTGCTACCAAGCTTGACGAACAGATGGTTGAATTTCTTAAAGCCTGCGAGCTCCCCTTTGTTATCGCGCTTACCAAGGCGGATAAACTTAGCAAGTCTCAGGCAAACAGACAAGCAGTGGCCATAAGAAAGCAACTCGCCCTCCCGCAAGACATAGAATTTGTTATCACCTCTTCAGAAAAGGGAACGGGAATAGACCAGCTCAGGACTATCATTGAAAAAGCCTGCGAATAACGTTTAGACGCAACCCGTCCACAACTGATCTACCTCTTGCAAGTTCTGCAGAACGCGGGATATATCCTCTATGGCAAACTAGAAAGCAAGACAAACTGAACGGATAGCTTTGACATAAAGGTGGGCTTTGGATTAAGCGAAAGACAATATTCACAGCAAGCCAAGCAGAAGCAAGCCCCATAAGCAATTCCCATACAAATCAAAGGATTGGATACCTTCATGAATGTAGAAATATATACCGATGGCGCTTCACGCGGAAATCCCGGACCAGGTGGTTTTGGAACCATACTTCACTACACCGATTCGCAAGGGGTGCTTCATAGTCGTGAAATTTCTCAAGGGTATACCTGCACTACCAATAACCGTATGGAGCTTTTGGCCGTAATCGCAGGATTTGAAGCACTAAAAAAGCCCTGTTCAGTAACGGTATATTCTGATTCGCAATACGTGGTAAATGCCTTCAATCAACACTGGATTCAAGGCTGGAAAAAACGCAACTGGAAAAATTCCAAAAAAGAACCAGTGGCCAATATCGATCTTTGGAAGCGCCTACTAAAGGCAATGGAAGACCATACCGCTACCTTTTGCTGGGTCAAAGGCCACGACGGACACCCTGAAAACGAACGGTGCGACGAGCTGGCAACCACTGCAGCGGACGGCACTAACCTCATTACCGACGAAGGATTTCAGGGCGCTTAGAGTTAGAAACAAGCACAAAGTACGCCATTCGGACAATGCTACCGGAAAAATCTAGGCGGTTGCACCATATTCAAAGCAAGCAACAAGAACAAAGCAGGGAGCCTCCAAGACAGCGAAGACTCCCTGCTTTTTGTTTCGCAAACACGTAAACCTTTAATCCTCTTTAGGGTTAATGTGTCGTTTAACAATCAAGAATACAATCAATCCCAAAGTGATGATGGCTCCAAACAAAAACATTATGTTTGAAAGACCAACCTGCGCAGGCGTTGTTCCTACAATTGTAAGATCACTCAAGAAATTGCTTTGCGGAAGCGCAATCATTGATCCAAAAATAGCAACGCCAACCGAAGCAGAAACGTTAGTAATAAGGTCGTTCATTCCAATACCACGACCCATTTCGTCTTCTTTCAATGTTCCTAAAACCATCGTTGTCAATGGCGAATACAAAAGACCATAACCACTAAAATAAATACAGAACGCAATAGTGACTAAAACCATGTTAGTCCCGCAAGCAATTCCCGCAAAAATCAAACCTACCGCCATAAGAACAGCCGAAATAATTATCGCTACAGAGCGCCCCGTCTTTTCCACAATCTTTCCTGAAAACACTGCCAGGATCGCAGCGCAAAGACAAGAAAATACAAGGTATACGCTTACTTGCATGGTTTGAAGACCGAAAACATTTTGCCCCACACTATTAAAAAGCGATGTGACGGAATAAGCGGTAATCCAAAAGACCAGAAGCAACAAAATGCCAGCGAGCCATTTTGTATTCTTGAAAAAGGCGGGCGTTATGAACGGATCTTTCGCTTTGGTGATATAGACGCCAAAAATAGCAAATCCCACTAAAGAAATGATCAAGAAGATAAGCCCGTAATTGAAAAACATTATGAGCATCGTGACAGAGAGACCAAAAATAACAAATCCAACAATGTCAATCTTCTTACGATCCGCAGAAAGCGATGGCATGTTCTTCCAAATAATAGGCAAAACAAGAATGCTCAAAAGAGGGACAAGAAATATATAAGCCCAATCATATGCGCTCAGACAACCACACAATAAAATGCCAAATACGGTGGAAAGCTGAAACGATGCCGTAAAAAGACCAAATAACATAACGCGCAAGGGGCCATCAGTGTAATGCACAGTCACCGCAAGGAAAATTGAACCGGCAACCTGACCACCTGCAACCTGAAGGCAACGAGCCAAAAGAACAGTCCAGATTGAATCATGAAAGAAAAAGCCTATCAACGACCCCAAAACAAAGAGCAAGATACCTACCGCTAAAATCTTCTTTAAAGAAACGTAGTCCGTAAGAGAGGCATATATAAAGCAAACTATGCCCAGGATAACGCCTGGGATAGAAACAATAATCGCTGCACTTTCAGATGCATTCAGTATTTCTCCGACATTATTAAACCCATAAATAAATGCCTGAGTTATAAGCATGCCAAGAATAAAAATAAAATCCAAACTTAAAAGAACAGGAATTATTCCTTTACGCACTTTCTGTTTGTTTTCAGCTACGTTTTCCATAGCACAAGCACCCCTCCCTTAACTTTGCGAAAATCAATTTCAGCCTAGCCCTTAACAAGAGCAGTAAGGCGACTCATAAATTCTTTAAGCGCGCGATCAATATCAACGCCAAGTCCAACTTCAATAGTTTCCGCTGGCTCGCTCAAACGACTAGGATCACCAATAGTGCGCCCGCGCATTACTCCTTCTAGATCACATTGAAGATTAATGGCATGCGTCTTAATGAGCGTAGGATCAACGGCTACCCCAACCGCAAGCGGATCATGTAAAGCGCAACCCCCTAAATGAGGAGAGGTTGTCTCGTAAGCCTTAATGTAATAGTCGGTCATATCTGCCAAGAATTTACCTTGGGGCGTACCAAGATCACGCCATGTTTGTGTTTCCTTTTTAGTAAGAAGCACCTTGAGTGTTATATCCAGGCCTACCATAGTGCAGGGAATACCTGATTTAAAAACGAAATCAGTAGCCTCAGGGTCTTGGCTGATATTAGCCTCCGCAATATTTTCTATGTTTCCTGGCACCGTTAAGGCACCACCCATGAAAACTACGTTCCCAATTTCATCAACAATGGTTGGATCTTTTTTGATTGCCGTTGCCAAATTGGTCTGTGGCCCCGTAGGAATAAAGATAAGATCTTTGCCGTATTTATGTACTGATTCAATAAGAAAATCAACACCGTGAACAGGACTTACGCTTCGTGATGAAGCAGGAATCTCAACTTCCCCAATGCCATTTTTTCCATGGATAAAAGCAGAAATAGGCAAAACAGAAAAGCTATCCGTTGTCCAAGAATGAGTGCAACCCATAAATACGGGTACTTCAGGATGTCCAAAAAAATCAAGAATGGCAAGGGAATTGCGTGCTGATTGCTCAGTTAAAACATTGCCATAACTTGCCAAAATACCGATTAGTTCAACTTCTGGACTTCCGAGCGCATAAGCAATTGCTAAAGCATCATCTATGCCAGTATCTAAATCAAGAATAATTTTTTTCTGTGCCATTATTGACTCCCCTCAAAATCCCTAACCTGTTTCCTCAAGCTTCATTTTATCACGAGGTGGACATGAATAAACGCTATGAACGAAGATCGCGTGAACTTATTGCGGGTTAGAACTAGACTCCCTTATTCTTTCGCATCAAACCCCTTTATTTTTTCTTAGGGCTGATGTGATATCTGACAGCCAAAAAGATAATCAGGCCTAAAGTGATAATAGAGCCAAACAAAAATAGTATGTTTGAAAGACCAACCTGTGCAGGCGCTGTTCCTACGATCTCAATATCGCTCAAAATAAGACTCTGCGGAAAGGCAATCATCGATCCAAAAATAGCAACACCAACTGAAGCAGAAACATTGGTTGTAAGATCATATAATCCAATACCGCGACCCACTTCTTCATCTTTTAATGTCCCTAAGATCATCGCTGTTAAAGGTGAGTACAGAAGACCAAAGCCACCAAAATAAATACAGAACGCAATAGTAACCAAGACCATATTGGCTCCACAAACAATTCCCGCAAAAATCAAGCCCCCCGCCATAAGAACAACCGAAACAATTACCGTAACAGAGCGCCCAATCTTTGCCGCAATCTTTCCCGAAAACACCGCCATGATTGCAGCACAAAGACAAGAAAAAGCAAGATATCCGCTTATCTGCATGATTGAAAGACCAAAAACATTTTGTCCAATGCTATTAAAGAGTGGAGTAATTGAATACGCAGCAAACCAAAAGAGCAGAAGGAGCAAAATACCAGCAAGCCATTTTGTATTCTTGAAAAAGGCAGGCGTTATGAACGGGTCCTTCGCTTTAGTAATATAGACAGCAAAAATAGCAAATCCCACTAACGACATAATTAAGAAAATAGATCCGTAGCTGAAAAACATAATGAGCATCGAAACAGAGATGCCAAAAATAACAAATCCAACAATGTCGATCCTCTCACGATCCGCAGTAAGTGATGGCATATTCTTCCAAATAATAGGTAAAACAAGAATACTTAGAAGAGGAATAAGGAACAGGTATGCCCAATCGTATGAGCTAAGGAAGCCACATAATAAAATCCCGAATACGTTTGAAAGCTGAAACGTTGCTGTAAAAAGACCAAGTAGTATAACGCGCGTCGAACCATCAGTGTAATGCATGGTCACTGCAAGAAAAATTGAACCGGCAACCTGGCCTCCTGCCATCTGAAGACAGCGAGCTAAAAGTACCGTCCAGATTGAATCATGAAAGAAAAAACCAAGAAGCGACCCTAAACTAAAAAGCGAGACCCCCACCGCTAAAATTTTCTTTAAGGAAACGTAATCAGTAAGAGAAGCATATATAAAACAAACTATACCCAGAATAACGCCCGGAATAGAAACGATAATTGCTGCGCTTTCAGGCGCATTCAGCGTTTCCCCAATATCATTAAACCCATAGATAAAAGCCTGGTTTAAAAGCATAAAAATAAAATCCAGACTTAAAAGAACAGGAATTACCCCTTTATGCAATTTTCGCTTGTCATCTGCTACTTTTTCCATAGCGCAAGCGCTCCTCCCCCTTTTT
>CAVABR010000047.1:0-12571 GCA_963586955.1 bacterium
TGGACGACCAGAAACAGTTGATACCAGCGAATATCTCTGCGATGACATTGCTCATGTCTTAGAGAAAACCGGCTGTTTTGCAAAGCTATATGTGGCTCCAATTGGAACCTATCAAAGAGAGCTTGCTGGTTTAGTCCCGCCTTCTTTGCGTATTATTTTCTATCGTCGCTTTATGTATAAAATTGCAGATAGAGTAGCTCATATGGAAGGGGCAAAGGCGCTTGTTACGGGGGAGAGCTTAGGCCAAGTTGCCTCTCAGACGCTTGAAAACCTCCAAGTTACTAACGATGCAGTCACCTTGCCAGTTTTTAGACCCTTGATTGGTAGCGACAAGCTCGAAATTATTACTGACGCCCAAAAGCTTGGTACCTTCGATATTTCCTCTCAGGATGCCCCAGACTGCTGTACACTTTTTATGCCTCGCAGTCCTGAAACTCATGCCAATCTTAAAGAGGTACTAGAGATTGAATCAACCCTTCCTATTGAAGAGTGGATTGAAGAGGTAATTTCAAACTTGGAAGTTACGCTCTATGAGTGCCCCAGTTATAAGCCTCCTAAGTCAAAGCCTCGTACTGATTAGATTAAACGCCCACATTGATTAGATTTCAATGAACTTTAATTTAAAAAGTGATTACTTAACAATTAGATTTTAATTAACAAAACCTTCTATGTTTGTTATAGGAGGTTTTGTTATATGTCTTTTTTAGATGAAGTAGATTCCCTGCAATCAAAATTGCATCTTAAATCAGTGAACCCCTTTATGTTGATTGGGATTGCAGTTTTGTTGGTGGCGCTCGTTGCATTTGCGCTCTTTTCTGCTTCTTCTTTTCTTATGTTTGGCTCCAATCAATCCTCTGACAACGAAATCGTTATTTCTGAAGACGGTCAGGGTGAGCAAACCAATGACCAACAAAAGGCTTCTATATATATCCATGTTGGAGGAAGCGTTGCAAAACCAGGGCTTTATGAACTAAAGGAAGGATCGCGCGTAAAAGATGCCATTGATGCCGCTGGGGGTCTAAACGAAGAAGCCAACATAGATAGCATAAACCTTGCCGAAATTGTCTCTGATGGACAGCAAATTATTGTTTCATCCGCTCAGGCTTCAGCTGAAGGCAGTACGAGCACGGGTACTACCCAAGGCAGCGCCACAGGCAAGGTCAACATTAATTCTGCAACCGCAGCCGAACTCAAAACACTTGATGGAGTAGGGGATGCAACGGCGCAAAAGATTATTGATTATCGGCAAAACCAAGGACGCTTTTCAAAGCCAGAAGACTTAAAGAAAGTATCAGGAATAGGAGACAAAAAATACGAAGCTATAAAGGATAAGATTTGCGTATAGATAATATAAAGCGTACCTCTCGTCCTTCTTTGCCACCGCTTTTATTAGGTGCACTTGCCTTTTGGGCTGTTGTTACCCTTTTATATATTCCACTTTTTTCTCTGACACAAGAGTTGCTTAAGGTGACCATGCTTGTCTCAGCGGGTCTCATTTTAATTCTTGTTGGTATATTGGTACGCGTTCAGTATCACTTAGTTATTTTTGTTATTGTCTTTATGTTGCTTGGCATCTTGGTGGCAACCTCTGCTGCGGGCTCATATCAAGCAAGGAGTGAGGCATGCACACAAGATAACACCTCAACGTATACCTTTTTAATTGTTGAGGACCCTTCAGTGGGTTCTTTGTCTACTTCTTATTGTGCCGAAACTCACGCTTCAAATGGGGAAACTATAAAAGTTCGCCTTTATGTAAGCGACGATGACATCAAGCTTTCGTTTGGGGATTGCATTACCAGCAAGACAAAATTAAAGAGCCCCAGTGAAAAAAGCGCTGAACGACTCTATAAAGAAAATATTGTAGCAACTGCTCAAATTACTTCATTTGAATATACAGATAGTACGTCCGCTTTTGTCATGCTAGGTCATTTGAGGGCAAATCTTTTAGCTCTCTTTGATGAATCAAATGATTGCGATGCGCTGCTTAAGGCAATCCTTTTAGGTGATAGAACAGATCTTTTTCAGAATGATTTCTATCAAGAGGTAAAAGTATGTGGTCTTGCACATCTTGTTGCGGTATCAGGGGCGCATTTGGTAATAGTTTCTTCGTTTCTTTCGTTTCTACTTACTAAATTACGCCTCAATAGATTCTGCTCTTTTGGAATCCTTTTTGGGGTATTGATGGCCTATTTGGTCATTACCGGATTTCCTATTTCGTGTTTACGAGCAGTCGTAATGAGCTTGCTCTCTGCTGGTGCTCCGTTGCTTATGCGTCGCTCTTCTGCATTGTCTTCTTTAGGGATTGTAGTGGTGTTATTTATTGGATTAGATCCCAGTGTGGCGCTTTCTGTTTCATTTACCTTGTCCTTATTTGCCACCCTCGGAATAGTTTTATTTATGCCACTAGCAACATCATTTATTAAGCACAGACAAAAGCTGGATTGCATTATCAGCCCCCTTTGCATGACGCTTACGGCAACCTTCTTAACCTTTCCGGTTAGCGTAAGTCTGTTCTCGCAATTTTCACTTATATCACCCCTCGCTAACGTCATAGCCACGCCATTTCTATCCGTGCTTTGTACCGGAGGCGTTATTACACTTTGTTTATCATCAATTCCTGGCATAGGGCCACTTCTGTTATTTGCCCTACGCTTTATAGCCCAGGTTTTTATTGGTTGCGTGCAATTTTTATCTAACATTCCCTATGCTTGCATTCCTGCTACGCTCGATTTAATTCCAAGCTTTGCCGTTGTCGGATTGCTATCAGTTTTGATTTGGGTGTTGTGGAATAAACTAACGCTGTCTCGGCTGTGTATCCTAGGTGCTTGTCTTTGCAGTGTTGCATTATTAGTGGTCATCTTTAGACCCGCAACAACTGAAATTGTCATGCTTGATGTGGGACAAGGGGACGCCTTCCTTTTAAAGAGCAACAACAAAACGCTTCTGGTGGATACTGGAAACCAGTCCTCAAAGCTCCTTCAGGGGCTTGCCAAAAACAACATATATTATTTGGATGCCATCCTGATAACACACCCAGATGATGATCACTGTGGCTCTTTGGAAGACCTCAAAGGCATCGTTGGAATAGGAGAGGTCATACTGGCAAAAGGAACCCTTGAATCAACCGAGAAAAACCCTCAAAGCCTAGTGCGAACCGTAAAAAAATTGGTTTCAGAACAAAATATCATAGAGGTAAAACAGGGAAGCACAGTAGCGTTTGGTGATTTCCAGCTAAAAATTATCTCGCCCGAAAAAATAACTGAAGGCGGAAATGAAGACAGCCTTTGTTTTATTCTCACTACTTCTTTTTCTTCAGCTGAGCAGAATAGGCCATTCACGGCTTTATTTGTTGGAGATGCAGAAAAAGACATTGAACTTGATTTAGCCAAGCGCTATCAAATCAAAGATATAGATCTCTATAAAGTGGCTCACCATGGGTCTAAAAATGCGCTCAGTGAAGAACTTGCAAAGCGACTTAATCCTAAAATCTCCCTGATCAGCGTAGGAAGTACCAATACCTATGGCCACCCTAACGCCATAACACTCTCTTTGCTAGAAGGGCAATCCAGTAAAATTCTCAGAACAGATGATAACGGAGAAGTGGTATGTAAAATTACTCCTCAAAAGGTCTCGCTGGAAACTATGAAGTAAACTAATTATATGGAAACAAAAGCTCAAAAAAACAATGCTCTTTTACCGGCCTATCTTATAGCGGGAGCAGATGAATTAAAAAAAGAACGCGTCATGGCGCGTCTTCGTAAGCGCATAGAAACCATGGGGGATCTTTCCTTTAACTCAGAACAGTTCTCCGGACAAACCGCCACCGGAGAAGAAATTATAACGGCCTGCAATACGCTTCCATTTGCCTGTGAAGTTCGCTTAGTTCAAGTTGATGAGGTAGACAAGCTAAAAAAAGCTGATCTCACCATTCTTTTAAATTACTTAGAAAACCCCTGTCAAACTACGGTTTTGGCTCTTATTGCCACCACTATTACTAAAAATTCTAAGCTCTATAAAACCATTACGAAGATTGACAAAAAAGCTTTTATTGATTGCGCTCCCTTTGCGCGCAAAAACTTAGGTGGTGCGGTTCGTTCCATGGCAGTTAACCATGGGGTGGTCTTTACCGATGCCGCCTCTGCTGCTCTTATAGATTTAGTGGGAACCAATACGGTAGCTCTTGATGGAAACATTAAGAAAATAGCACTCGCGCACCGTGGGAGTGACCCCGTAGGGGAAGGAGAGGTTTATGCCCTTGTTGCAAGAACCTCTTCAATCAAACCATGGGAATTTGTTAATTCATTTGCAACGCGCAATATTGAACGAACCTTTTTGCTCTTGAAGCGCCTAGATAATGCCAGCCCTATTCAGCTTTTGAGTATGTGTGTTACCAGGATTCGTGAACTTATTACGGTAAAAGCCCTCACACAACGCGGTGAATCATCGCAATTGGCTTCAGTGCTAAAGGTCCCCGAATGGCGCGTAAGGAATTTGCGTACCCAGGCTAATAAGTTTTCAACTGCTGAATTAATTCAGGCTCTGCGTTATGCCCGTGATGCTGATCAGTCAATGAAATCAGGTAAAGATCCCGATGCGACGTTTTTTGACTGGCTCATCCAAGTAATGAAGAAATAACAATCAAAACAAACAAGCTCACTCAAAAAGAGCACAATAAAAAGGAGCTAGAAAGCTCCTTTTTATTCTTGATATGGGATGGATCCGTTAAGGATCTGAATTTATTCTGCAGCTTCTTCGGTTGCTTCTTCAGCTTCTGCTTCTGCTGCTTCAGCGGCTGCAGCCTCAGCTGCTTCCTTTTCCTTCTTCTTTGCAGCTGCTGCTTGCTCTTTCTGAGTCTTAGCGCGACGCTTTTCTTTTTCTTTAGAAGCTTTAGCCATTGCCTCTTTGCGAGCTTCCTTAGCTGCTGCTTTCTTAGAACCAGTAGCCTGAGGAGCTTTCTTCTCCTTTGGCTTATAAGCAGCAATATCTTCAGCAGTTACAACAGTGTTAGCAAGCTTCATGATGCCACTTTTTCTGTTTGCAGCCTGACGCTTGTGGATAACACCTTTTGTTACCGCACGATCAAGAAGACGGCATGCATCAAGAGCAGATGCGTAAGCAAGAGCACCGTCTTTTGCTTCTACGGCTTCACGAACTACACGAGTTGCAGTTTTGAGTTCAGAGCGAACAGCACGATTGCGCATACGTGCTTTTTCGTTGGTTATAATGCGCTTTTTTTGACTTTTAATATTCGCCACGTTCTATCCTCCATACAGTAGTTATTTGTAGACGAAAGCCATAGAATCATATCACAAGATATAGAAACTCCATAGCTAACAATATAATTTTGTTAGTAAATTCCTTAAAGTAATATTTAAGTAACATACTAATTTTGCTTTTATAGAATAGTCATAATAAGGTATTTAGTCCAATGACGAAACAAATTGAATTAAGGAAAGTAGTGCGTATATGCCTCTAGATCCTAAAAAAATAAGAAACTTCTCAATCATTGCCCATATCGATCACGGCAAATCAACGCTTTCTGATCGTGTTCTTGAAATGACTGATACGGTTTCAAAGCGCGACATGAAAGAGCAAGTGCTTGACTCTATGGATATCGAACGCGAACGTGGCATCACCATCAAAAGCCAGGCGGTACGAGTTGATTACAAAAGCGACGACGGGCAAATCTATCATTTCAATTTGATTGATACCCCTGGTCACGTTGACTTTACCTATGAAGTTTCTCGCTCTTTAGCTGCATGCGAAGGAGCTGTTTTAGTGGTTGATGCAACCCAAGGTGTTGAAGCTCAGACGGTAGCAAATGCCATGATGGCAATGAATGCCAATTTAGAGATCATTCCCCTTATCAATAAGATTGACCTTCCCGCAGCAGAACCTGAACGTGTAAGAGCAGAAATCGAAGATGGCCTTGCCATCCCCGCTGATGACGCCGTGCTCGCAAGCGGAAAAACAGGGGAGGGTATTCACGATTTACTAGAATCCATTGTCTATAACATCCCTCATCCTGAAGGAGATCCGCAAAAACCGCTCAGCGCGCTTATCTTTGATTCCTATTTTGATGCCTATAGAGGCGTGGTTGCTCTGGTTCGCATCATTGATGGCTCAATGAAAAAGGGTCAGCGTATTAAAATGATGGCAACCGAAGTTGAAACCTTGGTTGAAGAGGTGGGCGTTCGTCGTCCTACCGAAGTCCCTGCCGATATGCTTGGCGTGGGTGAGGTAGGCTATTTGGTTACCGGCCTTAAAGACCCTTCGCAGGTTAAAGTTGGTGACACTATCACGCTAGCCAAAGGCGGATGCGAAAAGCCCTTGCCGGGATATCGCGATGTTAAACCTATGGTCTATACTGGCCTATTTCCCATTGATGGAGATCAGTATGAGGATCTCAAAGACGCACTCGAAAAGCTTTCTCTGAATGACCCCGCACTTATTTATGAAGCAGAAACTTCGCATGCATTAGGCTTCGGCTTCCGCGTAGGCTTTTTGGGGTTGCTTCATATGGAGGTTATTAAAGAGCGCCTTGAGCGTGAATTCAGCCTTGATCTTCTTGCTACGGCACCTTCGGTTGAATATCACGTTTATAAAACTGATGGTGAAATGATTTCGCTTCATTCGCCTCAAGATATGCCTGAACCAAGCAAAATTGATCATATTGAAGAGCCTTATCTGAAGGCAAAAATCTTAATTCCGCCCGACTACGTTGGGGCGGTCATGGAACTTACCGTAGCGCGCAGAGGCGTATTCAAGACCATGAACTATCTCAGCACGTCAACGGTAGAAATGCTCTGGGAAATGCCACTGTCTGAATTGATCATGGACTATTTTGACCAGCTCAAGAGCAGGACGAAGGGCTACGCTTCGCTTGATTATGACTTTGATGAATATAAAACTTCCAAGCTGGTAAAACTAGACATCTTGCTTTCCGGGAAGCCTATCGATGCGCTTTCGTTTATTGTTCATACCGACAAAGCATACGAAAGAGGACGCGTTCTTACCGAAAAGCTCAAAGAAATCATTCCACGCCAGATGTTTGAAGTACCTATTCAGGCTGCGGTGGGGTCTCGAGTGCTTTCACGTCAAACCGTTCGCGCTATGCGCAAAGACGTTTTGGCCAAGTGTTACGGTGGTGATATTTCTCGTAAGCGCAAGTTGTTAGAGAAGCAAAAAAAGGGCAAAAAGCGCATGAAGAGCATCGGAAATGTGGAAGTTCCGCAAGAGGCATTCATGGCTATTTTGAAGGTGGACGAATAGCCTCCATGCTCTTTGACGAACACAAAATAATCTTAGCTCCCATGGCCGGCTTTACCGATAAGTATTTTCGCCAGCTCTGTATAGAGCAGGGGGCTCAGCTTACCTATACCGAAATGGTTTCTGCTAAGGGTTTGAGCTATTCAAACGCTAAGACCGAGCGCTTAATTTCACTTGCTCCTAACGAAAAGCAAGTGGTCGTCCAGCTGTTTGGCCATGAGCCTTACACCATGGCTAAGCAGGCCGAAGAGATTGAAAATAACTTGGGAAAAAAGCTCTTTTCTATTGATATCAACATGGGATGCCCGGCAAAAAAGATTGCCAGCAAAGGCGACGGATCTGCTTTGATGAGAGACCCTAGTCTAGCCTCCGAAATCATAAAGGCCGTTTCGAGTACTATCAAAGCACCCCTGACCGTAAAGTTTCGTCGAGGGTATGAACTCAATCATGAAACGGCCGTTGATTTTGCGCGCATGGCCGAATATTCGGGCGCAAGTGCCGTTGCAATTCATGGCCGATATGCTCAACAGTTTTATCGGGGAAGCGCCGACTGGGAAATCATTGAGAAAATCAAGCGAACGGTGGATATTCCCGTAATTGGAAACGGAGACATAGTTGATGGCGCCTCTGCCAAGCGCATGATGGAGGAAACTTCATGCGATGCAGTCATGGTGGGGCGAGCTGCGCGTGGCAACCCGTGGGTATTTCGCGATATCGCTAGTGTGTTAGAAGGCGAAAAGACAGACGCTTCTTCTTCGTCGTCATCCGCTTCGACATCCTCTGCGTCAGCACCCGCGACTGGATCTTCTGTGTCCACATCAGTACCCGCATATTCGGCTCCAACCATTGCTGAGCGCATGCACCTAGCCTCTCGTCATGCAGAATTGCTTGCAGAGGGCACCGGTCCCAACATTGTAAGCATGAGAAAACAGGCTATGTTTTATGTTGCTGGTCTTAAAGGAGCTTCGGCTTTAAGACGCGAAATCACCACAGCCATTACCGCAGATGATTTCAAAGCGGTTTTTGAAAAGGCGCTTGTCTATAACGAGGACATCTAATGCGCCTCTATCGCTCGATTTTCATACAAGCAGAAACCGCTCAACTGAATAGTACCCACGCAAGAGAACTAGTAGCTAACGCACGTATACCAAGGACATCTAATGCAATGTAATCCTTATCAAGCACTCTATTTACATATTCCCTTTTGCAAAAAACGTTGTTCATATTGCGACTTTGATACTAATGCAACCCCGTTTGACGAAGAGGTATTTGGTTCGTATATTGATGAGCTCATCATGTCAATTAGGCGTGCTTCAAAAAATGATTTGCTCGGTTCAATTGAGACGGTATATCTGGGAGGAGGGACACCGTCTTATATTGGCAATAAACAACTTTCTCGCTTACTGTATACGCTTTCAATGTTTATGCATTTAACCCCTGAAGTTGAATGCACACTCGAGGCAAACCCCGACAGCTTAACTGAAGCTATGGTGAAAGACTTGTTTGCCCTTGGCGTAACGCGCCTGTCTTTAGGTGTTCAGTCATTTGATGACAGCGTTTTGCAAACACTCGGCAGAATTCACACGGCTCAAAAAGCACGCAAGGCTATAAAGCTTGCTCAAGATCGTTTCGAAAATATCAGCATTGATCTCATGTGTGGTATTCCCGGCCAAACAGAAGAAATGTTTCGCGCCAGTTTAGAAGAGGCCGTTGATCTGGGAATAAAACATATCAGCGTATACCCGCTAACCATAGAAGAGGGCACTCCCTTTGACACAGCCGTTTCAAAGGGAGAACTCAACTATGACGAAGATTCCGGAGCAGATATGATGCGCATTGCCTCAACCTATCTTGAAAAACAGGGTATGCATCGCTATGAAGTTGCCAGTTACGCCTATCCGGGATTTGAGTCTCGGCACAACAGCGCTTATTGGAGCGCCAAACCTTATTTAGGTCTTGGGCGGGGAGCGGTCACTATGAAACAGAATGATTCGCTTCGCATTCGCGAAAAAGACGGGCAAGAACTTGAGCGCCTTGACCAAAAACAAATGGTTGCGGAAGATCTCATGCTCGCCATGCGTATGACTAGGGGCGTTTCCTTTAATGCGCTAAAACAAGCCGAAAAGATACTACCTTCCGCTCGTTCGGTATTTGAAAGCTTGGAGGCTGATGGCTTCATCACAAAAACTGACCGTGCCTATATCCCTACTGAAAAAGGATGGCTGTTCGGCAATGTCTTATATGGAAGAATTCTTGACTTAGCTCCCTAATGCGACGGCATGGTTTTACTTAGGGTTAGTTTTCAAAACGGGTAATAGGGGGATTTGGCGCCCTCAATACCGCAAAACCCACTCATTTGGTCTTCATAAAGCGCCCACTAACGCCCCAAAAGTAACTGTTTGTTAAAAGTTTAATGTGAACTTTTCCCTAATACGGAATTACATTAGCACTCATATAAAGAGACTGCTAAAATGCTTGGGTGGATTTTAGGAAAGGATGTCATTGCTATCTGATCGTCGACAGAATGTTTTGCGCGTACTCATTGAAGAGTACATTGCGCGTGCGCTTCCTGTTGGGTCTCGTACGCTTGTTGAGCGCTATAACCTAGGGATAAGTTCTGCTACGGTTCGCAATGAGTTATCTTCGCTTGAAGAAGAGGGCTATCTTGTTCAGCCACATACTTCTTCAGGAAGAATCCCTACCGATTTCGGCTATCGAGCCTTCGTTGATGATTTGCTTCAACGCGAAAAACTTGATGACGAAAATTTAGTCAATATGCTCAAAGAAAGCGCCGGGGAGCTTGATGAACTCCTGGAAAAAACATCCAAAGCCCTTGCGCGTTTGACCGACTGCATGACCTTGGTTGTACCTCCGTCTTCGCTTACCTTCAATGTTAACCAGGTAAACCTCATAGAGCTTACGTCTACCAGACTGGTTTTAGTTATTGTTACCAACGAGGGTCAGGTTTTTAATCGCCAGATTGAAACAGGTTTTGAGCTTACTTCTGAAGACGTTTCAAGAGTTCAAAATCTTCTCAATAAATTTGTGACCGGAAAGCCTATTTCGTCACAGTCCAATGAGGTTATTTCTGATCTCAATAACATTCACGATGATTTATTCCAGCTTGTTTTGTCGGAATTCCTTGAATGCCTGAAAGATCAATGCGTTAAAAAACCTCATTCGCTTGGAATGACCAGGCTTTTATGCCAGCCTGAATTTAGCGAATCTGCGCGTATTCTGCCGGTACTTGAACAGCTTGAAGACGACACGGTTCTCTTGCATATTTTTGATGAAGCCGTCAATTCAGAAGGTCCGCTTATTCGTATTGGACATGAAAATGATTCTGAGGCGTTATCAGGTGTTTCTTTGGTAGCTTCCCGTTTTGGCGAAGGTCAAGAAAGCGGTCTGGTGGCTATCATCGGGCCTACTCGTATGAATTATTCGCAAGTATTTAAAGCGGTGCGTGCCGCTAAAAATGTATTACAGAGTCTATAAGACGAAGGTGAAAGTTAAACATGGCAAATGACCTCTATGAAATTTTAGGTGTGGATAAAACAGCATCTGATGATGAAATCAAGAAGGCCTTTAGAAAGAAGGCTCGTCAACTTCATCCTGATATCAACAAAGAGCCAGATGCTGAAGATCGCTTTAAAGAGCTCAATGAGGCCTATGATGTTTTGAGTGACCCTAACAAGCGCGCTCAATATGACAAATTTGGCACCATCCCCGGTGCTGCAGGAGGTGGCCAAGGTTACGTTGACCTTGAAGACCTCTTCGGTGGCGGATTTGGCATGGGTGATCTTTTCAGCTCCTTCTTTGGTGGGGGAGGCGGAAGAGCCAACGTGCGCAAAGAAGGGCGCGATATGGGCGTTGGCATGCGCATAACCCTTGAAGAAGCAGCATCGGGCGTTCATAAAGAAATTGTCTATGACCGCCTTGCTCCTTGTCCTGATTGTCAGGGCACCGGTCTGGGCGAAGACGGCAAAGAGGTAACGTGTCCTGATTGTAACGGGCAAGGTCGTGTTGTTACCGTTCAGCATACGTTCTTGGGAGATGTACAAGCAGCTTCAACCTGTTCGCACTGTAATGGTTCAGGAAAGATTATTGAGAATCCTTGTCCTGAATGTGATGGCCAGGGTCGTGTTCCTGATAGACAGCGCTTAAGTGTTGATATTCCTGTTGGTATCAAAGATGGCCAGCAATTGCGCTTGTCGGGCTATGGCGAAGCGGGCATTAGAGGCGCACAAGCGGGCGACTTAATTGTTACCTGTCGCATTGAGCCCCATGAGTTCTTTGAGCGTGACCGTGATGACCTTCATGCCTCAACGGCTATCAGTATGGTTCAAGCTGCCCTTGGTGCTGAAATTGAGATCGACGGCATTTTCAAAGATGAAAAAGTCAAGGTCACCATCCCTGAAGGTTGCCAGTATGGCCAGGTTATTCGCGTAAAGAACTACGGTATGCCTAAGTTTAGAAGCGAATCACGCGGAGACTTACATGTCCATATCGAAGTAAAGATTCCTTCACGTCTTTCTAAGGCTGAACGAGAAATTCTTAAGAACTTAGCGGATGAAATGGGTGAAGAAGTAGCGCTTCATAAGTCCCCGCTTCAAAAGCTTCGTGACGCTTTTAGCTGATGTAAGGCATAACCGTTTATGGCGCTCCCACATTTTTATCTTGAACAGCAAATCTTGTCCTGCGAGGGGCAAGATTGTTTTGCGCTTCAATTGTCTGCTGATGATATAAAGCATGCGCGCGTATTGCGTCTTGCGTGCGGAGAACACCTTGCCGTCATTGATGCCTTAAGTGATTATTTTGAATGCGAAGTTGTATCGTTTGATGACGATATGATTGTCCGTATTGCCAAGCATCTTGACACGGGGCAGAATATGGCACCTTCCGTTATTTTGATACAGGGTTTAGCCAAAGGCGACAAAATGGAAACGGTCATTCGCCATGCAACAGAACTTGGCGTGAGACGGTTTATTCCGTTTACTTCGGACAGAACCGTGGTAAAGCTTGACCAAAAGCGTGCTGAGAAAAAGCTTACCCGATGGAATGCCATTGCAAAAAGCGCTGCCATGCAATCAGGACAGCTCTCTATCCCTCTGGTTGATCCACTTTGTTCTTTGGCGCAGCTCTCGCATGTTTTAGGTGAAGTTGACCTGTTGTTAGTCTGTTGGGAAGAAACCCCGGTTACACAGAGTATGAAAGCGTTGCTGTCTTCGTTTGCGCAGACAAGACAGTGCGGTCAAGCTAAGCCGAACACCCAAACGCGCCAAACCGCGCAAGCAGACCAAAC
>CAVABR010000048.1:0-88734 GCA_963586955.1 bacterium
AATTTGAAAACGCTGAGTGCTTCTCGTCTTAACCTCTTCTGATTTGCCTTAAAGCAAAAAATCCTGCTGTTAGAAACGCTGAGCGAATCCGTACATAACCCTTGCTGGTTTGCCTAGAATACGAGCGACATCCGTGCGTGATTCCTATTGGTTCGCAGAAAATATGAATCATTAAGCTTAATCTCTTCTGATTTGCCCCCAGAGCCAGAGCATACACACAACGTCTCTTGAGGCAATAATTCGCTTTAGAAACTGCCACCTTCGCCTTCAACATAGCGCTTCTTCACTATCTCGTTGCGAATATAGCGAAACGTTTCTTTTTCACCTTCTTTTGCAAGCATGATTAAAAGGCGCTCAAGAAGCGCAGAGGTGTCAGGATGCATTAAGGGAGGACCGACACTTTGCTCAAGGCGATAGTAGGTCAATGAACTTTTATCTGAATAGGAAGAACCTTGATATACCTTGCTTGCAGCAACACGGTCACAGAACATTTCAACCACATAACGAGTAGGCATCTTCTTGCCTTCAAGCGTCACATCGCCATTGCTTTTAACATCAATCCAGTATTCAAAATGGTGACGATTGCGCCCTTTATGATGGAGCCAGGCAGAAGAATAGCCTTTTTCGGTTCTCTCTACGGAATTAGGACTTTTCACGCCTGTGTAATACTGAACGCCAATTCTAAATTCGGCAGGAGAATATTTAGAAAGATCATGGGTAAGACCTTGAAGATATATACCTGATCTAAAACAATGCTTGGCAACAACGAATTTATGATGAGTGATGGTACCAAAATGCTTTATTGCATTCATAAAGCTCAATTGTTCTTCTCCATCTTCCATCGTTTTTTGCTGACCAGATTGACTATACACGTTTGATTAGCAAATGCCCAAAATTTAACTAATCAAAATAAAAAACTCAATACTTACTTTATAGTGCTTTTGACCTGCTATATCCATCCAAAATGTTCGCATGCTTTCTTGATACCATCCCTGTCGCAATCATCGGTAACATAATCAGCACGCTCTTTTAGTTCTTCTTTGGCATTGCCCATCGCAATACTTGTCCATTCAGGAAGAAACATCGATAGATCATTCTTTCCATCACCAAAAACTACAACATCACGGTAGGGCGCTTGAAAGTAATCCATCATTTCTTTTATTCCCCGTTGCTTATCCATCGGTTCAATGAAAATGGTATCGGGGTTATATCTAATCCACGGAACCGAATCAAGCGCCCCAGAACCAACAATAAAAGGCTCCTCGGAAGGCTTACAAGGAAAGTAAATTTTATAAATTACAGAAAGACTATCTGCTGAAAGATCAGGATCCCATTGAGTAGGAACGTAATAGTCTCCTGCTATCTCATCAAAGCATTCGCATGGAGAATAGCGAACGAGCTCATTGGCAACCGTTACCGCCCAAGGAATATTCATCCGATCAAGCCTTCGCAAACATTCCTGCGCAGGCTTAAATTCAAGCGGATGCATGGAACGCAATTCTCCGTCAATTGTGACCGAATATCCACCGTCAGCAACAATATTGGTAATCCCTACGCTTTTAATGTAGTCAAGCGCGTTGATTTGAAGCCTGCCGGTAGCAAGGCCAACAAAATGACCCTTTTCGCGAAGCTTATCAATGGTTTCCAATGTTGAGAGCGGAATTTCTTTTGTCCGAGGAACGGCAAGAGTGCCATCGTAGTCAAAAAAGAAATATTTCTTATCCATGCCATAAACTTTCAATCAAAAAAACCACGCTCTTCATAACATGAGGAGCGTGGTTTGTTTCAGTGTTTAATACCAAAATCTAGAGGGTACGAAGTGCCACTTCTTTAAGCTGACGGGTAGTCACTTGGCTTGGTGCGCCCGTCATAGGATCAGAAGCAGAGCTGGTCTTAGGGAATGCAATAACGTCACGGATAGACTGCTTTCCAGCAAGAAGCATAACCAAACGATCAAGACCCAAAGCGATGCCACCATGAGGAGGTGCGCCAAGCTCTAATGCATGAATAAGATGACCAAACTTTTCTTCGATTTCTTCATCGGTCAAACCACAAACGCGCAAAATACGCTTCTGCTCTTCAGCATTATGAATACGAATGGTTCCACCACCAACTTCAAAACCATCCATAACAAGGTCATAAGAATAGCTACCACACTCAAGAGGAGCACTCTCTATTTTGTCGAGATCCTCTTCTAAAACATGCGTGAAAGGATGGTGTTCAGCTGCATATTTTTTCTCGTCTTCGTCATAACGGAACATAGGGAAATTAACTACCCAAAGAAGAGCATGACCCTTGCGCTCAATACCTAGTGCATCTGCCATATGCAAACGCAAAGCAGCAAGTACTGCATTAGCTACTTCATAGGTATCAGCAGCAAACAAAACCAAATCCCCTGGCTCAACCTTCAAAGCCTCTTTAAGGGCAGCAAATTCTTCGTCAGTGAAGAATTTAATGATTGGACTCTTTTCTTTTCCGTCAGACGTGAAGGCAATCCATGCCATGCCCTTTGCACCATTTTCTGCAGCAATATCGCCAAGTTTTTCAATTTCGCCACGGCTCCAGTCACCAGCACCCTTAGCGTTGATTGCCTTAACGATGCCACCTGACTGAGCAACGCTTGAGAAGACTTTGAAACCTGAGTTAGCTACGATATCGGTAATCTCAACAAGCTCCATGCCAAAACGCACATCAGGACGGTCACAACCAAAACGATCCATTGCTTCGCTGTACTGCATGCGCTGCAAAGGGAATTGGTGTTCAACACCTACCGCCTTTAAGGTCTCAGCCATGACGTCTTCCATCATAACCATTACGTCTTCGCCTTTAACGAAGCTCATCTCAACGTCAACCTGGGTAAATTCAGGCTGACGGTCAGCACGAAGGTCTTCGTCGCGGAAGCAACGAGCAATTTGATAGTAGCGCTCTATGCCACCAACCATAAGCATCTGCTTAAACTGCTGAGGGCTTTGAGGAAGCGCATAAAAACGTCCTGGATTTGGACGAGAAGGAACAATGTAGTCACGTGCGCCCTCTGGCGTTGAATTAGCCAAAATAGGAGTTTCGACCTCAAGGAAGCCACGTTCATTAAGTGCAGAACGAATAGCCTGCACCACAACATGGCGAAGCTTCAAGTTAGCAAACATTTCTGGACGACGAAGATCCAAATAGCGCCACTTCATACGGGTGGTTTCGTCAGTCTCAATACCGTCTTCAATAGAGAAAGGAGGCGTAACTGAAGAATTCAAAACCTGAACCGAAGAAGCAAGTACTTCAATTTCTCCGGTAAGCATATTGGGGTTGACAGCCTCTGGCATGCGTTCGCGAACTTTACCCTTAACTTCGATAACATATTCGCGTCCCAAATGTTCAGCAACGCTGAAATCTTCTTTGCTCACACAATCAGGGTCAACAACGCACTGAGTGTATCCATCACGGTCACGCAAATCGATAAAAATCAAACCGCCATGATCGCGATTATGCCAAACCCATCCCGTGAGTGTAACTTCGCATCCCACGTCTTCTTTGCGAAGCTGACCGCATGTATGAGAATGCATGCTGTATTCATTAAGAAAGTCCGTCATGTTTTGTATTCTCCTTTTACCCTGTTATGTACAAGCGACGACTATAAATGTAAAACAGGACAACAATCAAAACTGCCATCCCTATACCGTAACTGCTCTATTCTACGCTAGTTTAGACATCAATTCATCAAAAGAAACTTTTTGCTCATCATGTGTGTCCATATTTCGAAGCGTAACCTGACCTAACGCAAGCTCATCAGGACCTAAGATAGCCACATATCGTGCGTTTAATTTAGAGGCTAGCTTCAACTGGCTCTTTAAGCTTCTTTGCTGGTGATCCATTTCAGAAATTATGCCCTCATCTCGTCCTTTTTGAACAAGAGAAAACGCTTTCTGGCGTGCCTCATCGTCAACGCAAGCAACGAATAAATCGCAACGCTTAACAGAAGGCAACTCTACTCCAAAAGATTGAAGGGCAAGCATACAACGTTCATACCCAAGCGCAAAACCAAGCCCCGGCGTTGCACGACCGCCAACTTCTTCTGAAAGCTTATCGTAGCGACCTCCGCCACCAATAGCATTTTGCGAACCAAGGCCTTCTATAACTTGAACCTCAAAGACGGTACGCGTGTAATAGTCAAGCCCGCGAACAAGCGTGGAGTCCTCTTCGTAAGAAATTCCCGTCTCATCAAGATAGGCCTTAACTTTTTCGTAGTGCTCTTTGCAGTCATCGCACAAATAATCATAGATACGAGGAGCATCAACCATAGCTTCTTGGCAAGCTGGCTTTTTGCAGTCAAATGCACGCAGAGGATTAATTTCTGCACGATTAAGACAGTCTTCGCAAAGTGCCTCACTATGAGCAAGCAAATATTCCTTGACCGCATTGCGATAAGCGGGACGACATTTCTCACATCCCATTGAATTTAAGAGCAGGCGCGTTGATTGAAGAGGAATACCTATAGCTTCATAAAAGCGCATAAGCATAATGATTGCTTCAGCATCAATGCTTGGATCTTCCGCACCAAGACACTCAACGCCAACCTGGTTAAATTGGCGCTGGCGACCTTTTTGAGGACGCTCAGCTCTAAACATGGGACCGGCATACATAAGCTTTGCGGGGGCTCCACCTTGAGGTACCAAGTCATGCTGAACAACCGCACGAACCACCCCCGCCGTTCCTTCCGGGCGCAAACTTAAACGGCTCTTGTTTTTAATGGACCCACCATCGATGAGTCGTTTGAGATTTTCGCCCGAAATTGCCGTGAACATCTCTTTTGAGACTACATCGGTTGCCTCACCAATACCACGAACAAACAATTCGGTCTGCTCAAACTGAGGCGTTTCAATAGGAAGATAGCCATAGCGGGCAAAAATATCAAAAGCTTTCTGTTTAAAACTATTCCAAAATAAAGCCTCTTCAGGAAGAAGATCTTTCGTACCTTCGGCGTTCTGAATTGCCATGATGCTCCTTAAAGATATTCGATAACTTTGTCACCCATAGCGCTGGTAGACAAAATTTTATCGGCCGAAGTTGAGGAATCAGCAATGTCAGTAGTGCGCCATCCTTCGTCTAAAAGCGTGCTAACAGCGCGGACGACATCATCGGCGGCATCACCCATGTCAAAACTGTAGCGAAGCATCATTTCTACCGAGAGAATTTGCGCTAAAGGATTAGCAATACCCTTGCCCGCAATATCAGGGGCGCTACCATGGCTTGGCTCATATAAAGCTGTGCCGTCACCAAGAGATGCAGAAGCAAGCATACCAAGCGAACCCGTGATTTGAGCTGCCTCATCAGAGAGGATATCGCCAAACATGTTTTCGGTAACCACAACATCAAACTGACGAGGGTTATCAATAAGCTGCATAGCAGTGTTATCAACTAACATGTCAATAAGTTCAACGTCTGGATATTCTTCTTTACCAATTCTGTGAACAATTTCACGCCACATACGGCTGGTCTCCAAAACGTTTGCTTTATCGATAGAGTGAAGACGACCACGACGTTTACGGGCTGTTTCAAACGCTTGGCGCGCAATACGCTCAATCTCATATTCGCGATACTCAAGCGTATCGTATGCGCGCTGACCAGTAGCACCTGCGGTGCCAGCACCTTCTTCGTCATAAAAGCGCTCGCGCTTACCAAAGTACAAACCACCCGTAAGCTCTCTTACAATAAGAAGATCAACGCCGTCAATAACCTCTGGCTTTAGAGTTGAAGCAGAAGAGAGCGCATTAAAAATTTGCACGGGGCGAAGGTTAGTATACAGCCCCAGTTCTTTTCTGATACCCAATAAACCCTGTTCAGGGCGAGGTTTCGTAGAATCAGTGGTATCCCATTTTGGACCACCTACTGCAGCAAGCAGAACAGCATCGCACAAACGTGCTACCTCAAGGGTAGCATCAGGAAGAGGATTGCCGGTTTCATCTATTGCACATCCGCCAATAAGAGCCTCGATATATTCAAAGGAGGTGTTATATTTGGCACCTACCGCATTGAGAACTTTAACTCCTTCAGCAATGATTTCTGGACCAATGCCATCGCCAGGCAATAAACAAATTTTAAAGGTTTGAGCCATGCCTTATCCTCTCTGAGTAAACGTATAAAACCTTTTCTTGGTAAATTAAAATTAGTTAATTCCTAAAACTTTTCTGGTGCGATTCAGCAACCCACCCTGCTCAATGATGTCAGCAATAAAAGGAGGGAATGGTTGCGCCGTAAATGTCTGACCCGTAGTTTCATCAGAGATAGTACCGCTGTCAGTATCTACCGATACCACATCTCCATTCTTGATTGCGTCAACTGCTTCGGGGCATTCCAAAATTGCCAAACCGGTATTGATTGAATTTCGATAAAAAATACGCGCGAAGCTTTTTGCAATAACCACATCTATGCCCGAAGCCTTGATGGCGATAGGCGCATGTTCACGCGAAGAACCACAGCCAAAGTTTTCTTCAGCAACAATAATGTCACCCGCAGAAACCTTATTAACAAATTCGGTATCAAGATCTTCCATGCAATGTTTTGCCAATTCTTCGGGGTCTGAAGTAGTCAAATAACGCGCAGGAATAATTACATCCGTGTCAATATCGCGTCCGTAGCGATGAACTTTACCTTTAAACTGCATTGTTTACTCCTCATCCAAATCTTCAGGAAGACCAATATGTCCAAGAACTGCCGAAGCAGCAGCTACAACTGGGGAAGAAAGATAAACCTCACTCGTAGGATCACCCATTCTGCCAACAAAATTGCGGTTGGTAGTAGCAATAGCGCGCTCCCCTGCAGCTAAAATTCCCATATAACCTCCCAGGCAAGGCCCGCAGGTAGGGGTAGAAATTGCGCAATTTGCATCTAAGAAGATGTCCATCAGGCCTTCTTCAATGCACTGACGATACACCTGCTGAGTTGCCGGAATGATAATGCAACGAACGTTAGGATTAACCTTGCGTCCTTTCAAGACTTGCGCAGCTTGACGCATATCCTCAATACGGCCGTTGGTACAAGAACCAATGACTGACTGATCAATAACAATATCACGCGCTTCAGACGCAGGACGCGTATTGGAAGGCAAATGAGGGAATGAAACCGTAGGAACAATATCGGCCGCATCGATGTCATAAACCTCTGCATATTGAGCATCTGCATCAGAGTGATATTCGGTATAGGGCTTTTCGACCCTTCCGTCCATGTAAGCACGGGTAACGTCATCAACAGGAATCAATCCAGCTTTACCGCCAGCTTCAATTGCCATATTTGAAATACTTAAGCGCTCATCCATTGAAAGGCCTTCAATGGCACTACCGCGAAATTCCATAGCTTTATATAAAGCACCATCAACACCAATCATGCCAATGATGTGCAAAATGATATCTTTTCCGGTAACACCCGGACGAAGCGTACCGTTGACATTAAATAAAATGGATTCGGGAACCTTAAACCAAGCGCGTCCCGTTGCATAACCAATAGCAGCATCAGTTGAGCCAACGCCGGTAGCAAAAGCACCAAGAGCACCATAAGTACAGGTATGGGAGTCAGCGCCAATAATAAGATCTCCTGCGCCAACAACACCCTGTTCAGGCAAAAGTGCATGTTCAACACCCATGCAACCTACTTCGTAATAGTGAGTAATGCCCTGCTCGCGCGCAAAATCACGCGTCATTTTTGCTTGCTCAGCAGCGGCAATATCTTTATTGGGAACATAATGATCTGGCACGAGGGCTATCTTGGTAGGATCAAAAACCTTCTCTACACCAACTTTGTTGAACTCCTTGATAGCGATAGGGGCTGTAACATCATTGGAAAGAACGAGATCCAAATTACACTCAATAAGCTGACCAGGAACAACCTCTTCAAGGCCTGCATGGGCAGCAAGAATTTTCTCAGCAATGGTCATAGGACGTGCCATAGTTTCTCCTTTTTTATAAGCAGACATGCGAAACGTAGAAAATTATAACACCGACTAACAAAACATTTTCAATGCATTGCTAGCCCAACAAAACACCTGCAAAAAAGGATTAGGGCTTAGGCAACGGCCACGTAAACGGACGATCAAAAACATCCCGTTTCCAGAAAAGCCAAATAGCAATAAGAAGCATCGGAATAGCAACCTTGATGGTTTCGTAGAAAATAAATTCGAATCCTGCAATTAAAACAAGGAGCGTTAACGCAAAAGCCCACGAAACGCGCAAACGGAAAATCAGGAAGACCCCTGAAATAAGCAAAAGAACCGCAGTAATAATAAGCGCAGGACCGGAAAGCATATTGCTGATATCTATCCACTGCGTAAGAACAGTATAGGAATCAAAAAGTTGCGGGAAGAATGCAACAACCAAATTGGCCACCGCACAAAGAATTACCAACGTACCACTGATCCAAGCAACATCTCTATGCTTTGCCTGAGCGGAATTGTCTTTCTTTGCCGTAAAGAAGCCAGACTGAGACAGCAAAACCGCACCAATACAAAAGGGAATCCAGAACATGATACCGCGGTATACCAAAGCAATAGCGGTAGCTACCGAAAGCGAGCATCCCGCACTCGTAAGAACTGCAGCAATAGCTGCTTCAACCACGCCAACACCTTGAGGGGTTGGGCTGAGCAAAACCGAAATAACACCAAGCGAAAACGCGGCAATCAAAGGACCAACATCAGTAAAACCAAAAGCAAAACCAATAGCAATCAAACAGATCATGTTCAAAATTGCTGAAGCGGAAGCATAAACAATAGTGATAGCGGTTCCGCGCGGATTGCCAGCCAAAACACGAGCAGACTGCACAAAGGAATCGGCAATACCTTTACCCCAACCTTCAGGAAGTTCGCGCTTTAAAGGTTTGATGATTTTTCGAATAATTCGCTCAATGAAATTAAAAAGTGATACCAACCATTGTGGCTTAAAGTAGCCACAGAAAAATACGCTGGCCAAAATCAAAAGCGTACCCGCAAGCAAAAGTCCACCAATAACAAAGATGACATTCACCATTCCGCTAATGAACATGGCAATGAATCCAATAATAGAGATTACAAAAACAGCCGCAAAATAAGCAATCTGGGACAAAACTGCACCACTAGTTGCCGTACCGATATCACAGCCCCTTCTTCGGGCGTCGTCAATGATAAATGCCACACCCGTAGCACCTGAAAAGAGACAGAAGGTATTGATGAAAACAAGACTAAAAATTAAAACGATATTATGCCAAAGCCCGGTTCTTTTCCCTACCGCATCAAAGGCAGCATCGTAAGACATAGCCTGAACGATATGTCGAGCAAGCATAACAATGACCGCTACCACGAGCGGAATTAAAGCGCCACCTTGAATAGTGTCAACAAATTCGGCAAGATAATCGAGATTTGCCACAATGAAAAAAGCCCCCACAACAGCGATGAGGATAAGAATTGCTTTTTTCATGACACCTGCCTTTTAGTTTGCTTGCTAAACGATTTCCCTCGACTTTTACTCTATCATATCCTCTGATGGACAAAGAGCGAATTTGGTTTAGAGGGCATATGTGTCTAAGTAAATTACACTATCTATCCAATACCTTCTTTTTCCTGCCATAAAATACGACGTAAAGAGGAAACTATGCCAAGTCATATTCACCACTTAGCCAATACCACCCGAAGCTTCAGGCGTTTTAGAGAAAATTACCCGGTAACAGAAAGTCTTATGATTGATTGGGTAAACAATGCCCGTGTAACAGCAAGTGCCCGAAATGCACAACCTCTTAAATATCGCATTGTCACCGACAAGCCCACCTGCGCCCAAGTCTTCGACACGCTTGCATGGGCAGGATACTTAAAAGACTGGGATGGTCCCGAACAAGGAGAGCGCCCAACCGGCTATATCGTTATCGCAAATGACACCACTATCGCTCCTACTAATCAGGCATATTTTGATGCTGGCATTGCAGCACAAACTATAATGCTTAGCTCTACCGAAGAGGGCTTTGGCGGATGCATTATTTTATCTTTCAAGAAAAAGGAACTGAAAGAAATTCTTGATATCCCTGAGCACCTTGACCCTGTTTTAGTTTTGGCTCTAGGAAGACCAATCGAAGATGTGCGTCTTGTCGAAATGAAAGATAACGACTATCAGTACTATCGCGACGAACATAAGGTTCATTACGTTCCAAAAAGAAGCCTTGATTCTATTTTGTTCTAAAAAGGAGAAAGCAAAGAATTCTCCCAACGTATAAGTAACAGTTTCTTATACGTTGCAATGAGAACTTTTGCATCATGACAAGATATTCAAGATGCAACTTCGACTTATGTAAGCTCACGCAAGGAATACTATGAAAAAATCTGAAGCGCTTAACATATTAGGATTGAGCGATAACCCAACCGAAGATGAAATAAAAAAGGCTCATCGCAAGCTGATTATCGAAAATCATCCTGATAAATTTGGCCAAGACAAAACTGCGCGTGATGCTGCCGAAGAAAAAACCAAGCTCATTAATGAGGCGCGCGATGTATTGATCAACAAAAAGTGGGATCCTGAATACTCAACAACAGGAACTCCCTATGGCGCTCCTTTTTCGTATAACCCCTACACGAATACCCGCCCTGCTTCGTCTGGTTCAGGGCGTCCTCAATCACAAGACCCCTTTGATATTTTTTCAGAGTGGCCCTTTACTCAAACGAGTTTTGTATGGACAACATGGGATCCGGTTTCAGGCAAAAAGACAACCTACACCTCAGCACAAAACCCCTTTAGTGCTTCTGGCGCATCGCAGACAAAGCAAAATGCTTCGACTTCGCAAACAAGCACAAATCCATTTGCTGGTCGCACGCGCACGCAAAATATGGGAAATCCCTTTTCGAACTCATTTATGTCTTCGTTATTCGGAATTCCTTTTTATCAAGATCCCCCATCAATAGATGAACAGATAAAAGATGCCAAGAGCTTGCTTGCCCGTGATCTTAAGCTCATAGTGGTCAAACTTGCCATTTTGGTGCTTTGTTTCCTATTTGGCTTTCAGGCAGCAGGCTTGTATTTATATACCATCATCTCAATTGGCCAAGGAATATATAAACGCGCAAAAATCTTGAGTATCTTTATTCTTGCTCCCTTTGCACTTTTGTCGCTTATTTTTGCCCCATTAGCAGACGGGCCGGTAAGAGTAATTGGCTTAGTATGTTTTGCGCTGGCCTTTATATTCGATATATCAAATATTGTCCAACATGTAAAACTACTCAACATGCTTACCAAGCAAAAAAAGAAAGCCTCCGAAAAATAAGGCGAATCAAAAAGGGTTCTTTCCAATTACAGAAAGAACCCTTTTTTACAACCACCATATAAGTCAGTCGCAAAATTTTGCGAGCCAAATCAAGGCCGGCAAAATACAAAACAACTAGTGTCTAAAGTGACGATGACCGGTAAATACCATAGCAATGCCATGCTCGTTAGCAGCCTCAATTACCTCTCCATCTCTGATGGATCCTCCCGGCTGAATAACAGCAGTAATTCCTGCTTCAGCTAGCACATCAAGGCCATCACGGAAGGGGAAGAAAGCATCGCTTGCCGCAACGGCACCTTTTGCCTTCTCTCCGGCTTGTGCAACTGCAATACGAGCTGAATTAACGCGATTAGGCTGTCCGCCACCTTCGCCCAAGTTAGCAGAATCTTTAGCAATAAGGATGGCGTTAGACTTAACGGATTTGCATGCCTTCCATGCAAAAATGAGATCCGCCATTTCTTCATCGGTAGGCTTGCGATCAGTAGCAACAGTAAAAGTAGAAGGATCTTCTGACACAGCATCGGTTTCTTGGCAGAGCAAACCGCCTTCAACCGCGCGATACTCAAGCGTATTGCCAGCAGGATTTACCCCACCCGTCTCAAGAAGACGAGCATTAGGTTTTGCTTCATACATTGCCAAAGCTTCAGCAGAAAATTCGGGCGCAATAATAGCTTCAACGAATTGCTTATTAGCAAAGATCTTCTCACAAACCTCAGCGCCCACTGGCCTGTTAAACGCAATAACACCACCATAAGCTGAAACAGGATCAGCCTCATAAGCTACCTCATAGGCAGAAACAACATCAGAAGAAACCGCAACGCCACAAGGGGTAAGGTGCTTAACAATTACACAGGCAGGATCGGTATATTCCCTAACCGCAACCCAGGCAGCGTCTAAGTCAAGATAGTTATTATAGGAAAGCTCTTTGCCTTGCTTTTGAGTTGCATGAGCAAGGGTATTTTGAGCGTTTGGATAGCTATCAATAGTAAAGAACGCTGCTTTTTGATGAGGATTTTCTCCATAGCGAAGGTCTTGACGCTTGGTAAGACCCAAAGAAACCTTCTCAGGAAAACCGCTAGCATTTTCTTCAGAAATACGACCAGCAAGCCATGAAGCAATAGCTCCATCATAGCGAGAAGTTGTTTCAAATACTTTGAGCGCAAGCTGAGCGCGCGTCTCATAGGTAGTCGAACCACCATTTGAACGCATTTCTTCCAGAATAGAATCATAAGAATCAGGATTGGTAACCACCGCTACGCTTGCAAAATTCTTAGCAGCAGAACGAAGCATGGAAGGGCCACCAATGTCGATATTTTCAACGCAGTCTGCAAAACCAGCACCGGAAGCAACGGTCTTTTCGAAAGCATAAAGATTGACAACAATCATATCGATCATTTCAATGCCATGCTCTTTTGCCTGAGCCATATGCTCCGCGTTGTCACGCTTTGCCAAAAGACCACCATGTACTGCAGGGTGAAGCGTCTTTACTCGCCCATCCATCATTTCAGGAAACTGAGTGACTTCATCAATGGGAGTGACGGCAATACCTGCATCAGAGAGAACTTTCGCTGTTCCACCGGTAGATATAATTTGAACATTAAATTCTTTGACAAGACTCTGGGCGAATTCCACAATGCCAGTTTTGTCAGTAACGGACATCAATACTCTCTTAACAACAGGCTCTGTCATACAAATCTCCTTTCAAAAGCGTATGCATTTTGAGTATAAACCTTCTTGATCTTTGTCAATTCAACTAAGGCAAGAAAAAGCATTAATGCGGGTTATTCGGGAAGAATAGCTACGGTTCTATCATTCTTGATCACAACGCGTCTTTCAGACAACAAAGAAACCACTTTGGGATACAACTCGTGTTCAACCGCATGGATTTTTTCTTCAAGAGATTCAAGCGTGTCGTCCTCAGAAATTACTACTGCCTCTTGAGCGATGATGGGACCTTTGTCGTAGTCCTCATTGGCAAAATGAACCGTTACGCCGGTAACCTTTGCTCCAAATTCATAAGCATCTTTGATGGCATGTGCGCCCTTAAAAGACGGAAGCAAGGCTGGATGCAAATTGACAACCCTATCAGGAAAAGCAAGCAAAACTTCTGAGGTAAGCTTGCGCATATAGCCTGCCATAATTACATATTCTGCTCCCGAATGAAGCAACTCATGAGCAATAACCTCATTAGCAGCTTTGGCGTCTTTGTATACTTCTTTATTCAATGAAACGGTAGGGATTCCTGCATTTTTCGCACGAATTAGCCCGTGGGCATCAGGGCGCGACGAAATTACAACCGTAATTTCGGCATTGAGACTACCAGCATTGATTTTATCGATAAGCGACTGAAGATTAGAACCGCTCCCACTAATGAGAACACCTATTTTTAAAGGAGCAGAAGATACCGTGTCAGATAGAGAACTCAACGTTGTCCTTTCTTTTAAGCGAAGACTGCCCCAGGCAATCACTTCGCACCAACAATGCTCCGAATACACCAAGTTGAAGCCATCTAAAGAAGAGCCGTTGCCCCAAGGTAATTCCTTCGCACAAATAGCATCACGGCTAGCTTATAACCTTGCAACCAAGAAACAATGAAGCTATTCTTCGCTATCCCCTTTAGCAAAAGGCACAAAGAGATCTTCTTGGTCAACGTAGCTAACCTCGCCCTGTCCGGGGATAATCTTACCTACTATGAAAGGAGTTTCTCCTTCATCGGATAGCAGAGTCATCACTTCATCAACCTTGCTCGGATTAACAATGAGCACCATTCCTAATCCCATATTAAACGTCTTGAGTGCTTCCTCTTCATCTAAATGAGCAGCACGGCAAACCCAAGGAATGATAGGTGCCATAGACCAGGTTCCAACATGAACTTCCGCATTGAGCGTATCAGGAAGAGCACGATTGAGGTTTTCCGTTATACCACCACCAGTGATGTGAGCCAAAGAACGTATTGCTCCTGGGAGTTTTCGCAAAACAGAACGAACGGGCTTGACATAGATGCGCGTTGGTTCCAATAAAGCATCCAAAACGCTTCTTCCGCCCAATTCTTCCTTTTCTAAACGAAGCTCATAGAGCGTTTTACCTTCGGTGCAAACTTTACGAGCCAAAGAATAACCATTCGAATGAATGCCTGAGCTTGCAAGGCCAATCAAAATATCGCCCTCTTGTACTTTAGCAGGATCAAGCATTTCAGGACGATCAACAATGCCAACGCAAAAACCCGAGAGGTCATATTCGTTCGGATCCATAACGCCCGGATGTTCAGCCATTTCTCCACCCACCAGAGCACAGCCACTCATAACGCATCCATCAGCAATACCAGAGACAATTTCAGAGACCTCTTCGCTCTTGAGCTTTCCTACCGCAATATAGTCAAGGAAAAACAAGGGTTCGGCGCCGGTTGCAAGAATGTCATTGACACACATTGCTACCAAGTCAATGCCAACCGTGTCATGTTTGTTGGCAAGTTTTGCAAGCTGAATCTTAGTTCCAACACCGTCGGTACCGGAAACCAGGATAGGATCTGCCATTTGCTTGGCAACTTTCAAAGAAAAAAGCCCGCCGAAGCCCCCAATATCACCGCGAACTTCATCACGATAGGTACGGTGAACCGAATCTTTAATGGCATCAACCGCGCGCGCTCCCTCTTCAATGTCAACGCCCGCTTGAGCATAGGTGGTAGAGCCTTGCGTTGTCCAGCTTGGCCATTTTGCATCTGAATCAAGAGCATTAACGTGAATACGATCAGTCATGTTTGTCTCCTATTGCCCCAAAGGGCTTGTTTGTCTTGCTATTGCGCTTAACCAAATGGCATTAGCTACTAATACCATCTCTAATTTAACCATTATGCAGGATTTATTTTGCAAGGTTTTCGGGAAGAAAGCTTTTTGCTTTGATTGCATCAGGAATTTCAACCGGATAATCGCCGGTAAAGCATGCATCACAAAAACCTGGATGGTCACTTTTTACCGCCTCATGAAGGCCGGCAACAGAAATGAAGGCAAGCGAATCACAGCCAATAAATTCACACATTTCCTCATTGTTCATATTTGCTGCAATAAGTTGATCCTGCGTGTCGGTATCTATTCCATAAAAGCAAGGCCAGCGAACCTCAGGAGATACAATGCGCAAATGAACTTCGCTTGCACCTGCGTTTTTCAGCATATCAACCAACTTTTTTGAAGTATTTCCTCGTACAACCGAGTCGTCAATTACAATCAAACGCTTGCCTGAAATAAGCGAAGAGAGCGGATTGAGCTTTATTCGAATACCCATTTGACGCATCTCGTTGGTGGGCTCAATAAACGTTCTTCCAACGTAGCGATTCTTAACAATGCCGTCGCTATACGGAATACCGCTTTCAATGGCATAACCCATCGCGGAAGGAAGGCCTGAATCAGGAACACCTAAAACCAAATCTGCTTCAACAGGAGCTTCTTTTGCTAAGATGCGTCCCATTCTTCTGCGAGACTGATAAACACTAACGCCGTCCAACACAGAATCAGGGCGGGCAAAATAAACATACTCAAACAAACAGCTTGCGCGCTTTTCAGGCGTAACGGCAATCTGAGAAGTTAACCCTTCATCATTGATGCGGATAATCTCACCAGGAGCAACTTCACGAACAAATTCCGCGCCAACAATATCAAGACCGCAGGTTTCAGAAGAAACAACCCAGCCACGATTATCAGGCAATTGACCCAAAACAAGAGGGCGAATTCCGTGAGGATCGCGGAATGCATAAAGCGTATCAGGGCTTGAAAGCACCATAGCGTAAGCACCCCTCATCATTCTCATGGCTTTTTTGATGCCATCTCGAAGTGAATGGGTAGAGCTGGTTACTTCGCCAATGATTTTTGCTGCTACCTCTGAGTCAGTATTAGCGCGAAGCGAAACACCATAGTCAACTAACTGCGCTTTAAGTGAATTGGTATTTACCAGCGTGCCATTGTGAGCAAGCGCGATCAAAATTTCATCAATGGCAGAAATATGAGGCTGTGCCGCCTCCCAAGACTCAACTCCGCCACTTGTTGAGTAGCGCACATGGCCGATGGCAACCTTTCCTCTTAAAGCAGAAAGCGAAGATTCGTCAAAGACTTGGGTAACTAGACCAAGATCTTTAAAAGCAAGGACAGTTTCGCCATCCCCTACCGCAATACCGGCCGATTCTTGCCCGCGGTGCTGAAGCGCTTGAAGACCAAAACAGGTCAGTCTTGCTACGTCATCATCAGGAGCATATACGCCAAACACCCCACATTCTTCTTCAAGGGTATCGAACAAGTCATGGTGTTTTGAAGAATTAATCATGCGGCCTCCCTATACTGGTCTGCAACCGAATCTGATTCATCTTTACTTAAGTCCGTGGAACCATTGCTGACCGAAGAAACGTAAGGATTATCTTTAACCGTTGTTTCCACAACCGAAGCAAATGCTACCGCGCGTCCGTCACTTCTTGTGTATTCGCATGTTGAGAAAAGGAATGTTTGCTTAATGTCAGATGCGCTGAGCACATCCCCTGTCTGTGAGACAACACTTCTTTGTAACTTGTCCTCAACATAGTTAGTGAAGTCTGTATTAGAAGCAAAGCTGGTTTGAACAATAGCATCAGAGCCCGTAGTAACCACAACGGCAAATGATTTAAGACGATAATTTCCTTTAGGAGTTAGTACGTAGATATCGCGATGGCTATTGAATTCATCTTGGTTTTCCCACTTAGCAAGTGAAGCAAACATTGAGCCATCGTTCATGTTATGCCCATACAAGGCGTTATTGCGACTGCTGAGATCTGATTTGTTATTAGAATCAAGAAAGATTGTTCCAGCCGATGATGTCCAGCCCGTCGATCCATCAAAGGATTTCTTGAGATATTCATCGTTATCTTTTCCCTGTACAACAGGATAATTAACAGGTGTGCCGGGAATGTAGACCCAAGCAACAACATCAGGGTTAATAGCCTTCAATGCATCCCAATCAACCTTAAGATCAGAAAGCGAAACATTTGCATTGGTATCCGCAGGAAGAGAAACGTTAGATTCTAAGTCAGAATAAGCTTTTTGCTGAGCCCAATATTGATACAAAATAGCGCCAAGAACTGCTAAAGAGCAAATCAAAACAATGAGCGCAATAATAAAAACTGCTCTCCATCCTTTTGATTTTTTCTTAGGTTGCATCTGAGGAGAGGAAGGTCCATACCCACCAGAACCGCCAAAGCCTCCGGCACCGCCAACACCACCAACGGGCGCAAAAGATTGCGTAGACCCACTCTGGCCATTGATTGGCTCAAAATTCTGAGGCGAACCAGCATAATTATTTCCATAACCAGCAGGATAGTTCTGCTGATTGACCGAAGCACCGTAATTGTTCCCGTAAGCATTAGAAGAATAACCCTGTTGGTTGACAGGCGAGGCATAGTTACTACCGTAAGCATCCGAAGAATAGCCCTGTTGCCCGAAAGCACCACCACCATAGCTGTTTCCATAAGCGCTATTGGGGTAATTTTGCTGACCGGTAGGTGCACCATAGTTATTCCCATAAGCATTATGAGAATAACCCTGCTGACCTACCGCGTCTTCTTGAAAGGAAGAGGCTGAATCAAAAGAAGATTCGTCGATTCGTGCATGCGCACCTCGAACGTGGTTAGAATCTTTTCCCATAAAGAAATACCTCTTGTCTTGTTAAACGCCTCAGTTATTCATCAGCACAAACTTACTCTATCAAAGCAACGTTTTAATAGTAACCTAAAATTCGGAACCTTCAAACTGCTTGAGTCTCTTTTCTAGGGCATCATTGATAACACGGAGCGCCTTTACACGTGCGTAATATTTATCATCGCTTTCTAACAAAGTCCAAGGAGCATGTTCGGTAGAAGTCAAGCGGAACATATCTTCAATTGCTGCATAATATTGAGGTGTTTTATCTCTGTTACGCCAGTCATCAGGAGTGATTTTCCACTGCTTATCGGGGTTTTCCTCGCGCGCCAAGAAGCGCTCCAGTTGCACTTCGGGCGAGACATTAACCCAAAACTTGATCAATATTGCGCCCCAATTAACCAGGTCACGTTCAAATTCGTTAATTTCGTCATAGGCGGCAGCCCATTGCGTAGGACTTGCAAAGCCTTCTACTCGCTCAACCAAGACACGACCGTACCAGCTTCTGTCATAGATGCCAACATGCCCTGCCTTAGGAAGTCTTGTCCAGTATCTCCATAGATGAGGATGGGCCAATTCATATTGCGAAGGTGCCGGAGAAGGGAAAATGGTATACGCGCGGGCGTCCAGTGCCTGAGCTACGCGCTTAATGCTTCCGCCCTTGCCCGCTGCATCCCAGCCTTCATACATAATGATCATCGGTATGCGACGACGATACAGCAAGGGCTCAAGCTCAAAGAGCTTATCTTGCTCTTCTCTAAGCGCCTGCTTGTATTCGGGTCTTTCCAATTTAAGGGTATGGTCAGCCCTATCAAGAGAAGGTCGATTATGCAAAATTGGAAAACGACTTCTAAAAGGAGCTTGACTCAAAGATAATTGAGCTTCCTTATTAGCTTCTTTGATGATAGCTTCATTTTCTTCGTCGCTACGGGAGCGCTCATCCTTGTAAGGAACGTTATCGGGAGATTTAAGATTAGCTTGCGCTTTCTTTTCGGCCTCAATGTCAGCCACGCTCTGCTTGAAACTCAAACTTTTCTCAAGCCTATCAACGAGCGTTTCGGCCACGGTGATATTAGCCCTACGTTTGTCATTAGCGTTAATGAGAACCCATTCTGAAGAGCCAAAATTCGTTTTCTTTAACAGTTCGTCATACAACATATAGGCGCCACTGTAATAATCAAGATCCTTTACGTCTTGTTCAGTAACACGCCAACGCATATTAGGGTCATTATAGAGACTTTCCACACGTTTTCGCTGTTTGTCTTCTGAAATGTGGAAGAAGAACTTCACGACTAAATAGTTGCTCGAAACCAACTGTGATTCAAAGCTTTCAATTGAAGGTACTACCCTGTCTATCCTGCGCATGAGGTCATGTTTATTAGGCTTTATGCCTCTTTTTTTCGCAGCTAACGTTCGATCTACCAAATATTCAGTGGCAAACGAATACCAACCGCGATCAAAAAATGTTATTTTTCCACGAGAAGAAAGGGCATTCCAAAATTGTTGCATAGGTGGATAAAAACCTGTTGCTCCATATTTCCCCTCAGAGGAAATGAGCATGGTATCGAGCGAGCCGTAACTTTTAGTAACGTGAACCGAAGTACCACGTGCATCTAAGTGATACAGAAGATCTGAAATTCTGCTTCCCTTGCCAGCGCCTTTCCATCCTTCAAATAAAACTACAACGCCAAGCCCTGCACTTCGTGCTTGCTGTTGAAGAACAACTAAGCGAGCCAAAAGGGCATCGTATTTTTCACGATATTTATCTTTAGAAAGTTTTGGTGCATTCAAATCAATTGCTTCAAGCATATTTCCCCCAGTAGACGTCATAAAGAAAAAATCTTCAGAATAAATGTTAAAAATTGTTTCTTCTCTACTCTACTACGCATTATCCCAAGAGAGTATAGTTAAATAAAAGATTGTGTGAGATGTCAAAAAACATCTTCATTTTAAGATACAAATAGCATCTCTTAATACTTTCTATCCTTCGAAATGCTACCTTTAACAGGAGGAACCGTGCCACGATACGCCCTTATAGACCTCGGATCGAACACCATTCGACTCTGTATTTATGAAGTCTCTTCATCGCAAAAGCAAAACCTCACCAGAAAAGATATTACTATTCTTCTTAACTACAAAATAATGGCCGGTCTTGCTTCTTTTGTAAAAGAAGGTGAAATTTCGAAAAAGGGCATAAAAAAAGCAATCAACACCATCAATGCACATCTAAAACGTGCCTCGCATTTCAACTGCAAAGAAATACATGTTTTTGCCACGGCGGTCATCCGTAACTGCGCCAATTCAGAAGAGGCAGCCAAGGCAATTTCTGAAGCTTGTAAAATCCCTCTCAAAGTTCTTTCAACTTGGGATGAAGCTCATTTAGGATTTTGTGGAGCAAGTTTAGATAGGCCAATCGAAGACGGCCTTCTCATTGATATTGGCGGAGGCTCAACGGAGCTTACCGTTGTCAATAAAGCCAAAGACAGCAATAGCATCAGTATTCCTCAAGGATCACTGTCTTCTTATTCGTCCTATGTGGCAGGAATCATTCCGACACAAAGTGAAATTATGTCTATACAAAATGGGTTTAAAGAAAACCTTCAAGCCAGTGGGTTTGGTCTATTCAAGCAAAAAGAACTCTATGGTATTGGTGGCTCTATTCGCTCAGCAGCAAAAGTTTATGGCGATGTTTGCAACGATGGCGAACGCGATATTTGCCTTTTACCAGATCAAATTGATGAAATTTTTTGGCGTTACAAAACCGATCCTGACACATTTTTACATAAAGCACTTCAAACAATCCCAGACCGCATTCATACCTTTATCCCTGGTTGCGTAATAATTAAAGAACTTTTTGATTTAACGCAAGCACAAAAATTGACTATTTGTAAATCTGGCATTCGTGAAGGTTATTTAGTCGATCGAATACTTAATTAGAATCCACAACAAATACGCAAGTAACTTTCGCAGAATCACAAGATAAACCTTATAATAAAGTTTGAGGGATGGGCGAGATAACTAATTTGTCGTCAACATCAAGGCATATTTATAAAGGGGAAACTTTTGATGGAAGCAAAGAAAATTTCCGGAGAAGCAAAATCTGATTCGGTTGAACAAAAAAAAGAGAAGAACGAAAAAGTTCCAACTAAAAAAGTTCTTCCTTATATGCAAAATCGTGAGCTTTCATGGTTAACATTTAATAAACGCGTCCTTGATCAGGGCGAAGATCATAATGTACCCATTCTTGAGCGTTTGACGTTTGTTTCAATTTTCTCAAGCAACTTGCAAGAATTTTTTATGGTACGAGTTGGAAGTTTGACCGATCTGTCTCTGCTTAAAAAAGAGCTTCGCGAAAACAAAACACTCATGACACCTGATGAACAAATCATGGCAATTCATAATCGTTGTCATGAGCTTTACCCTGAACAGGAACGAATCTTTAAGCAAATTCAGGAGCAGTTAGCTGAAGAAGGAATAAAGCAACTACAAATCAAAGATCTCAATGAAGAACAAGAAGCATATTTGAGAACCTATCTTCATGATAAAGTTTCTCCTTTCTTGTCTCCTCAGATTATCAATTCACGCCACCCGTTTCCTCATTTGGAAAATGGTGCACTATATGTTTTGCTTCGCCTTGATGACGAACAGCAACCAAAAGAGTCTTCTTCTAAAACGAAAAAGAAGGAAAAGAATGTTGGCGCTAATGACGCAACCTTCGGATTAATTCCTCTTCCCCGTCAGGCAGAAAGAATTATTAAGCTACCCGGAAAAGGCCTACAGTTTATCTTGCTTGAAAATGCGCTCAAGCTCATTGTTGATGAAGTATTTTCAATGTATGTCACCAAGCGCGCAAGCGTTATCTGTGTAACAAGAAATGCCGACATTGATGCCAATGATGGCGTTGACGAAATTGATTATGACTACCGTGAGCATATGAAACGCATCCTCAAAAAGCGTGCGCGTCTTGCTCCTGTTCGTCTTGAGACTGACACTCCCCTTTCATCCGTTACTGAAAAGTTCCTTTTGAAACGCTTGAATCTGGAGCCCCATCAAGTATATGTAACGCAAGTTCCTCTTGATATGGGTTACGCCTGGGCACTCAGCTCCATGATTGACGAAGAAACCGCAAAGAGGGTTACCAGCAAGCCTTTCACGCCTCAGTGGCCTGCTTGCTTAGAAAAAGGTCGTTCAATTATTGAGCAAGTTTGCGAACATGACGTACTGCTTTCTTATCCATATGAAAGCATGGAGCCCTTCGTACAACTTTTGAAGGAAGCTGCAAATGATCCATCGGTTCTTTCAATCAAGATTACGCTCTACCGTCTTGCCAACCAATCTCATCTAGCTGAAGCGCTCCTTGCAGCGGCAGAAAATGGGAAAGAAGTTACCGCCCTGTTTGAGTTGCGCGCACGTTTTGACGAATCAAACAACATAGAGTGGTCTCAGCGTTTTGAGCAGGCAGGCGCAAATGTAATTTATGGCTTCCATGACTTTAAAGTTCATTCCAAGATTTGCACTATCACGCGTCACAGTGAGCAAGGCATACAGCACATAACTCAATTAGGTACGGGCAACTATAACGAAAAAACTTCTAAGCTCTATACCGACTTTTCCTTCATTACTACTAATGAAGGCATCGGGAAAGACGCTGCGGAGTTTTTCCGTAATATGAGTTTGGAAAATACCTCGAACAATTACCAAAATCTTGTGGTAGCTCCGCTTCAAATTAAGCCTCTCATTTTGAAGAAGATTGACGAGCAAATTGAGCTTGCTAAACAAGGGAAACCTAACGGCGTTTTATTTAAGACAAATTCCGTTACTGACAAAGAGATAATCGACAAAATTGCTGAATCTTCTCAGGCTGGTGTTCATACCACCCTCTTTGTCCGTGGAATTTCCTGCATCGTCCCTGATGTAAAAGGTTATACCGATAACGTTGATGTTGTCTCCATCGTAGGCAGACTTCTTGAGCACAGCAGAATTTACGGCTTTGGTCCTCATGATGACATGGAAATCTATCTTGCCAGTGCAGACCTTATGACGCGCAATATGGACAAGCGCATAGAAATTGCTTGGCAGATCAGTGAAGAATCGCTCAAGAAACAGGTACTTGATTATCTCAATATTTCCCTTTCTGATACCGCAAAACTCAGAAAGCTTCAGAACAACCTTGAATTTACGCCTCTTGAGTATTATGCAGAAGTAAACAAGGCTGGCTTTGTTGAGTCATTTGACTCTCAAAACTACCTCATTGAAAAGGCTCAGACAGATTACGAGAACTCCGTAAAACAGCGTGAAGAAGAAAATAAAAAGCGCTCTGCCATAGCTCAGGCTCAACGTCTTCGTGATGCCGAAACGCTTCGTCATAGTGCAACGGTTTCAACCCATTTACAAACACTCACTCAAGAGCAACTCATTCCAAGCCCTAAGGCTGAAGCAACTTCGCCAAAAAATACTGAGCCTTCAGTAGCAGAAAATCTTGAAAACAAAACGGTAGCAGAAGCTCCCAAAACAACTGCTCCAGCAAATACTAACGAAACAACCAACACACCAAAAGAGACAACTGGAACAGCCGGTGCGTCTGCACAGGCAACCACATCAACACCAGTAGCACAGGCGACAACCGAAGCAGGGGCTGTTGCATCCGCTCCCGCTCCTGAGGCTACCTCTCTTGGTTCTGAAGCAAATCAGGACACTGCGCCTCTTCCAAACAACCAGGTATCTGCTTCTGCTGAAGCACCTTCTGCACAAACGGCAGAAGCGCAAAAGCAAACTGTTACGGCTGAAGTTCTCCCCTCTGTTGAAGAGCCGTCTTCTGATGCTATTCAGCTTGTGGTTAGGGGCAAAAAGCCTGGATTCTTCAAGCGCCTCAAGTTCCTTTTCACCGGGCACTTCTAATCAGAACAAACATACTACACATGAAAATCACCCCTCAATGAGGGGTGATTTTTTTAATTAACTACCAAGAAAGAAAACAAACGTATGTCTCTTTCTTTGATTATAAAAGCAACCTAAACAGCAACTTTTCTAGCCTAATTGACCCTTAATGCTAATCAGCTACGCAAAAAGTAGGCTCAATTAAAGCTTAAGGCAAAAGGAGTTCTGCAATTTGAACAGCATTCAAAGCAGCACCTTTGCGAATCTGGTCAGCTACATTCCAGAAAGCAATACCATGCTCAACAGAGTAATCCTTGCGTAAACGTCCAACATAAGCACCGTCAGTACCTGCCAAAAGCCCTGGCATTGGATAAACTTTGTTCTCAATATCATCCATTACGGTGATACCAGGAGCATTTTCAAGTGCCTTTCGTGCTTCTTCAACGGAAACCTCAGATTCAAATTCCACATTGATAGCTTCACCATGGCAACGAAGAACCGGAACGCGAACACACGTTGCAGCCACCTGAACGTTTTCGTCACCCAAGATCTTTTTGGTTTCTACAACCATCTTCCATTCTTCTTTAGTAGAAGCATCATCAAGGAAAACATCAATATGAGGAATACAGTTGAAAGCAATTTGGTGCGCAAAAGCATCAATGGTCAACTCTTCTCCCTCTAAGAATTGCTTAGTCTGAGCATAGAGCTCATCCATAGCTTTAGCGCCTGCACCTGAAGCTGCCTGATACGTAGAAACAACCACGCGCTTAATGCGGGAAATATCATAGAGAGGCTTGAGCGCTGCGACCATCTGAATGGTTGAGCAGTTTGGATTTGCAATAACGCCACTATGCCAAGAAATATCCTGAGGATTAACTTCAGGAACAATCAGAGGTACATCGTCATCCATGCGGAATGCGCTGGAGTTATCAATCATTACAGCGCCTGCTTTTACTACTGCCTCGCGCATGGCCTTTGAAACTGAAGCGCCAGCAGAAAAGAGTGCAATATCTACTCCCTCAAAACTTTCAGGAGTCATTTCCTGAACGACGAGCTCCCCTTTAGGAACTTGACCACAGCCATCAAAAGGAAGGGTTTTTCCTGCAGAACGAGCAGAAGCTAACGCTTTAACTTCTGAAGCAGGAAAGTTGAGATCATGAAGCACTTTAAGAAATTCACGACCAACGGCACCCGTAGCACCAGCGACAGCAACAACAGGATTAGCAGGTATTTTCTTATCCCAAGTCATAGTAAGTTCCCTTTCATACTCGCAAACTAAACCGTAGCTAATATCTTCTTTAGAGCTACTACTGGTATTGTGCATTAAAAAAGGAGCTCAAACGTCTAAATTCGTTCGAGCCCCTTAGAAATTCTTGGAACGGCCTTATCTGCCCTTATTCATCTTTGCTGCAATTTCTTCTGCAGAAAGTTGCGTTTCTTCGAAAACGCTGTCTGAGTCAAGACCAAAGGCAGTATGCAAACAACGAACTGCAGCGCCAACCTGACTTCCCTCAACCACAACCGAGATGCGAATTGGGCTGGTAGAAATCATGATGATATTGATTTGGTTGTCAGCAAGAGCACTAAAAGCACGCGCTGCAACACCAGGACTTGATTTCATGCCGGTACCAACCAAAGAAACCTTGGCAATGTTTTCATCAACCAAAACAGTCAATTCGCCCAACTCATCGCTAATGCGCTCAACAGCCTTAAGTGCGTCTTCTTTTTGAGCACTCGGAAGCGTGAAGCTGATATTGGCTTTGCCGTCATTTGAAGTATTTTGAATGATAAGGTCTACTGAAACATTGTTACCAGCAAGTGTTGAAAATACTTTAGCGGCTATACCTGCTTGGTCAGGTAAACCACGAACGGTGATCTTGATTTCAGAAGTGTCATGAGCAATTCCTGAAATAACAGCTTGTTCCATAGATGGAGCAACCTCCTTAATTAAGGTACCTTCCGCCTCAGAAAAGGCAGAACGAGAATGAATAACTACGTTATATTTTCTTGCGAATTCAACCGCACGAGATTGCAAAACTCCCGCGCCTCCGCTTGATAATTCAAGCATGTCATCATAAGAAATAACATCGAGCTTCTTTGCTCTTGGCGCCACACGAGGATCTGCGGTATAGATGCCATCAACATCCGAATAGATTTCGCAAACATCAGCCTTGATGCCATGCGCAAGTGCAACAGCAGTTGTATCTGACCCACCACGACCGAGCGTGGTAATGTCACCTTTGAGAGATAAACCCTGAAAGCCGGCGACAACAACGATAGCACCACTCTTGAGCGCTTCTCTGATTCTGTCGGCATCAATGTCTTCAATTTTGGCACGAGAAAAATCACTATCGGTAGTAATACCTGCTTGCCATCCGGTAAAGCTAACCGCTTTATATCCAAGAGCTTGAATAGCCATAGCAAGTAATGACATACTTACCTGCTCTCCCGTTGAAAGGAGCATATCCATTTCACGAGGAGCGGGATGAGTATTAAGAGCAGCCGCAAGCCCTACCAACTCATCAGTTGTTTTTCCCATAGCAGAAACAACTGCTACCACATCATCGCCCGCCTGTTTCTTTTCGATAAGACGCTTGGCAACCATTTGAATACGTTCAGGTGAGGCAACGGAAGTGCCTCCGAATTTTGCTACAACTAACGACATAATATTCTTTCTTCTATAAAAAAGTGCTTGTTTATAATAACAAAAACAAGCACAAAGAAACCTCTGTTAACGAATGATTTACGCATAAGAGCAAAAAGTCTATCTAAAAGAGCAATTTAGCCATTCTTAAGCATGATTGAATTCATCTTGTCAGCAATTGTTTCGCAAAGATCAACACACTCTTCCATCATGTCAAACAAGCTGGTCCAAACAAGGACGCGAACTGGATTTTCTCTATCATGGGTATATAGTTTACGAATAGCCTTGATATGAAAAGCGTCTGCTTCATTTTCTATATCATTGACTTTAATAACGAGTTGCTTGAACTTCTTTGACTTATTGCAGTTTCTAAAGTCAGCCATTGCTTCAGAGAGCGCATCGCAAGATTTAACAATCATCTTTGCCAAAGGCTTTACATCATGATGCATGAAATGAATATCATACATATAGAAGCGCTGAAGAACTTCTTCCATCTTATCAATTAGTGCATCCATGCTATTGGTGAGCGAAATTATGTCTTCCCTATCAATAGGAGTAACGAAATCTGGCAAGATGGCGTCAAAGACATCATGACATACGCTGTCACCGCGAGATTCTAACTCATGAGCACGAGGTAAGTACTTTTCAATGTCTTCTGCTTTTGAAAAATTTTCTACTACTTCCAAAAGAAGCCTTGCTTGCTTAGACGCTATTGCGCTTTGCTTCTCAAAAGCATCAAAGTAATTGAATTTTTTCTTGCTAGCCTTCTTCATAGTTCCCCACCCTCTCGATCAAAACTATAAATATTTGCTCTTAACAATAATAAGCGAATACGCGTCGCTGTTCATCAGCAATAGTAGTAAGCGAATTATGCCCCGGAAGAACAAGCGTATCATCAGGCAATTGCGAAAGACGCTTAAGGGATGCGCGCATCTGAGAAATGTCTCCGCCTTCAAAGTCTGTTCGACCAATGGTTCCGCAAAACAAGGTATCACCCGAAGCTAAAAGGGATGCTCGCTCAATATATTTGCCGTCCTCAGAATTCAACATGAAGCATATGCCACCAGGAGTATGTCCAGGCGTTGCAATGACTTTCCATTTCATAGAGCCAATCTTGATGGTGTCCTTATCCTTGAGGCGCACATCAACCGGACACGATTGAGCAGAAAGTGGGCCGGTTGTTTTGGGCTGGTTTTCAATTATATTTGCATCAATGTCAGAGGCATACACAGGCGCATTCGTTTTATCTTTGAGCTGTTTAAGCGCGCCCACATGATCAGTATGATGATGCGTGCAAAATATAGCATCGAGCTTACGTGAGCCAAGCACATCAACAATACGTTGCGCATCATCTGAAGGGTCAACCACTATGGTTGCCTGCCCATCAGAGATGATATAGGTATTGTTTTGAATCATGCCAAGCACGAGCCAGTCTATATCAACACATGCACCTGTAACCTTTAAACACTGTGGACCTCGAGTAACCTCTATATTCATACTTGGCTCCTTCTTGAATTGCTAAACTAATCCTAAATATATCTCTATGATGACTTCCCCGGCATCATACGATGTGCATCAAAAACACCTTCGATTGCTTTTAGCTTCTTTATGATGGAATTAATTGCCGCTGTCTCAGAAACCTGGAACAAAAATCTCATTTCTACCATTCCGTCTCGGTGCGTCATGGTATTAACTGACAACACATTTGCCCCATTATCCGATAACACCGTTGAAACATCTTTGAGCAAATTCATGCGATCAAGTGCTTCGATGAATATTTCAACGTTATAGGTAGTCCCTGACGAAGGGGCATGATCTTCCCAAAAAACTTCAATGATGCGCTCTGGTTGTTGCATAAGATCTTGCGCATTGGGGCAATCGCGCCTATGTACCGAAACGCCACGGCCACGCGTTACAAATCCTACGATTTCATCTCCCGGAACGGGGTTGCAACAACGCGAAAGACGAACTAAAACATCATCAATACCCTTTACCACCACACCGTTAGAAGCATGGGCTTCATGCTTTTTCGGGCGCTTAACGCTGGTGAGCATTGGAGGGATTTTACCCGTAGCAGAAGCTGACATTCCTATGCTTGGCTTTGCGGCATCTTCGGTTCCTTGATCAACCAAAATCTTAAGAAGCCTGTTGGCTACATGCTGAGGGCTTTCCTTATTAGTTCCAATGTTGACCAACATATCATCGGAATCTTTATAGCCCATAGCTTCAGCAACACGCTTGATAGCACGCATACTTTGAGCAGAAGAAATGCCCAAGCCATGCTTTCTCATTTCGCGCAAAAGCTTGTCTTTACCCATCTGTAAATCGTCTGAGCGACTCACCTTTGAGAAATAGGAACGAATCTTCGAACGTGCAGAAGGCGTTTTAACAATATTGAGCCAGTCACGTGAAGGCGTAGCGCTTTTTTGCGTAAGAATTTCAACGCGATCTCCCAACTGGAGCTTATAACTCAAAGGAACAATAGAGCCGTTAACCTTTGCTCCCACACAATGATGCCCCACTTCGGTATGAATTGAATAGGCAAAATCAACCGGTGTTGAGCCAAAGCGCAAACTCATAGCTTCGCCTTTTGGCGTGAAAACATAGACCTCTTTGGGGTCAAGGTCGGTCTTTAAGGACTTAAGAAATTCGCGCGAATCCTTGGTTTCATCCTGCCAGTCCACCATTTCACGCAACCAAGCAATTTGCTTATCAAGCGAAGTATCTTTTCCTTTTCCGCCATTTTCCTTATAGCGCCAATGAGCAGCAACGCCGTATTCGCTCATACGGTGCATCTCTTCAGTACGAATCTGAACCTCAAGCGGACGACCCGCCGGACCTATAACGGTAGTATGAAGGCTTTGATACATATTGAATTTTGGCATGGCAATATAGTCTTTAAAACGACCAGGCATTGGATGCCAAAGACTATGAACTGCGCCAAGGGCGGAATAGCAATCTCTTACCGTGGTAACAATGATACGAACGGCAATAAGGTCATAAATTTCCGAAAAGCCCTTGCCCTTTTTAGTCATTTTTTGGTAGATGGAATACAGATGTTTTGGCCTGCCCATAATTTGAGCTTCAACACCAATTTTTTCCATCTCACCATGAAGAATATTGATAATTTTTTCAAGGTATTCTTCTCGGTCTTTGCGCGTTTCCGAAACCATGCGAGAAACTTGTTTAAACTTGTTAGGCTCTAGATAGAAAAAAGACAAATCTTCAAGTTCCCATTTAATGGAGCTGATCCCCAACCTATGAGCAATAGGAGCATAAATTTCTAGCGTTTCGCGTGCTTTAAATATGCGCCTATCTTCCTTGAGCGCCGAAAGCGTTCTCATATTATGAAGACGGTCGGCAAGCTTAATAACAATAACGCGAATATCCTTACTCATTGCAATGAGCATTTTTCTAAATGTTTGAGCCTGCTTATCTGAAAGACTTTCGACTTCAATTTTGGTTATCTTGGTAACGCCATCAACTAATTCGGCAATAGATTGTCCAAAAACCTCTGCGACTTCTTCTTTGGTTGTTGAAGAATCTTCCACCGTATCATGCAGAAGAGCCGCACAAAGCGTTTCAACATCCATATGTAAATCCGCCAAGATAATGGCAACCTCAACGGGATGAATTACAAATGGCTCTCCAGATTTTCTTTTCTGCCCCTCATGAGCCTTGCAGGCAAAATTAAATGCAAGCTTGAGAGTATCAAGTTCTTCTGCTGGTAAATATTGAGAGCTTAAATCAAGAAGATCATTAAAGCGGTCTTCTGGAGTAGAACCTATAGGCGCAAGCGTAGAAGCCTTGATGGTAGGATCAACGCCCACCGAATGAATATCGCCCTGCATACCTTTAGATGTTGCTTCTTGCATAATGCACCCCCTTATTCAAATGGCAAAAGCGGTCTTTGAATGCGCTGTTGCAGTTGTTCTTTTTCTGTCTTGAAAACCCAAGAAGAAAAATCTTTAAATACTTCAATTTCTTCTAAGCCTTCACGATAGCGCGTGCTATCAGAAAGCTCAACTTTTCCCTTATAGTCTACGACATGAATGATGCATCCCGCATCTTCAGAAAGACAATTTTGAGATTCAATAAGCCCAAGCTCACAAAAAACAGTAAGGGCGCATCTAACCTGAGAAGCGCTCAATGAAGTACCCCGCAGAAGACCTGAGGCATTCTTAGCAGTTTGAGCATAATCAAGCGAAAAATAATAGTCATCTTGAGATCTCTGCGTTCCTCTTAAATAGCGATAAATCTGCGCCATATCATCATGGCAAGGGGTAAGATCATTAAGAATAGATTTATTGAGATTGGCATCGCTTTTTGAAAAGAGCAAATGAACAAACGCCTCTTCACCGTCTCTGCCCGCTCTTCCGCTCATTTGATTGAATTCAACTTCACTAAAGGGCAAATGGTATAAAACAACGTGGCGCACATTGGGAATATCAATTCCTTCTCCAAAGGCAGACGTTGCAATAAGGACTTGCAATTCGCCAACTCTAAACAACTCTTCCACGCGCTCGCGTTCATCTCGTGACAGACCGGCATTGTAAAAGCCAATCATCCAGGCAATATGGGGAAGCTGTTTTCTTAAGTTGCGTGCAAGCGAGACCGATTCAAGACGAGAATTAACATAGACAATTGTTTTCTCACCCGAAGAAGCAATGTTTACCAAATAGCGAAGACGATGCTTTATTCCGCGGTGATCATCTATAAGAAGATTCTCACGCGCCGAATCATCATAAATGCAGTTTTCAATTCCCAAGACCGATTGAATGCCTTGAGAAATAGTTTCATCAGCGGTAGCAGTAAGCGCAAGCGTTAAGGGATTACCTAACGCCTGCCGAGAAAGAATCAAATTTGGATAGGCTGTTCTAAAGCCAGCTTTCGATAAGGCAACATGATGAGCCTCATCAATAACCAAAAAAGAAAATGCATCAACTGCAACAAATTCATCAAGGTGAGCCTCTAGATATTCAGGCGTTGTCAGGATGATATCAACAAGACCTTCGCTCAGGCGCGTCATCACTTCAATTCTTTTTTCGAATGCAGTATCTCCTGTTAAGACTTCAACCTCAATACCAAACTGACGAAGCGCCTCTTTTAAATGAAAAGCCTGATCAGCAATTAACGCACGCAGTGGATAAATAAAAAGGCTCGCCCGATGTTCTTTCAATGCCTGCTCAACCGCAAAAACATGAAAGACAAGAGACTTGCCTCTGCCTGTGCCCAAAATACCAAGGGTCGATTGCCCCTGATCAAGCGCAGAGAGCAACTCAACTTGTGATTGATGAAGCGCTCCTTGGCCAATAAAGGCTCTCACAATAGCTTGACGCAGACCACTTGGATCCGTCCGAGCTACATCATTCCATGCCTTGCGCTCCTTGCAGGTCATATCAACCTCTACATTTTCTGAGAGATCAGATCCTTGCTGATAGCTCGATACTTCAGGCTTTTCGCTCAAAAATAAGCCTTGAAGAAAATCCTGATCTTCAGGGGTAGAACAAGCAATCAAAGCCGAACAAGCATTGACTGGTAAAAGAGAAGAAATGATAGCTTTAACGTTGCGCCTTCCCTTCCATTCGTCAATTTGAAGCTCAAATACCGCATCAACAACCGAAGGGCAACGCTTTAACTCTTCGATATTTTTACAGTGAAACATAATGCCTTCGAGCGATGACCTACCATCGCTGAAGGTAACAGAAAGGTGATTCTTGTCTGCGCCAACCGCTCTGCTATAGGCAAGCGTGACAGAATGCGCAAGAAACCGCGGGACTTTATTTTCCTGACCGAAAGGCGCCAAAAGCTCAATCTTTTCAACGTTTTCTTTTGTAAGCTCAGAAAGGTTAACACTTGCATCAACCTCAATGCGCGGACAAAATGCATCGCTGGGAAGTTGATCCATATATTCACATAAGCGCTGATGAAATGCGGTAAGGTTTTTCGTGGGAAGCGTCACGCCAACTGCTGCTTCATGTCCGCCAAATCTGGTAAGAAGATCTTGGCAGGATTCCACCGCTTTGAATAAGTTTATATCTCCATAGCTTCGGCCAGAACCACGTGCTTCATCTCCGTCAATAGTAAAAAGGATAGAAGGAACACAAAAATGAGAGGTAAGGCGAGAAGCGACAATCCCCTTCACTCCTTCATGCCATCCCTGACCAGCAACAATCAAAATGCGCTCATTGTTATACGATTCTTCGGCCTGAGCAAGAGCGATTTCGCTCAATTCAGATTCAATGGCTCTTCTTTTAGTATTGGTCTCTTCAAGCTGACGAGCCAAGTGGCAAGCCTGAGCAAAATCATCAGACATAAGCAGGTCAAGCGCGAGCTGAGCATTACCCATGCGCCCTGCAGCATTAAGACGCGGAACAAGCGTGAAGCTGAGGTTGCTAGAAGATAGCACCGTGTTGCTAAATCCCGCTTCTTGTATCAAAGCTGCTATACAAGGACGAGGATTATCGTTGAGAAGTTGTATGCCTTCAGACACTAAGGCGCGATTTTCGCCAACCATGGGCATCAAATCTGCAACGGTACCAAGGGTTGCAAAATCAAGAAGCTCACGCCAAAAATGAGGCATACCAAAGCGCGAACATAGCGCCTGGACAACCTTGAGCGCAACACCGGCGCCTGCCAAAATTGAACTAGGCGAATCGTAGCATTTTGGATCTACCAGCGCTACATTACTCGGAACAAGCTCTGAAGGTTCATGATGATCAGTGATGACCAGCTCCACACCCTTATCAGTCAAAAGATGGGCTTCCTTTTTAGCAGAAATACCGTTGTCGACCGTTACCACCACATCGGGCTCATATGAGAGAGCACGCGCAATAGCGACTTCGGTTAGTCCATAGCCCTCTTCAAAGCGGAGAGGAATAAACGGTATAACATCAGCCCCAAGCTCTTTTAAGCCTCGCGACATAATGGTTGTTGCCGAAATACCATCAAGGTCAAAGTCACCAAAGACAAGGATTCGTTTGTGCGCCTTGACGGCAGTTTCTAAACAAGAAACAACCTCTTCCATGCCCAAAATGTCATAAGGGTTAGCCCAGTCACTGCTCAGTGAGGTATTAAGAAACGAAGAAACTTTCTCTACCGTATTAAAACCTCGAGATACCAAAACAGAGGCAATAAAATGCGGAAGTTGAAAATGATTTTCTATAAGTTCTATTTCTGCTTCATCTGCAGAGTGAATACTAATACGCGCTGACATGAAACTACCAATCTCTTTTTTCAAGATTTATTTTCGCACAATCTCAAAAGAAAAAAGAAAGAGGAGCGCAAAAAAGAGGTCAAGCGTTAAATTTTGCTTGCGTTTTAGCAAGACCTACTTCCAAAAGAGAAAGCGTGGCTTCACAAGCACGATAACAACTTGCGTCAAAATCTTCTTTGGCTTGTTTCTTTGGTACTGATAACACGTAATCAGGAACCTTCATCTTTCCGGGAGGTCGCCCTATACCAACACGAATGCGATAAAAATCGCGCGAGCCAATTTTGTCTATGATAGAGCGCAGTCCATTATGACCTGCATGTCCGCCGCCCTTTTTTACCCGAACTGAAGTGGCAGGAATGTCCAGCTCATCGTGAATGACGATGAGATCTTCAACGCCAAGCTTATATTCCTTACAAAGATGAGATACCGGACCACCTGATAGATTCATATAACTTTGAGGCTTAGCCAAAAGTACCTCTTGGCTTTTACCTTGTAGGGCAATTTTGCCAACCCCAACCAAAGCCCCACAGGTTGTTTTCCAATATGTCACGCCAAGCTTATCTGCTAGCAGATCTAGTGTTTCAAACCCGGCATTATGGCGCGTATGCGCGTATTCGTCTCCAGGATTTCCCAAACCAACAATTGCAAACATTGCGATTAAATCCTATAGAGCAAACTCTGGATCAAACAATGAAGCAACGGATTCATTGCTATAAACATTCTTAATAGCTGAAGCCAAGAGAGGAGCAACAGAAATCACGCGGATTTTACCGGTACGACGTTCTTCAGGAATACGAATGGTGTTACAAACAACAACCTCGTCAATTTGAGATTCAGCAATGCGCTCATAAGCAGGGCCAGAAAAGACAGGATGCGAAGCGCAAACATATACCTTTTCAGCGCCTTTTTCTTTGAGCGTAGCAACGGCAGCGCAAAGCGTTCCTGCGGTGTCAATCATGTCGTCATTTACGATGCAGGTCTTTCCTTCTACATCACCAATGAGCGCCGTGATTTCAGCCTTGTTGTGGCCTGGGCGACCTTTATGCATAATAGCCAAGTCAGATTCAAGCATGTCAGAGAGCTTTTTAGCAGCTTTCGCACGACCAACATCAGGACTTACCACACAAAGATCCTCAGAGTTAAGGCCTTTCTTTTTGAAGTAGTCAGCAAAAATAGGAAGAGCCGTAAGATGGTCTACTGGGGTATCGAAAAAGCCCTGGATTTGACCTTGATGCAAATCAACGGTAATAACACGATTAATTCCCGCAACACCCATAAGGTTAGCAACCAGCTTTGCCGTAATAGGCTCACGCGCAGCTGCTTTTCGGTCTTGGCGCGCATAGCCATAACAAGGAACTACTGCGTTGACTGTACGAGCCGAAGCACGCTTAGCAGCATCGGCCATAATCAAAAGCTCCATGATGGCTTCATTAACATTAGGAGTGGAAGTAGACTGAACAATAAAGACATCTGCTCCGCGTACGCTTTCTAAATAGCGTGCATAAATTTCACCGTTAGAGAATTTCTCTAGCTTGACATTACCAAGCGTCATCCCAAGAGAAGAAGCTATATCTTCAGCAAGTTCAGGACAGGTTGAACCTGAAAAGATTGCCAAGGTTTTCGTCATATTGCTCATAGTGGTTCCCTTTTCTCTTGATGATTTGCCGGTAGTGCCGGTAGTGCCAGAAGCGCTCCGTCTACAATCTTAATACGTTATGTGGTTTATAAACACACCCAATTTAGCGTCTTAATCTTTTTTTTCATTCCAATGGGCAATCTCGGTTTGACGAGCTCTACCCAATCCCAATGCTCCCGCAGAAACATCTTTTGTAATAACAGAACCCGCACCAATCAAAGAGCCTTCCCCGATAGTTACCGGAGCAACCAACATTACATCGCTTCCCACAAAGACGTCATCTTCGATGGTAGTAGGCCATTTCTTTTCACCGTCATAGTTACAAGTGATGGTTCCCGCGCCAATATTGATATCTTTACCCAAAGTTGCATCCCCGATGTAGGAAAGATGAGGAACCTTTGAGCCCGGCCCAATGGTGGATTTCTTAATCTCAACATGGGTTCCTACTTTAGCGCCCTTGCAAACATGTGTCTGAGGTCTGAGGTAAGCTCGAGGACCGGTTGAAACATCATCTTCAAGCACCGACTCGAGCGCGATGGTTTCTTCAATGGTGCAGTTGTTCCCAACGGTGGTATCCGTCAAACGGCTCTGAGGACCAATTACACTGTTTGATCCAACCTTGCATTTCCCCATCAAAAATGACATAGGTAAGATTTCCGTGTCATTTTCAATCTCAACATCAGGGCCAATCCAAGTAGTAGAAGGATCCATGATAGTGACACCGTTATTCATATGGAAAAGATTGATACGTTCTTGCAGAATCTTGGTTGCTTGAGCAAGTTGCACACGAGAATTAACGCCTAAGCATTCACGAGGATCCTGCGCCTTTAGACCAAGTACCTTTTTGCCTTTTGTGCGCGCAATAGAAATAACATCGGTTAAATAAAATTCGTTCTGAGCGTTATCAGAAGATACTTCGCGTAGTGCTTCAAAAAGGAATTGCGTATCAAAGCAATAAAAGCCAGAGTTACATTCAGTGATTTTTACCTGTTCAGAATTGCAATCTTTCTGCTCTACAATGCCACAAACCTCATCGTTGGTATCACGAATAATGCGACCATAACCAAAGGGGTCATCTACATCCATGGTTAGCACCACAACAGCAGCATCCTCATCTTCGCGAATAGAAAACAGCTTCTCTACCGTCTCAGAAGAAACGAGCGGTGAATCACCAGAAAGTACAACCAAAGAACCAGATTTATCTTCGAAAGCTGACTGGGCAACCTGAACCGCATGAGCAGTACCCAACTGCTCTTCTTGCACAACTATCGAAGTGTCTGCCACCAATGGCTCAACTACATCACGACCGAAGCCAACAACACTCACTACCTGTTCAACGCCAGCCTTATGAACAGCGTCAATAACCCAGCGAACAAGGGGTTTTTCCATGATGGTATGGGCAACTTTTGGCTTAGATGATTTCATGCGAGTTCCTGCGCCAGCGGCAAGAATTAAAGCTGAATGTTTCATACGTACCTTTCTTCTAAGCGGTAACTTCGTAGTATATCGTCACGTAAGGTTATGCCTTGCTTATTTTTAGAGACAACGAGTATACGGCGAAAACAGATTAAACCTTTGCAATAATTATTCAGAAAGCGCAACCAAAGCAGAGCAAAGTGCGTCAAGTAAAACAATGGCGTAGTGCTGAGCTGAGCGAGCCTGGCCTGCGTCTTCCCATGTTTCATCAGGTATGCGAACTCCAATACGATCAGACTGACGACCAGCAACGCGCAACGCCTGCGACAGACGCAACGAAAGTGAAGCTTCTGGCTCAAATTCAACAACCGGGATTTGATCAACGGGTGTTTCATTGCCAAGCAGAATCTGGACATAGGTCATAGATTCATCAGGGGCAACCAAAAGCGAATCAGCGCTGGTTACTTGCGAATTTGGATTGGTAGCCATAGATAAGTTAGACATACGCGCTGCCACCGAACGAGTGAACTCAGACGTACCAAAAAGACAAAGGAGATTTTTCTCTAATACCTCTGAAGCACGCGCAAAGCCAAGATTAGGAACAGAATTAAACGATTCTTTATCTTTCCACGAATGCTGTAAATTATTTATTTCTCTAAAGGTAAAAGCTCCTGCGATTCCATCGGAGGGAAGACCCATATTGAGCTGGAATTTTCTTAATGCGTCTTCGGTATGAGCGCCAAAAATCCCATCACAGATACCGCAAGAAAATCCAAGAGTTGAAAGCGCTTTCTGCAAAAGCTTGACATCTTGACCATGAAAATAAGGAACACGAAGATACAAAACCCTATCACCAAGATGATAGGTTGCATCAACAAGACGAGCCCAAACGCGCGCATCAACTTCAGATGTTTCCTCTAGGCCAAAATCTTTTGCGAAAGCAGTAACCGCACGAGCGGTTTTTTCATCATAGATTCCATTTATATCTGCTTCAGTGAGATATTCCAAAGAAACGAGTCTGCCTTGAATATCCTCTACTGCAGCACCAGTATCATGTAAAGCAATAGTTTCCATAAGCCTCTTATTTCAAACGATCGACAAACCAATCAGCCATTGAAATAAGAATAGCACGCCCAAAGCAAGGCTCAAGAACTTCCATCAAACGTTCTTTTGCTTGATCTACTAACTGTTGAGCATACTTTCTTGCGTAGTCAATACTTCCCGCATCTATCATGATCTGCACAGCTTCTTCAAGAAGCTTAGGATCTTTTTCTTTGGAAGAGAGGATTTCCAAGAGGCGTTGCTTTTGCGTGGAGTTATGAAGCGCATGCACCGCCACCAGTGTTCTCTTACCTTCAGTAATATCACTTCGATAGTCTTTTTCTTTGGCTTCTTTTGTGCCAATAAGGTTAAGGAGGTCATCTTGAATCTGGAAAGCAAGACCAGTATCAAGGCCGAAAGAGCGAAGACCCTCAACAACCTCTTCACTCGCGCCACCAATGATAGCACCAACGACCAAAGGCACCGCACCCGAATAATAGGCAGTTTTATGGGTAGCCATAACAAAGTAATCTTCTTCGGTGATGTCATAGCGACCGTCACGTGCCCACCCAATATCAAGCGCCTGGCCTTCAACGGTGCTCTGTGCCATGCCTACTAGTTCAAGTGCTACTCGTACCTTGGTAGCGTCATCAAGGCTCGGGTCACGCATAACCAAACCATTAACAATAGAAAGCGCAAGGTCTCCGGCATTGATGGCAATTCCTTCGCCTTCGGTTAAATGCATGCACGGTTTACCGCGACGAAGATCAGCCTCATCGGCAATATCATCATGAATAAGCGCTGCCGTATGAAAATGCTCAATAGCAGCTGCAGAAGAATACGCCTTATGCTCATCTCCGCCTACCGCATTGCAGGCAAGAATACAAATAAGAGGACGATGACGCTTCCCCGCATTTTTGCTATAAGCCATCAAAGGGCCATACAGATACGTTTCCATATCCGGATGAGAACCAGTTGGAATATACGAATTGACAATATCGTTAACAAGCCCCGCACAGACATTGAGATATTTCTGAAACAAATCAGGGGAATTCTGTTCTATCTCTTCATTTGTAGGAGACGGAATTTGCTCTAGAAATGCACCATACAAGCTTTGAGTAGCACGGTCATTTGAAAACTGAGTATTGCTCGACATAAATTCTCTTTCGAATTACGCTTTTAGGCTTTTATCCATTTATACTTCGCATTAAGAAATTATGCAAGAAAAAAAGAACTGGTAGGAGCGGAGGGACTCGAACCCTCAAGCCCGAAGGCGGCGGATTTTAAGTCCGCTGCGTATGCCAATTCCGCCACGCTCCCTTGGTGCTATCGTAGATACAGCCTAGACATCATAACAAATAATGAGTTGATTCTTCAAGAAGAATACCATGTAAAATATCTAATTCGCTTACAGTAAATGAATCCATGTGCGAAAGTTCTAAAACAACCGTAAGGATTAACATACCGGCAACAATAACCCCCGCACGCTGAGGCTCTAAACCAACAACTTGCTTACGAAGTTCAAGTGGTTTTGAGGCAAGCATTTCATAAACTGCTCTAAGCTCTTCAGAAGAAACGCACGCCTTATGGACAAGCTCAGGATTGTATTGTTTCATCTTTTCTTTGATAGAAACCGCGCTGGTTGCCGTTCCGGCAACTGCAACAATACGATCAAGCGAAGGAAACGAAGAGAGACACTCTTCAAAATAGGGACGCATTTCTTTCTGAACAAAGGCGCGAGCCTGTTCCAACTCTGAAGGCGTTGGAGGATCTGAAAATAAAAACCGCTCAGTAATCCTGCGACATCCAACATTAAACGAATGACTAAAGCTTGGCTCTTGCCCGCCCTTACCAAAGATCACCTCGGTTGACCCGCCTCCCGTATCAACAACCAAAAGGGATTCACCACTAAAACACGATGAGGCGCCCTTGAAAGAAAGAGAGGCTTCTTGTTTTCCTGAAATGACCGAAAGCTTCACGCCGAGTGCTCCAAGTCGAGACGTGAGCTCTGAAGAGTTTTTTGCATCGCGTGCAGCACTTGTTGCAAAGGCAACAATAGGCATGCGAGTATGCAAAGAAGAGGTTCCCTTCGAGCTTTCTTCATCTATCAGTTTGACAAACTCTTGTATCTGAGAAACTACTCGCTCTATAGCATCAAGCTGTAAGTAAGAGGTTTTATCTACGCCTACCCCAAGATTAGTGATTGCACAATGGCGACAAATTTCGTTCACCGAAGATCCAACAACATCGGCAATCAGCAAACGACAGGTAACCGTACCAATATCAATAGCAGCTAACTTCATAAGAGCCTAACTCGCAAAATTTACGATCCGTAACCAAAAACAACATCCAAAACACCAGAATACCAGGTATCTGGAGCAGAGATGCTACCTGAAGGAATGGTATACGTAACCGAATCTGAAGAATCATTTATGGTTGGTGAATCAATATTTTCAACGGTAGCTATCTGTTCATCAGCGCGCACATATCCAAGTTTATAACGTGCATAGTCTTCAAGTCCTTCATTGGTATTTAAGTAATCAACTTCAGACTGAAGAGAAGCATTCTGTTCCTCAAGAGCAGAATATTCTGCTTCAAGCTGTTGAAGATGTCTTGATTCAATATAGTAGTCTGACAAAGGCTGATAAAGCATAACCGTTGCAAACAAAATGCAACATGCAACCGCAATTAAACGAGGCCCTATAACCGCACCTTTGCCTGAGAAAAGGACAGGCAAAGAAAACCGAGAAAAGGGATTCTTGGCTGACGAATTTGCTTCTTGTTGCATACGCGCAGAATGAGCATGGGTTTTCCCCATACGCATCTCATACAAGGCAGGCCTGCTGGTTTGTTCCTCACTGCGAGACCCATTGGAAGCAAACCTCTTATTAAACTGTCGTTCAGCCTTAGCAGAGCGCAAGCGCTTCTTTGCATTTTGTATAAAAGTAGCGTCAGCAGAAGCGTCCTTACTTGAAGCTTGTTCGGCTCTGCTTGCGTGTCTTGCTCTTTGTTGGACACCTTCATCACGATATCTATCTTGCACACCACGATTAGAGCGTCGAGGCGAAACAAACGATTGAGATACCGGCGCTGCAACACCTAAATACGTTGCGCCATGACGCGCAGGACGCCCTTGCTGATATACAGAGCCTCCCTGCCGATATGCAGAGCTGCCATGCGAATATGTTGAACTTCCCTGTCTCTTCGCAGAAGCGTCAGGAAAAGAACGATGAGTATTGCGCGCTGAAAAATTTCGAGGATCAATCTGCTGAGAGGATGAACCAAGCCGGGAAGAGGAAGATCTTGAGGAAGTTCTATTGCCTGAAGAAGAAACACGTGAGGCTCTACCGCGAGAACGCAGATCATTAAAAGAAACGATTTTTGCCTGTTCAGACCTCAATTTTCCCCTTGAGCATCGTAGTGTGTTTAAGTAGTGCGATTAATGCTTAGAGCTTGTTCATAATAGCACAGACTATTCCGAAAAATTTGGTTTTCAACAAATGATTCAATTATTCTTTTAAAATGTAGAAACGGGTTAAATCTTCATTAAAAAACGCTTTGAAATCATGCGATTTTAAGCATTTTCGCCACCACGATTGCCACGGAAAACAGCGCTTAAAACATCCCTAAAAAACTAAAGAGAAAGCCACCCCAAAGTGACTTTCTCTCCTATCAATTGCAAGTATGTGAGCAAGGATTTATTCGTCAAGCGCCTCAGCAATTTCATCAGTAATGTCCATGGTGTGATAAACATTTTGAAGATCTTCAAGCTCTTCAAGACGATCAACCAAGCGCATAACCTTCTTTGCGTCAGAGACCGAAACAGAAGCAGGAGTGGTTGGCTCCATTACGAATTCTGCACCTTTGGTAATAATGCCAGCTTCATTAAGAGCGTTCTTTACTGCCATCAAATCAGAAGGGCTGGTATATACGATCCACTCTTCGCCCGCATCTTCGTAATCAGTTCCGCCTGCTTCAGCTACTGCCATCATAAATTCATCTTCATCGACCGCATTTTCTTTGTCAGCAACCTTTTTCTCTTCGCTCTTGATGATTTTCTCAACAAGGATTTCGCCTTTGCGTTCAAATTGGAATGCAACAGAACCAGAAGTTCCCAAGTTGCCACCATGATGAGAAAATGCTGCGCGAACATCTGCAGCAGTACGATTGCGGTTATCAGTCAGTGCTTCGCAGTAAATTGCTACACCACAAGGACCATAGCCTTCATAAATAACTGATTCATAATTAGCAGCATCTTTTCCTGAACCAAAAGCCTTGTCGATAGCGGTTTTGATTTTATCCTTAGGAAGTGAATAGCTCTTAGCCTTATCAATTGCAGCAGCAAGAGAAGCATTATTGTCAGGATTAGGATCTCCACCCTCTTTAGCTGCAACCGTAATATTTCTGGATAATTTAGAAAAAAGAGCGGAACGCTTTGCGTCCTGAGCTGCTTTACGATGTTTCGTTGTTGCCCATTTTGAATGTCCTGACATACAGACTTCCTTCCAAACTCATGTAACTAGTTTTAAATCTTATCATATATAGCAAAAAGCTTACTAGGGTAAGGCTTCTTAAGAATAAAGAAGTTAGCATCCCAGCTTTTCTTCAATAACACAAGCTATGGCCTGCGCAACGCTTAAAGCCTTTTCACTGGTAGGCGCTTCAACCATAACGCGAACCAATGGTTCAGTACCACTAGGACGAACCAAGATGCGACCTTCGCCTGCTAATTTTTCATTTTCTGAAGCAATAACGTCTTTGACGTCATTGTCTTCTTCAACAGCATGCTTGTCAGTCACTTTGACATTGATGAGCTCTTGAGGGAATCGTTGCATAACTGAAGTCGCCTCAGAAACGCTACCGCCCCTTCTCAAGCAAGCTGAAAGGAACTGGCATGCCGTAATGAGGCCATCTCCGGTGGAATTGTGCTCCAAAAAGATCATATGGCCGCTTTGTTCTCCGCCAAGAACAAAGTTACCCTTTCTGAGCTGTTCTAAGACATAACGATCTCCCACTTGGGTCTGGATTACGTCAATGTCTGCCTTTTGCATAGCTTGAGTAAAACCAAGATTGCACATAACCGTAGAAACAACCGTATTTCCAGAAAGCAAGCCACGGTCTTTGAGGTCAAGCGCACAGACCGCTTCTACAACATCTCCGTCAAGTTCATTGCCCAGTTCGTCAATGAACATAACGCGATCAGCGTCACCATCATGAGCTATACCTACCTGAGCATTCGTCTCTTTAACAAGCGCCTTGAGAGGCTCTAGATGAGTAGAGCCACATTCAACATTGATGTCCGTTCCCGAAAAATCATCATTGATTACTACCACTTCTGCGCCGAGCGCTTCAAGGGCGTGAGCCGTGGTAAGCGAAGCTGCACCATGACCGGTATCAAGGGCAATCTTCATTCCCTTAAACGTAATGCCTTCAGATTTAACCGTTTCAATAGCATGATTTATATAGAGCTCGCAGGCATCCTCAACAGGAACTACACATCCAACTTCAGCGCCTCCAACAAGCTCATCTGTGGTTGCCCCTCCTGCATAAACAAATTCTTCAAGCTTGCTTTCAGTTTCATCAGGAAGTTTAAAGCCAAGCTTGTCAAAGAACTTGATTCCGTTGTACTCAGGAGGATTATGCGAAGCCGAAATAACGACACCACCGTCAGCATAAAGCTCACGGGTAAGAAGCGCTACGCCCGGGGTAGGAATAATGCCAGTTGCCAAAACCGTTCCGCCCATACTCATAATGCCTGCGTTAAGCGCTGATTCAAGCATATCGCCTGAAATACGGGTATCTTTTCCTACCACAATTGTCTTGCCAAGAAACTTAACGGCAGCTTGTCCAAGCTTGAAGGCAATATCTGCAGTTAATTCCACATTCGCAACGCCACGCGCTCCGTCTGTACCAAAAAGCTTTGCCATACTCTAACCTCTTTACTATATATTGAAAATCTAAAAATTCTGCCCCGCGAAAACCGGTAGTGTTCACGTGCAAATCTTAGTGATTGCCTCTGTTTATATGTTCAGGCTTAAGGAGCACCACGCCACTGCGAAGCGCAATATCATCTTCGCTCATACGAGAATTTAGCTCTGCAGCAAATTCATCAAGGTTGATACCATAACGCTCCAAAAGAACTAAGAGATGATACACCACATCCCCTGCTTCATAACGAAAATGATCAAGATTGGCTTGATATTCGTCGCTGGTGTGATCGGTTCCAGCTAAAGCTTGAATGTCCTTTGCTGCAAGGGATGTCTCATGCGCCTCTTCTACCAACTTCTTTAACAACTTATCAAGATCTCCCGTAAGAAGGCGAAAGGTATAGCTTTCCTCCCCCGCACTTCGACGGTTATGGATGGTTTGCGCAAGTGTTTCAAGCGAAGATCCAATCTGGCTAACTGGTGGAGTTTTATCATCGGAAAGATATGTTTTCATCATCTAACCCTTTCGTCATTCTAGAAGGAAAACTTCATATCAATAAGAGCTTTGCGCTCATAAAAAAGCTCTGTTCTCTTCGGCTATTGTAGCCTTGATAAAATTGATTGGTGCGAACGGCTAACTTCATCCATAACGCGCTCTATATCAATAGTGAGATATTCGCCATTGCGGTAGCAAACGCGCCCATCAACCATAGTCAAAACAACGTCAGAGCCTTCAAGCGAATATACAATGTTGCTTGACATTGAATCAACCGGCGTCATCCAAGGAGTGTCAATATCAAGAGCAACCAAATCAGCTTTGTTTCCTACCTTGATTTCTCCACAATCATTTCGACCTTGCGAAAGCGCACCATTGCGCGTAGAAATAGTGATTATGTCGTTTGAAGACATGCCTTCAGGATTTCTATAATATGCTCTATGCATTAAAGCAAGCAGATACATATCTTTAAACATGTTTAAATTGTTATTGCTTGCTACCCCGTCAGTACCTAAACAAATAGTAATACCATGCTCTTTCATTTTCATAATATCGGCGATTCCGCTACCAAGCTTGGCATTTGAAGCAGGACAAGCCGCAACAAATACCCCTTTATCTGAAAGAATGCGAAGATCCTCTTCGTCAAGATAAGTGCAATGAGCGGCGGTGCAGGGAACATCAAAGATGCCGCGCTTAGCCAAATAGACGACGGGACTTTGATTGTGACGTTGTCTGCATTCGGCAATTTCTTGTTCGGTTTCACTTACATGAACCTGTATGCGAACGCCAGCATCGAGTGCCGCTTCTGCAAGACCAGAGGCTACCAGAGGCGTGGTGGTATATTCAGAATGGAGGTTGAAATCTATTAACAGCCTTCCCTCACCCTTGCCGTGATAATCTTTTATCAATCGTTTGTTGAGCGCACAAACTGGCAGCTCAGAATAAGGAACATCTTCACCAAAATGAGAAATTGAATGTCCGATATTTGCTTTAATCCCCGATTCCAAAACCGCTTTAGCGCGAGCATCAGATTGATAATACATATCTGAAAACGAGACTACGCCAAAGCGCAACATTTCAGCAATGCCAAGCAAGGTTGCATAATAAGAATCTTCTTCTTGTATTTCAGCTTCAAAAGGAAAAATTGAATCGTAGAGCCAAGGTTGAAGAGCAAGATTTTCTCCCCGACCGCGCAAAAGCGTCATAGGTACATGCGAATGTGCATTGTAGAGGCCGGGCATTAAGAGTTTGCCACGACCATCAAAGACCTCATCATAGTTAGCGCCGTTTGCTATGCGGGGATCTTCTGAGCCAATATAGTCAATACAAGATTGGTTTACCCCAACGTATATATGAGGAAGGTACTCCCCTTTTTCATTAAGTAAAGAAATATCAGCAAAAAGAAATGAACTCATGGTAATCCTTACGAAAGTGCCCTCTCAAAGCAAGTTTTATCTTTCGATACCGAGACGTGCGTTTTAGCGGTTTTTGCCCAAGTGACCTGTTTAAGACACGACCGAGACAAATAACACCCCTCATTGCCTACTCACCTTGTCAGAGCATATCAGCTCTTATACAAGCGCCCCCTTGAACGGGGGCGCTTGCCGTTACAATATTTAAAAGCCTAATAGAATAACTATTCGCTCTCTGATTCACTTGGATCGGCCGGATCAGTTGACTCAGCAGCATTGCTTGCAGCTTCGTCTTCAGCACTGGTAACACCAAAACCAAAATCAGATGAACCCAAAAGCGCATCAAGCTCTTCAAGGTTGCGCTGATAAGAGCGCGGAGGAAGTGCTTCACCAAGCATATCTTCGCCTTCAGTATTGAAGGTTGCGGGCTTATCTCCACCAATGAGCACGGTGTCATCAGGAGAAAATACCATATCAAGCAACTGGCTCATATCATCGCGAGATGCAGTGAGGTCATCTTCGATAACCTTAGACAAGCCATGTGCCTCCAAGCCCTGTTTGAGCTCTTCGATTGCCTTAGAACCAATGCCTTCAATGCGCAAAAGCTCATCTTCGGTATGTCCTACCAAATCAGCAACCGTCTCTATGCCAGCTTCACTGAACTTGTTAGCCCAGCGCTGTGAAACGCCAAGATCATCATAGATATAGAGGCGAGCCTCTTCGTCAGTAAGGTTGTTAGCACGATATCCTGCCGTGATTGAAGCAAAATAGCTTGCATAGTCAGACCCAGAACCAAGATAGCCTTCGCCATCAAGAGACCAGTCTTGAGGCTGAGGAAGCAATTCCTCAATCTCACGCAAAGCCTCTGGAGCAGTATCAGGCAAGCGATCTCCGTCAGGCTTACCAACAGGAACACCATGGTAGGTAAGACCCACATCGTGGTAGCGCTTAAGACCCGTACCAGCAGGGATAGGCTTACCAATGATGACGTTTTCCTTAAGACCTTGGAGCGTATCAACCTTTCCTTCAATAGCAGCATCGGTCAAAACCTTGGTGGTTTCCTGGAACGATGCAGCGGAGAGGAATGAATCGGTTGCAAGAGATGCCTTAGTGATACCCAAAAGCAAAGGCTGACCCACAGGAGGATTCTTACCCTCAAGTACCAAATTGTTAGCAACTTCTTCAAACTCAAAACGGTTGACCTGACGTCCTGGCAAGTAGTCAGAATCGCCCGGATCAGTAACCGCTACCTTGCGAAGCATCTGACGAGCAATAACCTCAATATGCTTATCGTTAATATCTACACCTTGAGATACATAAACGTCTTGTACCTGGTCAACAATATAGCGAAGCGTAGTATTTGGATCAGTCAAGCGGAGCAAGTCATGAGGGTTAATAGAACCCTTGGTGAGCTGCTGACCAACGCTGACTTCGCAACCATCACTTACGCCTGGCAAGAGCTGAGCGCGCGCAGATACTACATATTCGCGAATATTGCCTTCTTGGTCATGAACAGTGAGTGTCTTGCTGTTTTTATCACCACTTACCTGCAAGGTACCAGCGATTTCAGCAAGTACTGCCTGACCTTTAGGTTTACGAGCCTCAAAAAGCTCAGTAACACGAGGAAGACCGTGGGTAATATCTTCACCTGCAACACCACCAGTATGGAAGGTACGCATCGTAAGCTGGGTACCAGGCTCACCAATGGACTGAGCAGCAATAATACCTGCAGCAGTACCAATGTTAACCGGACGCGAAGTTGCCAAATCCCATCCGTAGCACTTCTGACAAATGCCATGTTCAGCATGACAAGTCATAACGGCACGGTGCTTAATGGTCTTAACGCCTGCATCAGCAAGCTGTTGGAGCTGTTCAACCGAAGAAGGATATTCGCCTGCTTCAAGAACAACCTCACCGGTGGTTTCACTTACGGCATCCTCAGCTAAGCAGCGACCGATCAGGGAGTCATCAACTTCGCCCTTAGCATTAAGGATGGAGCATTCAACACCATCGGTAGTACCGCAGTCAATTTCACGAATGATAACGTCTTGAGCAACGTCAACAAGACGACGAGTAAGATAACCTGAGTCAGCAGTACGCAATGCGGTATCAGCCAAACCTTTACGAGCACCATGCGTCGAAATAAAGTATTCCAAAACCGAAAGGCCTTCGCGGAAGTTTGCTTTAATAGGACGGTCAATAATCTCACCCTTCGGGTCAGACATCAAACCGCGCATACCAGCAAGCTGACGAATCTGCTTGATGTTACCACGAGCACCAGAGAAAGCCATCATGTAAATTGGATTGAACTTGTCGAAGTTGTTTGCCATAGCTTCGCCAACTTCTTCATTTGCAGCATTCCAAATGTCAACGACGTTCTTATGGCGCTCTTCATCAGACATAAGACCCATTTCATAGTCTTCGTCGATAGCCGCAACCTTTTCGTCTGCTTTAGCCAAAATTTCTTCCTTGTTAGGAGGAATAGTAGCGTCATAGACAGAAACAGTAACGCCAGCGCGAGTAGCATAGTGGAAGCCTGCTTCTTTCAAGCCGTCCAGAATTGGCTCCATTTCGCTGGTGGTATAGCGATTACAACAATCTTCAACCAAACGAGAAATCTCAGTCTTGTTCATTTCGTAGTTCAAGAATGGATAGCTGTCAGGCAACACGGCATTGAATGTAATACGACCAACCGTAGTCTCAATGCGCTCTCCTGCTTTGTGCTCTTCGTATACGCCAAAGGCAGAAGCAACCTTGGTGTCTTTAGTAAGACGAACCCAAATCTTGGCCTGAAGGTCTAACTCTGCGCGAGCATCATAGGCGTTCATTGCATCGTCAAAGTCAATGAACGCACGTCCCTCACCAGGGAAATTGTCACGCGCAGCAGTGAGATAATACAAACCGATGATCATATCCTGCGTTGGAACTGTCAAAGGACGACCATGAGCAGGAGATTTAATGTTGTTAGCGGAAAGCATCAAAACACGTGCTTCGGCCTGAGCTTCATTTCCCAGTGGCACATGAACAGCCATCTGGTCACCGTCGAAGTCAGCATTAAATGCCGTACATACCAAAGGATGCAAACGAATTGCCTTACCTTCAACAAGAACTGGCTCAAATGCCTGAATACCCAAACGGTGCAAGGTAGGAGCGCGGTTAAGAAGAACAGGATGTTCGGTAATAACCTGATCAAGAACGTCCCAAACATAGCTTGCGCCACGATCAACGGAGCGTTTAGCTGCTTTGATGTTGTTTACATATTCAAGTTCAACCAAACGCTTCATTACGAAAGGCTTGAACAATTCAAGTGCCATTGCGGAAGGCAAACCACACTGGTGAAGCTTAAGCTGTGGACCAACAACAATTACTGAACGACCAGAATAGTCAACACGCTTACCCAAAAGGTTCTGACGGAAACGGCCTTGCTTACCTTTGAGCATGTCAGACAAAGACTTCAAAGGACGATTGCCAGGGCCAGTTACCGGACGACCACGACGACCGTTATCAAACAATGAGTCAACTGCCTCTTGAAGCATGCGCTTTTCGTTGTTAACGATGATCTCAGGTGCACCAAGATCAAGCAGACGCTTCAAGCGGTTGTTACGGTTGATAACGCGACGATAGAGATCATTAAGGTCTGATGTAGCAAAGCGACCACCATCAAGCTGAACCATAGGACGAAGATCAGGAGGAATAACAGGGATTACATCCAAGATCATGTCAGATGGCTTGTTTGAAGAATGCAAGAAAGCATCAACAACCTTAAGGCGCTTGATAGCCTTCGTGCGCTTTTGGCCTTTGCCGGTAGCTACGGTTTCACGAAGCTCTTCAGCAGTTGCCTCAAGATCAATCTCATCAAGAAGGTCACGAACAGCCTCTGCGCCCATTCCGCCTTTGAAGTAATCAGAATAGTTAAGACGCATTTCACGATATAGAGCCTCATCAGGAACGAGTTGCTTTGGCTCAATCTTCATGAAAGCATCAAGTGCTTCACTGCGAAGAGCCTTGCGCTCGTTGAACTCTTCAAAGATATCAGCAATTTCGTCTTCAACCTCTTCAGGAGTCATGCGCTCATCTTCGTCAATGTCATCGACGAATTCGTCTTCGTCAGGAGTATATTCAACAGAAAGACGACGCGTAGCCTCAATAAGACGATCGCGCTCTGCATCAAGTTCTTCTAAGTCAGCAGCAAGCTCATCACGCAATTCTTCGGCGTCTTCTTCGCGAGCCTCAGCGTCAACTTTGGTGATGATTGAGCTAGCGAAGTAAAGAACTTTTTCAAGCTCTTTAGGAGCAATATCTAAAAGGTATCCAAGTCTAGAAGGAGAACCCTTAAAATACCAAATATGAGAAACAGGAGCAGCGAGCTCAATGTGACCCATGCGCTCACGACGAACCTTTGAACGGGTAACTTCTACACCGCAACGTTCGCAAACAATGCCCTTAAAACGAATACGCTTATATTTACCGCAAGAACACTCCCAGTCTTTGGTAGGACCAAAGATTTTCTCGCAGAAAAGACCGTCCTTTTCTGGCTTTAAGGTTCGATAGTTGATAGTTTCAGGCTTTTTAACCTCACCACGTGACCAGCCACGAACATCTTCGGCACTGGCAAGAGAGATACGGATAGCGTCAAAGTTGTTTACATCAAATTCGCTCATTTACATCTCCTCTCCATTACCGATAAGATCAATTGTGTCATCGGTTTCCTTTTCATTATCATCACCTAAAATGTCACCCAATTCGGCAGCGATAGAACCGAGAAGGTCATCCTCTTCCTCCTTGGCAGGCTCAAGCGAAGCACCAAGCATTTCCTCAGGTTCGTTTTCAGAGCTGTGCAAAATATCAATCTTTTCGTGTGAGTGACCCTCAAGCTCAACGTTTAAGCACAAAGAGCGCATTTCCTTAATGAGAACCTTGAAGGATTCTGGAACCTCAGGAGCAGGAATGGTCTCACCCTTAACGATTGCCTCATACGCTTTAACACGACCAGACGTATCGTCAGATTTGATAGTAAGAATCTCTTGGAGAACATTTGATGCGCCATAAGAATAGAGCGCCCAAACTTCCATCTCACCAAAGCGCTGTCCACCAAACTGAGCTTTACCACCCAAAGGCTGCTGGGTAATCAAGCTGTAAGGACCAGTTGAACGAGCATGGATCTTGTCGTCAACCAAGTGGCCTAACTTCAAGATATAAGACTGACCAACGGTGATAGGCTCACGGAATTTTTCGCCCGTGCGTCCATCGTAGAGCCAGGTTTTACCGGTACGAGAAAGCTGAGGTACGAATTCGACGCGTGCCTTATCGCCATACTTTTGCTTGTGAATGTTAACCAAGTTGCGGTTAGCTTTTTCAATAGCGTCAGAAATCTCTTTTTCGGTAGCACCGTCAAATACCGGCGTTGCTACGTGCATAGGGCCTTCTACTACTTCATCAGAATTTTCTTCGTCTGACCAGCCCCATTTAGCTGCCCAACCAAGGTGGTTCTCAAGAAGCTGACCAACATTCATACGAGAAGGAACACCCAAGGGGTTCAAGATAACGTCAACTGGCGTACCGTCTGCCAAATAAGGCATATCCTCAACAGGAAGAATGCGCGAAATAACACCCTTGTTACCGTGACGACCAGAAAGCTTGTCGCCTTGCTGGATCTTACGTTTTTGAGCAACGAAAACACGAACGAGTTCGTTAACACCAGGTGCAAGTTCGTCACCATCGAGGCGCGAAGAGCGAACCACGTTGATTACACGACCGCCGGCTCCGTGAGGCACTTTGAGGGAGGTATCACGAACTTCGCGTGCTTTCTCACCAAAGATTGCACGAAGCAAGCGCTCTTCAGCGGTAAGTTCAGTCTCACCTTTTGGAGTAACTTTGCCAACCAGTACATCCCCTGGGAAAACCTCAGCACCAACGCGAATAATACCGTCAGCATCAAGATCAGAGATCATATCTTCGGAAATGCTTGGAATCTCACGAGTGATTTCCTCTGGGCCAAGCTTGGTATCACGAGCATCAATTTCATATTCGGAAATATGAATAGAGGTGAGCAAATCTTCTGCCACAACACGCTCGGAGACGATGATAGCGTCCTCGTAGTTGTAACCTTCCCATGGCATGTACGCAACCATGAGGTTTTGACCAAGCGAAAGCTCAGCTTTATCACAAGAAGGACCGTCAGCTAAAACGTCGCCCTTATTTACTTCGTCACCTTTTGAAACGATAGGCTTGTGATTCATGCAGCCGCTCTGGTTTGAGCGCTGGAACTTAGGAATGAGATATTCGTCATATTCGCCATCTTCGCGCTCAACAATAATGGTCTGGCCGTCAACATAGTCAACAACACCACTGTTTTGAGCAACCAAGATCTCACCTGAGTCAACCGCAATACGATGCTCAATGCCCGTACCAACCAAAGGAGCATGAGGACGAAGCAGAGGAACCGCCTGGCGCTGCATGTTTGAACCCATGAGTGCGCGGTTAGCGTCGTCGTGCTCAAGGAACGGAATAAGCGAGGTTGCAACTGAAGTCATCTGGCGAGGAGAAACGTCCATATACTGAACACTAAGCGGATCGACCTCATCAGGCTCACCAAATACGCCATTAGCGTCTTTAGTACGGCACAAAACCTTAGTAGCTTTAATGAAGTTACCTTCGTCATCAAAGCGACCAAACTCACGCGTATCAAGGTTAAACGTTTCGTTTGCCTGAGCGATGGTATATTTTTCTTCCTCATCTGCGGTGAGGTAGTCAATGTCATCAGTAACCTTTCCGTCAATGATGCGACGATAAGGTGTTTCGATGAAACCATAAGGATTAATGCGCGCATAGGTTGCAAGAGAACCAATAAGACCAATGTTTGGACCTTCAGGAGTCTCAATAGGACACATACGACCATAGTGAGAAGTATGAACGTCGCGAACCTCAAAGCCTGCACGCTCACGAGACAAACCGCCAGGACCTAACGCGGAAAGACGGCGCTTGTGGGTAATACCCGCTGCCGGGTTTGACTGGTCCATGAACTGTGAAAGCTGAGATGAACCGAAGAACTCTTTAATAGCTGCAACAATGGGGCGAATGTTTACCAAGCTCTGTGGGGTGATGTCGTCAGGTTCCTGAACGCTCATGCGCTCACGAACAACGCGCTCCATACGAGAAAGGCCAATGCGGAATTGGTTTTGAATCAATTCGCCTACCGTACGAATACGACGGTTACCAAAATGGTCAATATCGTCAGTTGCAACACCTTCTGCACCATCATGCAAAGCAACGATATAGCGCATGGTTTCAATTATGTCTTCTTGCGTTAGGGTTGAAGCGTCGTTTTCAGGATCAAAACCAAGCTTCTTGTTGATCTTATAACGACCAACTTTAGCAAGGTCATAGCGCTGTGGATTGAAGAACAAGCCATCAAGCAAGGTGCGAGCCGAATCAATTGTTGGAGGCTCACCAGGACGGAAACGACGATAAAGCTCAATCAGTGACTCTTCTTTAGTAGTTGCAGGGTCACGGTCAAGCGTGCGAATAACCATTTCGGATTCGCCTAAGATATCGATGATCTCTTCGCGGGTTTCAGCAATACCAAGCGCACGCAACAAAAGAGTTGCAGGCTGTTTACGCTTGCGGTCAATGCGCACGGAAAGAATGTCGCGCTTGTCAGTTTCAAATTCAAGCCAAGCACCACGTGAAGGAATAACCTTGGCATTGTAGATAGTCTTGTCTGAAGTTTTATCACGCTCGGAAGAGAAATAAACGCCAGGACTGCGAACCAACTGAGAAACAACAACGCGCTCAGTACCATTAATAATAAAGGTACCACGAGGAGTCATTAAGGGGAAATCCCCCATGAAAACGTCTTGTTCTTTGATCTCACCAGTCTCACGATTAACGAATCGAATTTCAGCAGACAAAGGAGCCTGATACGAAACGTCTCGTTCTTTACATTCGTCTACACTATATTTAGGTTCGCCAAATTCATATTTTCCGAATTCGACACACATATCTTTAGTGTTAGACTCTATTGGACTAATGTCGGAGAAGGCATTAGCAAGACCTTCTTCCATGAATTGCTTGAAGCTTTCCGTTTGGATGGCAATAAGATTCGGGACATCCATGACGTCAGGGATCTTAGCGAAGCTTCTGCGATTCCTATAACGGCTGGTGGAGTCGGGTTTTTTTGTTTGAACCACGAGTCAATTCCTCCTTCAATGGAACCTAGTTTTTTGCAAAAAGACACAATTTAATAAGATACTTCGCAAACACCAGCCCGTCAAGAAAAATTTTTTTGAATTATGTTTTGCTTATGAGTTTTTCAGCTTTTATCAGGTAAAAACAAGGCGAGTTTTCGGAATTTTTTCCAATCAATAAGAGCTATCACCACACCACTCATTATGAGAATGGCACCGAATATATTTCCTCCCGAAAGCACTTCGCCTAAAAGAATAAATGCAAAGATTGCCGAGAAGAGAGATTCTGTTGACCATATGATTCCGGTGCGCTCGGGTGTTGAGTAAGCTTGAACAACCGGCTGTAAGACAAAACAGTATGCCGTACAAACAAGCGCAAGACCCAGCACTGCCACCCACCCATTGACAGTAGAAGGAATCACGAGCGTTGACGTTACAAGCGAAGCCACACCTGCAATTATGCCAGCCACTCCCAGCTGAATAATTCCCATGTTCAAAGAATCAACCGCTTCTTTTTTGCCAGCCCAGCCAACAAAGACAATATAGAGCGCATTCAAAAACGCCGCGAAAACAATCCAGAGAGATCCGATATCAAACTCTTCCAAGTTGGCATTGCTTAAAAAGGCAACCCCTAAAACACAACAGAGAGTAGCAATAATGACATCAAGGCCGGGGAGCTTTTTGACAAGGAGCGCTTGAAAACAAGCCACAAACACCGTGGTTGTTGAAATAAGAAATGCCCCTGTTGATGCCATAGTGACGCCAAGCCCATAGAGAACGCAGACAACAACCGCACAAAGTAGCGATCCGCTTACCAACGCACTTAAGACAGTTTGTACGTTCAGGTGCTTTAAATGCTTTATAAAAATTATCGCCACCACCACAAACGCTACACCAAAGCGCAAAAAGACAATACTGAAAACCGGCAAATCTTCCAAGCCCATTTTCATGAAAATCCATGACATTCCCCATGCCATAGCAATTGAGAGCATTAGTAGCTCTGCCCTAAAACGCGTCATGATGCCTCCTTGTCTTTTTTTCACAGTATAATTAAGAAACGTCATTAGCAACTTTCATGTTTCTTATACTTGTCATGAGAAACACTAATACTTAGGAGTAACCATGCAGTCTCGCTACGAAACCTTGCTGAATGCGCTTAAATGCGAAAGCCTTACCGAAGTAGCACACCGTAGCGGATACACACAATCAGGCATAACGCATCTGTTGAATTCAATCGAAAAAGAATGGGAATTGACGCTTTTAATTAGAAGCAAAAAGAAAAACACCCTCACACCCGAAGGCAAGGAGCTCCTTCCCTACTTGCAGGATCTCGTAAATACCGAACACACGCTTAAAGAAAAAATTGCTTCCCTTAAAGGAAACGAATCGGGTCTGGTTCGCATTGGATCAATTACAAGCGTTTCCTCTTCGCTTCTTCCAAAACTATTGTCTGACTTTAGCGTTACTCACCCTGGCATTCGCTTTGAGATTGACCACCTCTCTTATGAAGAGATTGAGAAAGCGCTCCTGGACGAAACAATAGACTTGGGCTTTTTGCAAAATAGAACAAGTGATTCAAAAATAAACTGTATGCCTTTTTATTCAGATGAAGCAGTGGCAGTGTTACCTTGCAATTTTTTTGAGATTCATCCAACTTATGACAGTACCGCTTCTATCTCCCCTGAAGTTTTTTCGTTGCATCCCTTGATTATGGTGGGTATACATCGGGGAGATTTTCATCGCTATCTTGACGAACAAGGCGTCAAAACAACCATCCCCTATACCGCTCAAGAAGATGAACTTGCCGCCACGCTTATTGAACAGCATTTAGGCATTGGTATGGGATACCGGCTCTCGCTTGCTCATACGCATCTCAAGATACTACTCAAGCCACTTTCCGTTCCCCTGAAACGGGAAATTGTGCTCGCTACAAAACAAAGTGCCCACCAATCACTTGCGTTGCAATCATTCCTAGCTTTCGTTGCAACTACGCGAAAAGAAACAAACAATTTTAAAATGCTTACCTTGTAGATGACAAAAAGGAGATCTGCCCTTATCTGACAACAACCAAATTATAGATAAGTCCAGGACCCCGAACCCCTTCAGGTAACTAAAAAAGGCCTCCGCGAATCTGCTAACGACCAAATTATTGATGAATGTAGAACCTTCTAGATAACTAAAAGAGGCCTACGTTCATCAGTAAAAACGTAGACCTCTTTGATGATTATATGAGTTCACTAAAGACGAATCTTTAGCACCAAAAGGCAAAACTGGATCCGAATTTATTTTGCCTCTTCGACCGGTATCGGTGTTTCGTCTACCGCATCAAGATTTCCTTTATACACATAGTACTTAGTCTCACGCGCAATCAAGGCAGACAAACCAAGAACGGCGATCAAATTAGGAATTGCCATAAGAGCATTGGTCATATCTGAAATATCCCATACAAAGCCCGATACACCAATTGCTCCAAGGAAGCAGATAAAGATAAAGATAATCTGATAAGGCTTAATGGCATTTTTTCCGAATAGATAGGTAATACAACGGTTTCCGTAATAGGACCAACCAAGCATGGTTGAATAAGCAAAAAGAACCAACCCAATACATAATACGATTGAACCAACATAAGGAATCTGAGCAAAAACGGTAGTGACCAAAGAAGCGGAAGCACCCGTGAATCCACCATTTACAAACGTATTAGCAATGTCGGGGTTTCCGATGATGGAAGAAACTAACGCAAGACCCGTGAGCGCGCAAACAATAACGGTATCCCAAAACGTACCAGTCATAGAAATCAAAGCCTGGCGAGCAGGGTTTCTGGTAACCGCAGCAGATGCAACCAATGGCGAAGAACCAAGACCGGATTCATTTGAGAACAAACCACGGGCACAACCCATTTGAAGAGCAATCATAATTGAAGTACCAACCGCTCCACCAAAGGCAGCTTGAGGAGTAAAGGCACAGGTAACAATAACAGCAATAGCTTCACCAACAAAGGGAGCATTCATGCCGATAATTACCAAACAAGAAACAACATAAAAGATAGTCATGAAAGGAATAAGCTTTTCGCAAACACGTGAAATAGACTTGATGCCACCCAAAATAACTACCGCAACAAATATGACCACTAAGACACCAACGATAACCTGCAAAGGAGAGGTTTCAAACAGGCCGAAAACTGAAAATGTTTCAGTTGCAATTGAGACATCCCCGGCAACAGAGACAATAGCGCCAGAAAGCGAATTCGCCTGAACAGCAGCGCCAATGCCAAACGAAGCAATAGCAGCAAACAGAGCGAACAAAACCGCAAGCACTTTGCCAAGCTTCTTTTTCTTAAAACCACGTTGCAGAGCATACATAGCACCACCGAGCATGTTGCCATTGTGATCCTTTACGCGATACTTAACCGCAATAAGCGTTTCAGAATACTTAGTTGCAATACCAAAAACACCGGTAAGCCACATCCACAAAAGTGCTCCGGGGCCACCCGCAATAAGCGCTGTTGCGACACCAATAATATTTCCGGTACCAATGGTTGCAGCAAGCGAAGTTGTTAAAGCTTGGAAGGGACTCACGTCGCCAGAGCCTTCGTCTTTGGTAACCGAGAGTTTAATACCTTTAAAAAGCTTACGTTGGATAAAGCCTGTTCTAAAGGTCATAAACACATGAGTTCCTAACAGCAAAAGGATCATAATTGGACCCCAAACAAAGCTATCGAGAGCAGAGACAACGTCTTCAATCCAGCTGGTAGATCCTGTGCCGGCTTGCGCCAAGCCAGTCCCAAGGCTCACAAAAGGATTGATAAAGAACTGATATAAAAAGTCTTCCATACCTTCCACCTTAATCGTTTGTTTCCAACAAGCGAAACTCCTAGCGCAACAAAAGACAAATCGAAGAGCCACTTTTGTTAGCTAAAGTGTTTCAGGTATTGTAAAAGGAAAAGTATGAACGAACGGTTAACAAATGGAGTAAATCCCGTAAATGGAAAATGACCACCCCTAATGGTGGTCATTTAACTACAAACTATTTCAAATCTCTAGAATGTTCTAAGCGAAATCATACATCCCCTGCGTAGCTTGTTTGAACTCTTGAAATATATCCTGAGCAATATTTTCATCCTCAAGAAGCTCAAAAGCACACGGTTGACCCTCTTCATCAAGTTCAGTAACTTCAAGAATTACAACCTCGCCCGAAGAGCCAACATCACTGCCTTCTTCAAGCGGAAAGAAGAACCCATAACGTTGGTCATCATGTAGGATCAATCCCAAAAATTCTAAAGAAACTTGCTCCCCTTTTTCATCAGCAAACGTAAACACCATGCCTTCTTCTACTGGTGGAGCGAAATTTGGTGAACTTGCTTCTCTCATTTCTTTTTCCTTCGATAGTGATAATTAACGCGCTTTTTATTAGCATTGTTAGATTTTTGCTTCTTGGATGTATCCGAAGTCTTTTGGTTGTCATTTTGAGAATCAACAGGCACTTTTGTTTCAGGGGCAACTTCGCTTGCAACGCTCGCACCTGCAGATGCAGTTGCTGTTGCAAGAAGAGGGGTTGAAGCAAAGGTAAAGCGCGTAATTGCATCTCCAAACTTCTTAGTAAGCTTTTTGTTCTTAGGCTCACGCGATTTCCAGATTGAGAACAGCGGTGTTGCAACGGCAATCGAAGAATAAGAACCAGCCAAAAGACCAATTGACATAGCGAAAGCGAAGTCTTTAAGCGTTTCGCCACCAAAGAGCAACATAGCCAAAACAGGAATAAACGAAGTAAGCGTGGTGTTGATGGTACGGACAAACACCTGATTGAGTGAATGGTTTGCCATACTCATGAACGTACACTTGACCTTAGATTCCTTCATATTGTCATTAATGCGGTGGAATACTACGACCGTGTCATAGAGCGAATAACCAAGGATTGTTAACAGCGCAGCAATGGTATTCGGGGTAATTTCTCTGCCAAACAAGGCATATACACCGATAACAATGATCAAGTCATGAACAAGCGCTAAGACTGCCATAATACCCATCTTGTATTCGAAGCGGAAAGCAATATAGGCAATGATCAAAAGCATCGAAACAACGAAAGCAATAAGTGACGACTTAATTACTCCCTCGCCCCAGTCAGGACCGATAGTGCTTACTTCATAGCTTGAAGTTGAAAGATTCAAGGAGCTCGCAACACTGTTAGCTACCGAAGTAGCATCTTCAGCAGAAGTTGAAGTGGTTCTGATCAAGAAGCCTTCTGCGCCATCTGAAGTGGTTGTTTGAACAACCGCATCAGGCTCTCCTGCTTTATCGAAGGCATCACGCATCTGATCGATGGTGACATCACCCGTATTATGGAAAGAGACTGACGTACCACCAATAAATTCAATACCAAAGTTAAGACCCTTAATTCCCACTACAGCAAACGAAGCGATAATCAAACAAGCCGAAATGGTAAGAAGAACCTTTCTTGCTCCCAAGAAGTTAATATCCTTCTTGATAAAGCGACCTTTAAGACCAGAGAGAATCTCTGCCGTAGAACGCCGTGGCGCGTCAGGCTCAGCTTGATTAGCTTCAGGACTATTGTTCTCAAGAAGCTCCTTATAGGCCTCTGAAGCAATTTGGCTATCTTTGATTCCCCAATAAACAGGATGCTTTGCAATAGAGTGTGGCGCCAACAAGCGAACAAGCGGAGCCTTGAGGATCAACATCATAACAATGTCGCAAACAATACCAAGTGCCAATGTTAAACCAAAGCCCTTAACGGAAGCAGAAGCCAAGAAGAACAAGGTCAACGCAGAAACAAGTGTTACCAAGTCAGCGTCAATTGAAGTTTGAATAGCATGGCGAACACCGGTAATGGAAGCAGCTTTTACGCTTCTTCCCATACGTATCTCTTCTCGGAATCTCTCCAGTACAAGAATTGACGAGTCCGCCGCCATACCAATGGTCAAAACAACGCCCGCTACGCCTGCAAGTGAGAGCGAGAAAAGCCCGAACGCAGACAAGGTAGCCAAAAGACCAAGATACAGAACAGCGAATACAACCATCGCAGCTGCGGTCAAAACGCCAAGACCACGATAGAAGAACAAGAGATACAAGATAACCAACAACAAGCCAACCAAGGCAACTACAACACCACTCTTAAGAGCGTCTTGACCTAAGGTAGGTCCTACAACCTGGCTTTGTTCGTATTGGAAGCTTACGGGAAGCGAACCACTTTCAAGAACGGTCTGCAAGCTTTGAGCGTCTTCTTTGCTGTAGCCACCAGTAATGGATACTTCACCCGTGGTAATTTCGGCCTGAACCTTAGGGGCTGACTGGATTTGGCCATCAAGAATAATAACGATCTGGCCTTTAGAAGGAGCCAGTTCTTTTGTTGCTTCAGCAAATGCAGCAGCACCTTCACTATTGAGCTTTAGATTAACCGCATAATCAGTGCCTGTCTCTGACGCTTTATCAACCGTAACGCTCGTAATATTTTCGCCGGTAATCAAAGGCGTATATGTTCCGCTCTTGACCGAACGATAGGTAGTCTGGCCTGAGCTAAACGAATTGCCAAAATCATCAGTATAGGTTTGCTTTTGTGCATACGTGCCATTAGTAATTGCTGTTTGGTCGTCTGAATCAGTAAACGAATCAGCGCGAGCAAACTCTAGCTTACCGGTTTTGCCGATAGTAGAAAGAGCCTTTTCGGTGTCAGACTGACCAGGGATTTGTACCAAAATTTGATTGGTTCCTTGAACCTGAACCGTAGCTTCAGAAGCACCTAATGCATTAACACGAGACTCAATAATGGCGCGCGACTTTTCCATATCTTCAGTGGAAACATCTTCGCCATTGGTGCTATTTGCACTAAGGACAACAGAAAGACCGCCTTGGATATCAAGTCCTTGATTAACTTTTTCTTGTGGAGGGGTGAACATAAAAATTGAACCCAAAACAAGAATCGTTGTTAAGATCAAAAGCCAAATATTTCTTCTGTCTGCGTTAGAACGCTTTGATTTGCCTTTCTTGTTTTTCTTTTTACTCAAATTAGGCACGTTAAATCCTTATCTATTTTTTCCCTCAAAAAAATAAGCTTGCACTTCATAAATGCAAACAGACGATTTCCATAATAACGCGAAAATCCAGTTATTAACCCAAAATCATATGATATTAAAAACTAAATTGTATCGATTTGCCGAACTACAAACCATCAAAACTCAAAACCGTGCCTCATGACAAGCACAGCATTGAGCCTTTTGATAGTTTTAGTAGTCTTTTACTGCAGGCGAATGCATCCATTCCTGATAAAAGTCCTCATATGATTCAGCCAAAATGGCCTCTCGAGCTTTTCTCATAAGATCAAGCAAGAAGAATAAATTGTGAGTGCTCAAAAGAATACTCCCCAGCATTTCATTCTGTTTTACCAAATGACGAATATAAGAGCGACTGTGAGTTTGACATACCGGACAACTGCAATGTTGATCAATGGGTCCAAAATCATGGATGAATTTGGCGTTTCTCATATTCATGCGCCCTTGAGAAGAAAAAGCCGTTCCCATGCGTGCTGTTCTGGTAGGAAGAACGCAATCGAACATATCAACACCTTCATGCACTGCTCGAACCAAAGTAGTAGGATTTCCAACTCCCATAACATAACGGGGCTTATTTTCAGGAAGCGCGCGAGCTACTTGACCGAGCGTTTCAAACATAACCTCATGACTTTCACCCACGGAGTAGCCACCAATGCCATAACCTTTGAAGTCCTTGTGGCCTCGCTCTACGCTTGCTTTGCTTATTGCTTCAAGACGATTGATTGACTCAAGGCGCAGTTCTAGATCCATTCCTCCTTGACAAATTCCAAAAAGCGCCTGATCTTCGCGGGTATGGGCAGCCAAGCATCGCTCTGCCCAATTTGCCGACAAATCAACAGCTCTTTGCACATACTGACGCGTAGCTGGATAAGGAGGGCATTGATCAAGTTGCATGATAATATCAGCGCCAAGCTTTTGCTGAATCTCCATATTGCGCTCAGGAGTCCATCTTACCCTTGAGCCATCATAGACAGAGGCAAACGTAACTCCGTCATCATCAAGCTTTAACGTATCAGCTAACGAAAAGATCTGAAAACCGCCCGAATCAGTCAAAATAGGCCCATCGTAGCTCATAAAAGAATGAAGGCCACCCGCTTCGGCAATTAAATCTTCGCCAGGACGCAAAGAGAGATGATAGGTGTTAGAAAGAACAATCTGCGCCCCAATTTCTTTGAGTGTTTGAGGGGTTATGCCTTTTACGGTAGCGCTTGTACCAACCGGCATAAAAAGTGGCGTCTTAACAATGCCATGAGGAGTAATAAATTCTCCTGCTCGTGCATGTCCACTTTGAGCCTTAATATCAAAATCGAAAAACGACACCGTTCTACTCACAATCTGGAAGAGCTTTAACAAATGCTAAGAGATCTTGCAAAGAGCCATGCTTTACTGTTTCAATATCAAACCCAATAGGATCAAGCAAGCAATCAGTAACCAAATAAGCATCAATGCCCAAACCCATACAGCTAAGATCTTCTTTAGTATTATTTCCAATCATTAAAATAGCGCTTGGATCAACGCCTATCTTTTCGACATTTTCTTGATAGTATTCCAAATAAGGTTTGGTTTTTGTGGAATTATCATAGGTTGTTATTCGATCAAAAACATCCACCGGACACCCTGCCCACCCAAGACGTTTTTCTACTGCAACACGCGGAAAAAGGGGCATCGTCGTTAGGTAAAGCGGATAGTGTTTCTGTTTGAGTATGCTCAAAATTTCACGCGCCTCTTCACGCGGGGTAACATTTTTACCAATGTTGTTGAAATCCGTTTCGTAATACTCAAGAAAGAGTGGTTCCATTTCCTCTCTTTTTTCCTGCGTTAGGGCACAAAAGGTATTCCAATAGCGGTCATAATTGCATCCACCTTCTTCTTGAGTCATGCTTTTGACACCAGCCATGATAGCTTTAAAGAACAACTTGGCATCATAGCCTCTTGATCCAAAAAAGGCGCTAATTCCCTCAAAATATTCCTTGAGAAAAAGATCCATATCAAGATCTAGAAGCGTTCCATCTAAATCAAAGAAAATGGCTTTGTAGTTGGCATTATCCATATGCGTAGTCCTCTAATTATTTAAAACATTCAACATATAGATGTTAGTATATGACATGATTTAAGAGAGAAAAGATAAGCTTATGAAATTACTTCTTCATGCCTGTTGTGGTCCCTGCTCTCTTGAGCCCGTTCGTTGCCTTTTAGAAGAAGGACACGATATAACCATTGCATACATGAATTCAAATATTGATACCCAAGAAGAATATTCGCATCGATTAAACACCCTGCTTTCGTGGGCCAAGAAAGAAAATATCCCAGTAATAGAAGGGTCTTATAATCCTGAATACTGGAGGAAAGCCATTTCTAGCGCATGGGACAACAAAGCACCCCGCGAATCAAGATGTCGCGCCTGTTATCGCCTGCGCTTTGAAGAGTTGGCTCGGTATGCCCACGAAAACAACTTTGAGGCGCTAACCACAACACTGACGGTAAGCCCTTACCAGTTTACTTCTATTATTGAAGAAGAGCTTGAGCGTTGTGTTGCGCCCTACCCTAACATCACGGCGCTCTTTCGCGATTACCGAGAAAATTACCCAGAAGCTACCAAAAGAAGTCGCGCGCTAGGGATGTATCGACAGAATTATTGTGGCTGTTCGTTTTCAAACGAAGAAGCCAAACAAGAAAGAGAAGAACGAAAAGCTTTACGCAAAGCCAAGAAAAAAGCTGAAAGGATGGCAAAACTTTCCATGCTAAAAACTGATGATTTCGACTACGAACTACCCGAACACTGTATTGCACAAGAGCCATCCCCTATACGAGATGAATGCAAGATGCTGGTGATGAATCGCAAAACGGGCGCACTTCAGGATATGATTTTCAAAGACATTTATGATCTTCTTGAGCCCGGTGACTTATTGGTTGCAAACGAAACGCGTGTTATGCCGGCGCGCCTTCTGGGAAAAAAGCGAAACACCGGAGGGGCAAGCGAAATCTTTTTATTGAAAGAGCGCTTTGATTACGAAGAGAAGAAGGACTCAAGCGCCATTTGGGAGACACTGGTAAGGCCTGGTAAGCGTCTTAAGCCAGGTGCCATAGTTGATTTTTGCAACAAAGAAGATTCGGTTATTCTCTCAGCTGAAATTCTTGATTGGGTTGAAGGAGCCGAAAAAGGAGAGCGGCTTGTTCGCCTTACTACCCCGCTGACCTCCCTTGATGATGCACTCCATCAAGTTGGTCATACTCCCCTGCCTCCTTATATCAAAAACTACACGGGAGACGAAGAACTATATCAGACCGTTTTCTCTCAGGAAGAACGAAGCGCGGCCGCTCCTACGGCAGGGCTTCACTTCACCCCTGAGCTGATTGAGAGAATCAAAGCTAAAGGGGTCGGTTTTGAGACGGTTCATCTAGAGGTTGGACTGGATACCTTTAGAATTGTTGACGAAGAAGACCCGCATGATCATCAAATCCATACTGAACGCTATACCGTTCCGCAAACAACCGTTGATGCAATCACGAAAACCAAAGCATCAGGTGGGCGCGTTATTGCTGTTGGAACTACCAGTGTTCGTAGCCTTGAAAGCGCGTGGGATAACGAAAAGCGCTACCTTGTTGCGCGCGATAGAGAAAAAACAAGCTTGTTTATTCTCCCTGGTTACGAATTCAAAGTTGTTGACGCGCTTATCACCAACTTCCACGTTCCGCGCTCAACGCTCATGATGTTAGTTTCGGCCTTTTCTTCGCGCGATAAAATTATGGCAGCCTACAAGCATGCCATCAAACGGCATTACCGACTTCTTTCGTTTGGCGATGCAATGTTTATAAAGTAGGAAGGTTATTCATGAATAACGAAATGCGCGTAGCCGTGCTCATAGATGCGGAAAATATTTCAAGTAAATACGCTGATACCATTCTCCAAGAAGCAACCCGTCTGGGTAATATCATTTTGAAACGCATCTACGGAAACTGGACAATGCAAGAAATGGGCTCTTGGAAAAAGCAGATTCTCAAAAATGCTATTGTCCCCATTCAGCAATTCAGCAATACAACGGGAAAAAATTCTTCGGATTCTGCTCTTATAATTGACGCGATGGATATGCTCTATGAAAAGGATCTCGATGTCTTTTGTATCGTCTCTTCGGATAGTGACTTTACTCGTCTTGCTTCAAGATTGCGCGAAAGCGAAAAGTATGTTCTAGGAATGGGAGAACAGAAAACTCCTCGCTCATTTATTTCAGCTTGTAACAAATTTGCTTATCTTGATCTTTTACAGAAGGACAAGAATAGCTCAAAGGCAGAAAAGAAGCAGGAACAACAGCCAAAAGCAAAACAACAGGCAAACAAATCTAACAAGCAAGGACAAAAGATGCCAGCAGAAAATACTCCTAAGTCCTCATCCGCTAAAACAACGGAAGAAAATAGCGTCTTAATTTCCACCTTTGGGTATGGCTCAGATATCGACCAGGTTTCTGAAGTCCTTAGAGATCTCTCCGAAGACTACTGCCGAGAAGACGGATGGATTTTATCTTCGACCCTCGGTGCACTTCTTGCCAAACAACTGCCTGATTTCGACACGCGCAATTTTGGATTCAAGAAATTTGTACCCTTTATTGATTCTCTCGGAATCTTTGAGAGTAAAAGTGTTGCACCTAAAGAAGACCCCAGTTCAAAAACAGTTTTCTTCAGAATCATTGAAGAATGATACACCGATGATTTCCTGCGTTTACATAAAAAGCAAAGCTAATCGCAGGAAATCTGACCACAAACTGCCACAAGCTACCCTAGCGTAGCTTAGCTTTGCGCGCTTTCCAATCAGGCATGACTTTGTCCATCAGCGCATAGAATCCCCTTCCATGGTTTTGTTCAAAAAAATGGCAGAGCTCATGAACTACCACATATTCCAAACACTCAGGAGGATATAGGGCGAGCCTTGTATTGATACATACCCTTCCCGTAGAAGGCTGACAGCTCCCCCATCTGCTTTTCATATTGCGAAAAGCAAGCGTCTTAACCTCAACGCCCAGAATAGCGCTCCATTCTTCAATTAAAGGAGGGACACAAGCTTCAAGCACTTGCTTCCATTCATTTTGTTCTTGTTTGGAGGCATGTTCGGCCTGCGCCATAGGTTGAGAAAGAATTTCTTGCTGTTTTGTATAAATCCAATCCAAGCGAGCGGTAAGAAACTTCTCTATTTCTTTTTTTGAAGTGCGCAAAGGGACGCTTAAGGTTATTTTGCCCGTGGGCTTAATTGATAATCTGAGCGCCTTGGTATTCCTTCGAGTGAGACAAATTTTCAAACCCCGGAAGTTTAATTGCTCTGCCATGAATTGCGCTAACGCTCCTTGTTAGTAACTGAATTGTCTTTATTCTAAAGGCCACGACAATTCGCTACAACCTAAAAAAGCGACGCCCCTCAAAGAGAGGGGCGTCTGTTTTCATTGCGTCTTTAGAACCAACATAGATAAGTGAAGTACTGAACAAGGGGTTCCATGTTGGTATCTGGTGCACAATGCGAGTTAACGTAATCGCTCTTCCATGTCTTTTACCATTTTATCGGCACAAGAGCATTCTGAAGAGGAAGAAGAACTAGAACAACCTTGAGAACAACTTCCGCATCCGTCGCATCCGATATGTTTTCCTGCGCGCCGAGCACGAACCATGCTGACAATAATGGCAACAACAATAGCTAGAAGTATTAATCCAACAATTACCGAACCAAGCGTCATGTTCTAGTCCTTCCTTTCTTTAATCAAAAACTTTCAACTCATCTAAAACCACTAAGCAGTTACATCTACCGCACGCTCTGCCTGAACGTTCTTCCATTTGTTAGGACGGAAGAGCAAGTAGAGGAAGGCAATGAAGAGAATGATTGCAACAACAGTGAATACATTGAAGCCAATTTCGCCCGTGAACAATCCAGCGAACTGGAATATCCACAAAGCAATTACCCATGCAGTACCAATCTGGAAGGCAACCTGAGCCCAGAACCATTTCTTGGAATTGTGCTCACGAGCAGCCGCGGTAAGAGCAGCAAAGCAGGGAACTGCGATAAGGTTGAATGCCATGAATGCATATCCTGCTGCATAGCCATAGCTTGAAGCAAAGTTCTGATACCAGGTTCCATCAGGAGATGCATACAAGATACCAAGGGTAGCAACAATGTCTTCTTTTGCAGCAAGACCAGAAAGAGAAGCTGCGGTTGCTTGCCAGTCGCCAAATCCCAGTGGAATGAAAGCCCAAGCAAAGAACGAACCAATAGCTGCCAAGATTGAATTAGTTTGATCAGCTACTGCGCAGAAGGCTCCATTTTCGAAACCGTAGGTTGAAACAAACCAGATAACGATACAAGCAAGAAGCAAGATGGTACATGCCTTCTTGATAAATGCCCATGCACGCTCCCAGGTACTGCGCAATACGGTTCCTAGAGTTGGCACGTGATAAGCAGGCAATTCCATAATGAACGGAGCTACTTCGCCGGCAAAGAAGCGCGTCTTTTTCAAGATAACACCAGAGCACAAAACCGTTGCAATGCCTAAGAAGTAAGCACTTGGAGCAACCCACCATGCGCCACCAAAGATTGCGCCAGCAAACAAAGCAATAACAGGAAGCTTAGCGCCACAAGGGATAAAGGTCACGGTCATAACCGTCATACGACGGTCTGCCTGATTCTCAATGGTACGAGACGCCATGATGCCAGGTACGCCACATCCTGAACCAATAAGGAGCGGAATGAACGACTTACCTGAAAGACCGAAGCGTCTAAAAACACGGTCAAGAATAAAGGCAACACGCGAAAGATAGCCACAGCTTTCAAGAATTGCAAGCATAAAGAACAGGATGAGCATCTGAGGAACAAAGCCAAGAACTGAACCAACACCAGCAACGATACCATCAAGGATGAGAGATTTAAGCCAGTCAACACAACCAACACTATCCAAAGCATTTTCAACAAGAACAGGAATGCCCGGCACCCAAATACCATACTTATTAGGATCAGGCTGAGTGCCTACCACTTCTTCAGCATACTTAGTAGCATCAACCTGGACAGTTTCGCCCTTATCATTGGTATACGTAGCAACAACACTGGTGATACCAGAATCTTCAATTGCCTTTTCTACGTCAGCTGCTAAGGTTTTAGATTCAGGATCTATGCCAGAAAGGTCAACCTTTTTATCAGCAGCAGCCGCTTCAAAAGCTGCTATTGCTTGCTGATCACCCTTATAAGGAGCAAGTGTCTCTAACGATTCAGCATAGGTATCACTATCAACCTTTACGGTTTCGTTCTTGCCGGTTTCATCATCGTATGATTCATAGGTTGCAACAAGATTCTTTGATTTTGCCTGGTCAGCAAAAGTTTCTGAAGCAGGATCAAGCCCTTTTTCGGTACCAGCAGATTCAAAGGCGGCTACATTGGCCACTGCTTCTTCGTAAGCATCTTTTTCTTCGTCATACTGTTCTTGGCCAGGACCTAAGAACCAGCCATCGCCAAATACACCGTCATTCATCCAATCAGTAACAATAGTTCCTACCGTTGATACTGAAATGAAGTAAACAAGAAACATTACAACCACGAAAATTGGCAAGGCCAAAAAACGATTAGTTACAACGCGGTCAATCTTGTCGGAGGTGGTTAAACCAGAGTTGTCACCCCTATTGCGACAATTGTCAATTATGGTGCTAATGAACGTATAACGATCATTAATGATGGCACTTTCGGTGTCGTCATCACAAGCTTTTTCCGCTTTGGCAATAACATCCTGAATGTCAGGAGTATTGGTAAGGGAGTCGGAAATCTTTTTATCTTTTTCCAAAAGCTTAACTGCATAAAAACGCTTTAAAGACTCATGAATCTCGTCTCCCAAACGGCCTTGTACTTCATTTACCGCCTCCTCAATAGGAGCAGAGAAAGTAATAGGTTTAGGGGTAGCATCTGGATTGACGGCCTTAAGACAATTAACAACATCGTCAATGCCTTCATTCTTAAGGGCAGAAATCTCAACCACATTACAACCAAGCTCGCTAGCTAGCTCGTCAATATAAATTTCATCTCCACGTTTGCGAACAATGTCCATCATATTGACCGCAACTACCACTGGAACACCCATCTCTAAAAGCTGGGTGGTTAGGTAGAGGTTACGTTCAAGATTACTGCCGTCAACAATGTTTAAAATTGCATCTGGTTTGTCTTCAATGATGAAGTTACGAGCAACAACCTCTTCTAAGGTATAAGGGGAAAGAGAATAGATGCCAGGAAGGTCAGTAATCTCAATAGACTTATCAGCCTTAAGATGCCCGCCCTTCTTTTCTACCGTAACACCAGGCCAGTTACCACAATATTGGTTTGAACCTGTTAGAGCATTGAAGAGAGTGGTTTTGCCACAGTTCGGGTTGCCAACTAGTGCAACTCTCATATCATCCTCCATTCAGTGTTAACTTAAGTTAACTCTTCTTCAAAAACAAGGCTGCGAAAACGCAGCTCTAAAAAATAAAACTCTTACTATTCGCCAGAAACTTCGATAAGTTCAGCATCGCCTTTGCGAATAGAAAGCTCGTAACCACGAATGGTTACTTCCACAGGATCACCTAAAGGTGCAACTTTGCGGACATATACCGTGCAACCTTTTGTTATACCCATATCCATAATGCGACGCTTCACGGCGCCTTCGCCGTGAAGCTTGACAACCTGAACTGTTTCACCAGTTTTTACATCACGTAAAGTTTTCACTCTACCCCCTTTCAGTACATAAGAGATTGAAGCGAACGTTTAAATAACAATGTTTCGAGCTAACTCAGCCGAAAGTGCCACGCGTGAGCCTTTAACGTTTACGATAATATTTCCCGCAATGCGAGATACAACCGTAACTCTCTCACCAGAGACAAAACCAAGATTTACTAGATGGCGGTTTAGATCATCTGAACCTTCAAGACGCTTAACGTGGTATACACCATTTTTCTTTACTTCAGATAAAACCATGTCATCAGCCCCCCATTGTCCTAACCTACCGTATGCTTTGTCATATTATAAGCTATTTTAGTTCACTTTGGTTAACTTACGGAGGAAATGTTATCTTTTGGTTACTTTTTGGTCAAGGGCTAAATACTATTTTTTTTGAGCGGAAAAAATAGTTGGGATGAGCGGTAGAACACGAGCTTATTTAACCTGTTCCATGGTCTCACTAAAAAATTGCTCGAGTGCCTCAGGAGTAAGATCTTCCAAAGAAAGAGGAAATCCATATGCACGAGCTAAAGTTAGTGCTTGGTTTTTTCTCAAGGTGGCACGGGTAGTTTGCTGAGCCTCTTCTAAATACTGCGATTCCAAAAGCAAGGTGCGAGCTACATACTGTATAAGCAAAGGGTCAGTATTAGAGATTTGAAGCATGGAAACCATTGTGTCGGGATCCATCTTTAAAAGAAGGGTTCCATCAACTTCTGTTGCATTTATGAGGGTATTTTCTAGCAGTTCAGCTTTGGCCTCAGGGTCTTCTTTGTCAGCAGATCTAAAGACGTTTTCTCTCATAGCGGCCGCTAAGATCATAAACATTCTGACTAAATAATCTTGATGTAGCATATGTTAATCCCCCTCTAGGAAAAACCATCAACGACAAAACATCTTGATATCAAAGTTGCGAAAACACAACCAACACCAAACCGTTGTCTGTAATTGTTTACAACAACCTATTACTCCTGATTGGCTCTTGAGCGCTTTACAAAAACAACCCGTTCTTCCTAATCGTTTTGCAACAACCCATTACTCCTGATCGCTTTACAGCAAGACGTTTTTCTAATCGTTTTACGAAAACCCATTCTTCCTGACATAAACGTAAAACCTTGAAATTTATAAATCTAACTCAGCGATAAAACCGCAAAACAATGGTTGCCTTATTTGAACCGCCTATTAAAACAATGATAGTCTTGCTTGGATTATCTTGCATAGATTGCGCGCTGAAAAATAAACATCGGGCTCAAAACGGAACTATGTCTTATCTGAAGAAACCCTCAACAAGCCAAGATGATCAAAGGCGCGATCTGTTGCCTGTCTACCCTTAGGGGTTCGTATAAGCAAACCTTGTTGCATAAGATATGGTTCATATACGTCCTCTATAGTTTCAGGATCTTCGGAAAGTGCAGAAGCAAGCGTAGAAAGTCCAACCGGCCTACCGCCAAATTGATTGCAAAGCAAACCAAGTATTCGATTATCTACTGAATCAAGCCCCAACGAATCAACTTCATAGAAACTCAAAGCCTGCGCAGCGCAATCTTCGTCTATAAAGCCATCGCCTCTAACTTGAGCCCAATCACGCACGCGCCTTAAAAGCCTATTCGCCAAACGCGGAGTACCTCTACTCCTTCGTGCAATTTCAAGAGCACCCTCGTCATCAATCTGCACCTTAAGAATACGAGCAGAACGACGAACGATTTGCGATAGGTCTTCCGCAGAATAATAATCAAGCCTGAAAGCAACACCGAAACGATCCCGCAAAGGCCCCGTCAGCAAACCGGTACGCGTGGTTGCCCCAATAAGCGTAAAGCGTGGCAAATCAAGACGAATAGAACGAGCAGCCGGCCCTTTACCAACAACAATATCAAGAACAAAATCTTCCAGGGCGGGATACAGAACTTCTTCAACCATACGGTTTAGACGATGAATCTCATCGATAAAAAGAACGTCCCCTTCTTCTAAGTTAGTAAGAATTGCCGCTAGATCTCCCGTGCGCTCTATAGCAGGCCCACTCGTTGTCTTTATGTTAGAGCCAACCTCATTTGCTACCACCGTAGCAAGGGTTGTTTTACCAAGACCCGGAGGCCCTGAAAATAAAATATGATCTATAACATCATGTCGATGCTTGGCCGCTTGAATAAGGATGGAAAGACTCTCTTTTATCTTTTTTTGGCCAAGATATTCATCAAGACTTAAAGGACGAAGACTTCTATCAAGCACCAAATCTTCTTCTTGAAGCTCAACTGAGCAATCTCGCTCACGTGGTAGAGAAGAGCGTTGTCCAAAAGATTGCTGATCTGAAGAAGCATCAAATAAAATGTTTTCTATTTCATAATTTTCTGACACTTATCTACCTAAACGTTTCAATGCATACTGTACCAACTGCGCCTCAGATAAATCTGGTGGCGCCCCTTTAAGCGCAAGTCTTGTCTCTGAGGAAGTAAATCCCATCGACAATAATGCATCTTTAGCACCTGTTCTTGCAAGAGAATCTTGTATTGGATGAGAATCTTCCAGTATTTCTTCTTCTTTAAATTTATCTTTAAGTTCAAGAGCAATTCTGAAAGCCATTTTTTTACCGATACCAGGCGCACGCTGAATAATCGAAGCATCTTCGGAAGCAATAGCAGAGATCAATTCGCCAACTTCCAAAGAGGACAAAAGCGAAAAAGCAGCTTTAGGACCAACGCCTGATACGCTAATAAGCTTCTCAAACAAATCCTTCTCTTCTTCAGATAAAAAGCCGTAAAGCACGCAACTATCATCTTTTACATGGAGGCGCGTTAAGATTTGCACTTCAGATTTTAAATCCGGAAGCTTTGCGATGGATGCGGTTGCCATCCCAATTTGATAACCAATACCTGAAACCTCAACAATGATTGTGTCCATTGATTTTGCTATTAAAATTCCCTTTATGCTGGCAATCATTGTACTTCCTTCCCAATTTTGCTACTCATTGCCATATGCGTTGAAAAGCAAATGGCAGCCGCGAGTGCATCAGCTGCATGATCAGGAGCAGGGATAGCGTCAAGCGACAAAAGTTGCTTAACCATATACTGAACCTGACCCTTGTCTGCACCACCCGTACCAACAACTGAAAGCTTAATTTGGCGTGGCGTATATTCTTCATAAATCATGCCACTATTTGCACATGCTACCAAAGCCGCACCACGCGCTTGACCAGTTGCAAAAGCGCTTTGAGTGTTTGTTCCAAACCAAACGCTTTCAACACCTACCCCACTAGGCGAAAAGCGTGACACAACAGCACTCATTTGTTGGTAAATCTTTTGTAGTCGATACGGAAGGGGCTGATTGCTTTTTGTTTCAATACAACCATAGGCCAAACAAGAAAGTTTTGAACCATTCTGTAAGATAAGACCCCAGCCTGTATGAGCAAGACCGGGGTCTATACCAAGAATTCTCATTCCTGTTGCCATGTAAAACCTTTCATACCAAACACTTGTTCGTATAATACCATAAGACCTTATATAAAAGAACAAGTGTACGGAATAAAAGCGCACCAAGCAGAAGAAATTCTATTTACTTACGGATAAAATGTTTCTTACTCAGCCCCATAGCATTTTGCTCAAGTATTTAGTGAAATTTCTTTGAGCACTAATTACAAACCAAGGGATTTAAAATAAACCATCCATTTTTCAAATGACTCGTCACTTATTGCATGCTCCATCTGACATGCTTCTTCTTCAGCAACTTCAGGCGAAAGACCAATGGCTTTCACTAAAAATTTAGTAAGCATCGTGTGGCGCTCCAAAATAGAACAGCCATACTCATACCCTTCTTTAGTAAGGGTAATATCACCATAAAAGGGTTGTTCTAGCATGCCTGAAGCTTTAAGGCTAGCCACTGCTTTTGAAACAGAAGCCTTAGAAACGCCAAGCTTTGCCGCAACATCTACCGAACGAATGGACTGCGTGGAAGTTCCCCCCAACATAACAATAGCTTCGAGGTAATCCTCGTGCGACATAGAAACTTTTTCCACGGTAAACCCTTTCTGTAATACCTTGTGTCAAATAATATTAAATCAAAAAGTCATTTTTATTAATAAAGCTCGTATGAACATCAAGCGTAGTATACTTACGCTGTTAATGTTACCTCACGAAAGATGATCACATGCCTACAAATCGATACATTGATACTAGAGGATATTGCGAAAATCCGGCAACTTTTACTGAAGCCGTCGTTGAAGGGCTCGCGGACGGTGGAGGATTATTCGTTCCTGAAACGCTTCCCCACTTTTCCCTTGAAGAGATTATCTCTCTAGCAAAATTACCCTACGCTAAGCGAGCAGCGAAAATATATAGCGCCTTTAATATCGACATTGATGACGAAACCATCTCTTCCCTTATGGAACAGGCTTATGGTGAACAGTTCGATTCCGAAGACATTTGTCCTATCACCTCTCTTGATAGCAAAACACACATATTAGAACTTTGGCACGGCCCCACCAGCGCCTTTAAAGACATGGCTCTTCAGTGCCTGCCTCTTTTCTTTGCCGAAAGCGCATCGCGCTTACGTGAAGCAGGTTCAATTCACCACAACTTTTTAATCCTTGTTGCAACTTCAGGCGATACCGGAAAAGCGGCACTTGAGGGCTTCAAAGATAAAGAAGGTGTCAAAATAGCCGTTTTGTATCCTCACGGTGGCGTTAGCGATATCCAGTACAAACAAATGGCAACGCAGGCAGGAAACAATGTTGAAGTTTGGTCAGTCAAAGGAAATTTTGATGACTGCCAAACAGGTGTCAAAAGCGTCTTTAACGACGAAGACTTCAATGGCAAACTCTTAGCGGACTATCAATTTGCACTTTCTAGCGCTAATTCCATTAACTGGGGACGCCTCCTTCCTCAAATTGTCTATTACATCTCAAGCTACGGAAAGCTCGTAAATGACGGAAAGCTTTCTGCAGGTGAACCACTTGACGTCTGTGTTCCAACCGGCAATTTTGGAAATATTCTTGCTGCATGGTATGCAAAACAAATGGGCACCCCTTTAGGAAAGCTCTTCTGCGCAAGCAACGAAAATAGGGTTTTGACCGACTTTATTAGTACTGGCGAATATTCAATTGCCGACCGTCCGTTTGTCCTCACTCCTTCTCCTTCGATGGATATCTTGATCTCTTCCAATATGGAACGACAGCTCTTTGAGTTGACGGGAAGAGATGGCGAAACAATATCTAAGTGGATGAAGAATCTTAAAGAAACGGGCTCCTTTAAGATAGACAGCACTACCTTAGAAAAACTCCAAGCAGATTTTGCTTCTGATTCAGTCGACAATGCCACCTGCCTTGAAACCATAGGTAGAGTTCTCAAAGATTACAACTATCTTGTAGATCCTCATACAGCTGTTGCAATAAAAGCAACGCAAAACCTTCGCGGTGAAAACCAAGTGCTTATTGCCTCTACTGCTCATTGGGCAAAATTTGGTGAAAACGTATATCGAGGAATTCACGACATCGCACCAAAAGATCCACTACCTGCCGAAGTCAGCGCTCTTTCAGGTTGCGAACTCAACGAGCTTATTGCTAATGAGACAAATAATCACAATATTCCTCAAGGCTTAGCTGAACTTGATTCAAAAGATATTCGATTCAAAGAAGTCATTGATAACTCTGTTGAATCTATTGAAACCGCAGTTAATTCCTTCTTGAGCAAGTAAGAAAAAACAATCTCAACCAATCAGAGCAACCACGATTACTGGTTGCTCTTTTTTTATACACCTTGGGAAAACATTACTGTTGCCTCTTTAAAAGCATGGCTACAATCGCTGATTGTTCTTTCTTGTGCAAGCAAGAACCGCATCCTTGGTTAGTAGTGAGCGTTTTTAATTACACTCCTTTTATCTGAACCTTAATTTCCAATTCAACATGTTGAGAAGGCGATAAAGGGAGTGTTTTTATTATCTTGAAACTATCGTCCTGGCTATCTCCGCAACGCAACACTTGGCCCGTCTCAACAACAGTGCCACTTAAAGGGGAACCTTGATTTAAGCTCAAGGAAGATAATTGTTTAACCTTCTCCATTTCAGCTACTTCATTTTTTTGTGATGAAACAGCAATTGCTTCTTTTTGTTTCTCTTCATCTACCTTGCTTAGCAAGACATCCTTGTTTTCATTACTTCCCTGCTTAAACTGATGCAAACAACCGTAGCAAACATCCATATCTGAAAAACAAAGTGAATGACAAACAGGACATTCTTTTACTTCATACGTCACTTCATTGCAATTTAGACTCATACAATTCTCTCCTTACTAGTTAATGTTGTCTTTGTATGAAACACTTGATCTCCTTCTTTAAACCAATAATTGCCCGTTGTACTCCAGGCCTCAACAACGCCATATGCCTTCTTTTCGCGAAGCACCTTAAAAGGTTGAACTTTTTTATATGAAGCTAATACCAATCCTTTCTGATCTACAAACGCAATATCAATCGGTTGAGAAAGCCAAAACGTATGAATGGAATTACAAGGAACCATAAAAAGCAAAACCTCTTTTTTTCGATAACGAAACAATCCTTTCAAGCGATCCAAAAAGGTAGCAGCCAAATAAAGCGTTGGCTCGTTCTTACTCTCCATTTTCACCACCTTTGGTTATCAAAACAGCCGAACCAGATTCCGTTGTCCATATCTCAATAAAAAGCCAACGAACGTCTCCAGTTGCCTTAACGTACGAATTCTTTCCTTCTATTCCACTCTCAACGCAACTCCAGCCTTTCTCCTTTAAAAGCTGATCGATAGTCGTATAAATTTCGTCTTTGTTTTTAGGGGTTGAAAGAAAGAGTGTCGTCTCTTTTTCATCAACAAAAACCTCACCGTAATCTAGAGGGTTAAAGCACTCTTGCTTAAAGGAATCTGTTGGTTGCGAACTATATACATCAAGAAGAGATTGAGGATAACTTTCTATCGCAAGTTCCAAAGAGTTGTTCTTCAAAAGAATCTCTTGAGCTATCTTGCCCGACGCTTCAAGGGTAGGGCTTTTTCCTAAACAAAGCAGACGGTCTATTGCAACGCAAATGCAAACAATAATAAAAAGTATCCCTATAGCCTTTATCACCCTATGTGCATGCATTGAAGTTGTCATATAACCACCCCTGGCTTATAACAGTCAACAACTATCTGGTTTTGATGCGTCAATTGAGGGAACGATACTCCGAAAACAGAGCTAAGCGAACCAGCGCCAAACAGGGTTGGGGTAAAAGATAATGTTCCCGTAAAAGTAACAAGACCACCTTCGATTCCTGAAGAAGCAACATCCACGCTAACAAGGTCGCCATTACAAACTTTCTCTATGCTCGTCTTGATCTTTGCACAAGAATTATCAACGGTTTGCCCATAAGAAGGTGAAGAAGCATAAGAACAGGTGGCCTCTCTGAAATTACGATCAAAAGAAGCGCATTCCGAAAAGAACAAAAGGGCGTTTATCGCAATTAAAGCAACGACTAACATCACGGGAAAACAAACAACAAATTCTATTGTCATTTGTCCACTTTGTGCTCCCTGTTTGTGGAAGTCATTTCGATACAAACATGATGAACGCCCTTTCAAAGCAATTTCACTAAACCGCATACATGAAAACGAAGCTCTACTTTTTTTGATCATTTCCACTGCCTCGTTCCTGTAATGCTTACCGCTAAACCTCTTAAAGATTCAATTCCTGAAGCAAAAAGAGAACGGGCATGATCAGTAAATGAACTTGGAAGAATAACCGTAACGGGAATAGAGACCGCGCCATCAAACAACTCGATACGAGCAATCTCGAACTCCTGAGAATACTGATCAATTATTTCTGATCCACGTTCTTCCACACCATCAAGAACAGTCCCAAAAACATCACCGCTTGCAAGAGGAGACGAAATCGAAAACCGTTTTAGCGATAATAATTTGGCTGAAAATGTACTATCATCTGCCGACAATACATGTTCAGAATTGATAAGAACCGGTTTAGGAGCTGAAAGGTCAGCAGGTTCAAGACCAATTTTTTCAATCATTGCCTCAAGCTTGCCTGATACCCAATCACCTAATTTACTCTCACTAGCAAACGGTATGGAATTGAGCGCACCTCTCAAGCCATCCAAAAGAGCATTTTGCCCTTGAGTATAAGAGCTGAGCAAAGAAGACCACAGATCAAAGATAGTTCGTAAAGGGCCTAAAGCAGGAGCGTTTTCCTGTGTTACTCCATCAAAAAAAGAATTGATTACATTCTTCTTTTCATCGGAAGGCTCCTTTACTAAAACTGCAGAAGAAAGTGCAACCGAAGCTTCAAGCTCTCGTGAATCATCAATAAACAAAGAGGCTAAGTGCGAAAAAGATGAAGAGGTTCCCGTATTGACTGCAAAACAAACAACTCCAAACCTACCGGGTGGATATACTTCTATTCTCTGCTTACAGGCTTGATCGAAGGCGTCTTTTAAAAATCCAAACAAATCATCAGTGATACTTTTAACTTTTTTAGCAGAAGGCGCAAAAGCTTCACGCGCTTTTTGATATTGCTTTGCCTGTTCAGCAACTATTCGGTAATGGTACTCAAATCCGTTATCTATATTTGAAGAGGCAGAAGCTACACTTCCCATACTACTGGGTTTAAATTCGCACTTTTCACATACTTCAAACGAACCTCCATCCATCTGTTGGATAGAGCCTTGCCCTACATACGTTTGTTCCTTTAAACCAGGACAGCCCGACCAAGCATGCATGGTCTGCTTATCAGAACTCTGACCTATCGGATAAATAGATTCCGTATATAGAGTTGTTTCCCGCATCTCATCGGTATTTTTAGGCAAAAGAGGAAAATATGCATCAAATGAATCTTCAAACTCGTGCACGTATCCTTTTTGAATTTCTTGAGAAGCATACTGGAAAAAATTTTTTCTCAAGGCGGAATTAGATTGTTCAGCCACAGAATTGCCATTAGGCTTTTCTTGCGAAGCTCTTTTGTTGTAATAGGATTTAGCTCTTTCAAGCGCGGCCGAAAACGACCATGTTTCTACTGAAGAAAAATAGGGATTTTCGGCACCGCTTAAACCAGCTAAGGTACTAGCACGTTCATACATGCAATAGCTTGATTGACTACCGCTATCGTGAAGATAAGCGCGCTCTTTACATTCTTTAGCTTCTTTAGCTTTTTCTTCTGCCTTAGAGCCCTCTTCTTTTAATTCATCACTTTTCTTTTCTATCTCATCTTGAGCCTTATCGCTTTGTTCATAAGAAAGAGATCCTTCATCTTTTCCTTCCCACGGAACCAAAAGCGCAACCCCATTAAAATTTCCTTTACGAGGAAGTGAAGAGTTTGCCTGAAAAACACTTTGCGCTTTCGCAACCGCTAAAAAAGGAAGTATTGATTGATATTTATCAAGAGAAGATTGAGCAGTCTCTGAAAACCGATCTCTTGACTCTTTAATTTTTTCCGAAGCTTTCAAAAAAGCTTCTCCCATAGCAGAGGTATAAGGGGTGCACAAACAAGCAACCCCCAAACCTAACGTAACTAAAAGCGTCAAGGATAGACTCAGAATCGTAGCATCGCACAAGGATGCAACTATATAAAACTCCGCCACTACATTTTCTGCAGCAAGAGCTGAGGCATCAGCTACTTCCTGGACATTAGAAACCGATGAATTAATTTCATATACTCGAGCACCAGTGAAAAGCAAACAGATCGAAATCAAAAGCGCAAGCACGATACCTACCGTACTAAAGCCTCCCTCTTTTGACCAAAACAGGTCAAAGGTGCTCAGAAACTTATTATTTGCGTCCATCTCTACTCCCACTGTTTAACCCAATTTTCCGGATTTTTACCTGCTTCATTTGAAAAAACCCAATCGTTCTTAGGACTAAATTCAGACTTGACCTCTATTTCAAAAAATCCCTGTTCATTAGTTGCGCCCAATGAACCTGCGAAAAAACCAATGAGAGGAAGAGGTTTTACATAATTGCGAATACGAACAGAAACGAGACTGCTTGATTCATCACCCGAAAGAGTAATATTCCAGCTACAACCACCTTTATGAACATGAAAATGATCCTCTTCTGGAATTGAACTTAATCGTGCCAATATATATTGTTCATAAGGATCTGTTCCTTCGCTAAGAACAGCAGTTTTTGTCGAAAGCAAACGACACCCCTCTGTTGCTGCATTTTTCATGACAATTCGATCAAACAGGATAATTGCAGGCTGAATAAGCAACATCAAAAGCAAAAGAACAATAGGAATCAAAACGGCAGCTTCAACGCTTGCCTGCCCTTTTTCAAAAAAGAGACTCCTTCGTATATTTTCTCTTTTACTATTTCCACTAATAAAGAAATACATCTCGCAAAACTCCCCCAGATCCACCAAGATAGTGCGAGGCACCAGAGAAAAGGTGATCCAAAATAACCCCATCCCGTAAGAAATTAGTCAGCACCCCTAACGCCACAACCAACGAAAGAAAAGCAACAAACACCACAGCATATTCGACGGTTCCCTGTCCTGGCTGAAAGCTCATTAGATACTTCTTCCTAAAGACCATTAATCCCCGATGCAATGGCATCCCATAATTCCTGAATTTTTGGACGAAAAATGGTAATTGCCAAAATTGCAATCACTACCAAAACTCCTACTAAAATCGCATATTCAGTTGTTCCCTGACCTGCATATTTCCTTGCTGAAACTTTGGCAGTTAGCAGAGAAGGACGCAAACATCCAATAAAAGAGTCTCTGCCCTTTTCAAATTTGCTAATCACTTTTTCCTTCAATACACTTTTTGCTTTCATGTATTCCTCCTTCTTTCTATATTCCATTAACTAAATCCAAAAGAATTGGCCCCATTATCAAAATGAGCATTGCGGGCAGAATAAGCGTTCCTACAGGAAGAAGCATCTTGATTGGCGCTTTGGCTATTTGCTCTTCAAGAGCTGTTTTTCTTACCGAACGCGCTTCACTAGCAATTAGGCTTAAAGATTCTGACAAAGAAGAGCCAAAACGAAGCGAACGAACAATACTTTCAACCGCTCTAGAAAAAAGAGATGAATCAAATGTGTCTGCTAATTGCCTCAGAGCAGTATTTCTTTCAGAAAGCCCATGCTCCCATTGGCTTTGAGCTCTTGAGAATGATTCCTTTAAACTTCCTTCAAAATATTGCGTATACAACTTTGCAGATCTGTCGAAGGACAGACCACTGCGTAATCCCAAAATAACAACCTCAATCATTTGAGAAAGCTGTCGCTCAATACAGCGTGAGCGCAATACCGATTCCGCTTTAAGTGCACGTATGGGAACTATAAAACCGAAAAGAAATAACAAAATAGAAAAAATAACAGCTAAAACACTCGAAAGTAGACCTCCAAGAAACAGCCCCATCGCTAAACCAAAAAGAGAAAATAATAACCTTGATTGATATATTCCGTCTTTATTAACAAAACCCTGCAAGCCAGCCTTCAAAATAACTGTTTCGTTCTTTTCCAAGGCAAAAGCCCAGGGCAACAAAAACGTCCTTTTCTTTTCATTTGCTCTACTCTCAGAAAACATAACCATTTTTTGTATGACAAAAAGATGCAGGCCTCTACTTTCTATATGAATATTCTTTGCGGAAAGATACGACACGCACCCAACTCTTGTTTTTATTTGTTTTGACCGCGCTCTACGCTCTCTAAAAGAAAACGCGTGAATTCCTCCAATTACACCCGCAATACATCCAAAAGATAAGGAGGCAATAAACAAAAATCCATTCACCTAAACCACCTCAACTTTTAAAAGTTTTCTGACAAGAAAAACGCCAAGAAATTGCATAAAGAGAGCCAAAAGAAGAAGGCAAATACCAGCAAAACTCTCAAAAAAAGGGTCTAAAAAGCCTTCTGAAACAAAGGAAAAGAGCACTATGAGCGCAAAAGGCATTATCGTAACAATCTGCGCTGAAAGCTTAGCTTGGGCTGTTTGTGTACGAAGATTTCGCTTTAGCTCTATCTCGTCACAAACTGATTCCCTTGCTGCCTCTAAAACCTGCTGAATACTACTTCCTGTTTTGTGCTGAATCTCTAATGCAGCAGATAAAAAGACAAGTTCCGGTTCGTTTGTATCATTCTTGATACACGCGAGCGCCTCATCAAACGTCCCACCAGTATTCATAACGCTCACAACATTTTCAAACAACTCTCTTAGAGGTCCTTTTGTCTCTAAGGCAAGCTGTTCAAAAAGCTGGGAAAGGGAATAACCAGCAAAGAAGCAAGTCTTCATAGTCTGAAGAGCCTCGGGAATCGCTTCCCTTATTTTCTCTTTTCTTTCTTCTTCCTTTTTCTTTGCCAACATGCCAACCAACAAAAGCAAGCAAACAAAAATCGAAAGCCCCACAATTATTGAAGAGGTTATGCAATAACCCACAACAAGACATACTAAAAAGAGGAAAATTAAAATACTCAAAAGTGCATAAGGTTGCGTTTTAAAACCAAAGCAAGTCAATAATTTCACATACGAATTTATTTTTTCTTTAAAAAACGGTCTTTCACTAAGCACCTTTGCAATCGGATTCAAAAACACAATCCCGTTTCGAAGCGTATACGCCAACGGAGATTTCTGTACGCTATCTTTGAGCGCTTCTCGTTTTCGTTTTTGATGCCGGGCAAAGTCGATGAGTTCACTAACTATAATTCCCGCAGTACTAAACCCTGCAATCAAAGAAATCAAGACAAGGATATGGCGTGTTTCCATAAATCAACCTCCTCTTGATTTGCTATTTCAAGTAGCACTAAATCATCAATCCAATCTGGATACGAAACCCAAACCCCCTGCTTTCTCACAAAATCCCATTTATAGAAAGGCTCAATCTTGCATTTTCGCTGGTTCAAATCGTAGGTATACCCAACCAATTCACTGACAAATCGCCTTCCGTCAGTACTTCGAGCTGTTTGAATAACCAGATCAAGAGCGGTGGCTATCTGATTCTCTATAACCTCAACCGGAAGCTCTACGCCATAGCGAACCATCATAGTCAGTCGAGAAATTGCCTCTAAAGGCGAATTTGCATGAAGGGTTGTAAGCGAGCCATCATGTCCCGTATTCATTGCCTGGAGCATATCAATTGCCTCGGCACCCCTACATTCACCCACTACAATACGGTCAGGCCTCATACGCAAAGAATTGATAACCAAATCTTTTATCGTTATTTCCCCTACACCTTCCGCATTTTGAGGACGCGCTTCCATGCGAACAACATGAGGATGTTCATCAAATTTCAACTCTGCCGAATCTTCGATTGTTATGATTCTCTCTGAAAGCGGAATGTGCGTAGAAAGAGCATTTAAAAGTGTCGTTTTTCCGCTACCTGTCCCACCAGAAACAGCAATATTACATCTTCTTTTAACAGCCCAAATCATCATCTGCTTGATCGGATCATCAAACGAGCCCAACCTTAGAAGCTCATCAAGCGTATAAATCTTATTTCTAAATTTACGAATTGTTACCGTTGGACCATCTAGAGCCAGTGGCGGAATCACCACATTGACACGATGACCTTCCGCCAATCTGGCATTAACCATAGGAGAAGATTCATCAATCCTTCTTCCAAGAGGGCTAATGATCTTATCAATGAGTGCATAAACCTGAGCATCGGAATAAAAGATGGATTCCGTCTCAAAAAGCTTTCCTTCTTTTTCATAAAACAAAGAATGAGCCCCATTAACCATAATTTCAGTTATGTCTTCGTCCTCTAAAAGCACCTCAAGAGGCCCTAAACCAAAAACCGAATCAAGATAGCGACAAATAAGCTCTTCTCTATCTTTGCTTGAATATATCCAGGGTTCAGCATCAATTACACGATTACAGGCTATTCGTATTTCGCTTTTTGCCTGCTGAGGCGATCTTTCTATTAAAGTACCCAGCAACCTAGGCGGAAGGAGTTCCTGAACTTTTTCTTTCATCCGATCATAAGAATGAACTTCTTCTGTCCTTGTGTCATCGGAATATGCAACATCATCTTTTCCTGCAATAAGAGAGGCCTTTTGCACGCGTTCCATCAAAGACATGCCGCTCTCCTTTTTCTTCTAACTAAACGATGACTCTTCTGTTTTCCTTGCAGATTTACACTGTTTGCCTTGTCTTTCTTTTCTGCAGGAAGCATTTCAAGCAAAAAGTCTTTAACCCCCTCATAAAACGGATTCTTTCCTCTAGCCAATTCCCTTGGTAGACCCGCCGAAAGCAACTCACCAACTTCTTTCCCGCCGTCTTTGATCTCATATACATGGACGCCTTTTAGAGCGCAAGAAACGTCTATGGAAGTTAAAAGAGCTTGTCGAGAGCATTTATTAAGAGCGAAAAGGAAGTTTTGAGTGGCTATTCCGCAACGCGAACAAAGCGAAAGCGCGTGAGCACAAGACCTAACCGAAGATGGCCTTTGATCAATGAGGAAAATTGACTTGTCGGACAGTTCGAGCAATTGAGCATGCGAATCTCCCCAAAAAGCTCCCGTATTGATAATGACCACTTCATATTTACTTTGAAGAAGAGGGAGAATCTTGGGAATTATCTGGCTTGCCATTTCACTATATTCAAGCTTGTCTGGCGGAGCAATTAAAGAAGGAAGGCCATCTTGGTTGTTCAAGTCTTTAATTCGTGCAGGGTTATCATATATATCCTGAACGGTAATTTGGCTATCTACCCCAAGAAGAAAACCCATGTCTCCAAACTGAAAATCAGCATCCAATACTACTGTTTTACAGCCAAGATTAACTGAAGCTATACCAAGCATGGCAGCTACTGAGCTTTTTCCCGTCCCGCCACTTCCACTGAAAACGCTAACAACAAAGCCTTTATCCTTATCAAGAGCTTGACTTGAAACGCTTGCTGTCTTATTTCCTTGATTGGACGCCTCAGGCGCTTTTATATTCGTTCCCTCAGAAGATGCTTGCAATCGAAGATCTTCTATAGTTCTCCTTATTGGAACTGTCTTGTTTGGACTAGCTTTTGTCATCGAGTCAATACTCGGTGGTTCTTCAAGGGTTAATTCTTCCTCGCTAGATAAAACACCCTGAGATAATTCTTTTGCTTTTTCAGGTGAATTACCCTGCAAGAAAAACTTTGCCTTATTTTTCCTGCCATCCGAGACAGAAGAAATCGTAGTGCGAAATTGTTGCGTTGCCATCGTGGGAAGTTGCTCTGTTTTGTTCGTACTTCCTGGATTATTTTTTTCAGCTTTTAGCAAAGAATACGCTTTCATAAAGCCTGATTTATTGAGCGTCTTTACGCTCGCAGCCTGACAGCGACTCAAAACTGAACCAGACATATTAAAAGAAACGAAATAAACGTCAGCATGTGGATTGTCTTTTCTCAGAGCAGCCGCAAGATTAATCCCCGCAATAGTGTCACTAGACACGACCCATACAACTTTAAGTTCTTTGTTTGAGAAAACAGCAAATCTTGCCTTTTTTGCATCACAACACAGAGCCAACCAGGATTGCTCTTCAAGATTCTCATCCGGCAAGCCAATTAAAAATGGGTGTGATAATGATTCGGAATCTAGACAGAGTAAAGCCTTTTTATTCATTCTTTTCCCCTTTACTTTCAGTTGAAGCTGGTAGTGTGAAATAGATATCCATAGACTGCGATGCTGTTACGTACTCCTGAGCCTTTTCTGGTGAAACAGCAAGCGTTACCCAGCTCACAGAGCTTTTTGACCCCTTGTCGCTACTCGAAGCGCTTGTTGTTAAAACTAAAACCTTTCTTCCAAGGCAAGTTGTCTGAGTGCCCGAAGCGTAAACATCAACGTAATTTCCTGAGGAAAGCGAACCTCCCACCGTTTGCACATCTTTCGCAGGAACAGATACCGCAACTAACCCTTGCGGAACCTCAATTTCTGCGGACTCAGATCGAAATCTTTTCTCAGAAACAACTTCGCCTTTGACAACAAGAGAAGAAACTTGTTTGCCCCACGCATTGTCAGCATTAACAAGCGCCTCGTCAGGGAGAAGATCACTAAGCCACGTTTTTATTTCAACGTTTGAGTTATTAAGAGTTTCACCCGGATATATATCACGCGTAGCCACAAAGACCTCTACTTGCTCACCACCATATTTCTCCATAGCTTCCCTACGTGCCGAATCCGCTTGAGTCCTGACCGAAGAAACATAGAGCAAGATACAAATGACACACAATAAGCCACACACTACGCCACCTATTAATGAAGACTTTTTCACAAAGCTCCCTTCTCTCGTTGCGACTTAAACAATGACAGGTGACTTTAGAAAAAAATTCGAAAATAATTAAATGATCTTTCAAAACTTTTTAAAAGAAATTTAAAAAAAGACTTGCGCGAAGGTACCTATTATGGAAAAATAGCTCTTGCACAAAAGAGGGCGATTGGCGCAGCGGGAGCGCAGGTGCCTTACAAGCACAAGGTCGGGGGTTCAAATCCCTCATCGCCCACCATTAAAATTTCAATCCTCTTTTCATAGAGGATTTTTTTATTACAAAATTGCAAGCTTTAAGGGCGCTTAGCTCAGCGGGAGAGCGCTTCCTTCACACGGAAGAGGTCGCTGGTTCGAACCCAGTAGTGCCCACCATTCCTTGCTCTGATCAGGCTTGATTCATTTAATATATGGAAAAACAAAAACTTTAACAATTTACGAATAAATCTCAAACCTATTCTCCCCTACAATAAACCTATTCAGTTAAATAATGTTTCTTTTAAGGGGGAACAATGGACTTTGCCTATACACCCGACCAGGAATTATTCATCGAAAGCGCAAAGGAATTTGCAGAAAAGTTTTTCGATGATGAAGCAGTAAAAAAGGCTTATGAAGTTGATCATCACATTAGCCTAGAAGCAGCTATGGCTTACCGCGAACTTGGCTTTATGCATCTTGGCCTTCCAGAAGAAGTTGGCGGAATCCCTTGCTCAAAACTCACTCAAGTAATTCTTACCGAAAAACTTCACGAGTTTACTGGCACTGCCCTTCCTTTCACTACCGATACAAATTCCATTACAGACGTAATTGACTTTGGCTCAGAAGCTCAGCAGAAACTTATTATGGATGCAATTGAAAACGTAGAGAGCACCTGTGTAGCCTGTACAGCAATTTCTGAACCAGCAGCAGGCTCTGATAACAACGCTATGACCTGCATTACCACCAAACAGCCAGATGGTACCTACCTGTTAAATGGCCAGAAAACCTGGGTTACCCTGGGCGGTTTATCAATTTATACCATCGTAGTTGCAAAAGACGAAGATCCGGCTTATGAAAACGATAAATACTCTCTCTGGCTCGTCCCTAACGATATCGAAGGTTACACCATCGGTCACCTTGACAAAGTTGGACAGCAAACCATCCCCTTTGTAGATTGTTTCTTTGACAATGTTGTTCTCACCGAGGACATGCGAATCGGGCAAGAAGGCATGGGCTGGAAGCTCCTTATGAAAAAGCTCGAGTTCGAACGTTGCTTGGTTATTGCTCAGGCACTCGGACAGGCACAGGCTGTTATGAATGATGCTGGCGCATACTGCTCCGAGCGTATCGCTTTCAGAAAGCCCATCGGAAAAATTGGCGCAATCCAGGATCATTTGGTGGCAATGGAAAACATCCTGCAAAATGTTCGCGCTCGCCTCTACCAAGTTGTTTCAATGCTTGACAGAGGAGAATCTACCCGTCTTGAATCTGCCCTTCTCAAAAGCTATGCATGCCAGAATCTAACTGATGTTGCCGACCATGCTTTGTCAATTTATGCTGCAATCGGTTATACCAAAGAAATTCGTGCTGGTAGGATCTGGAACGATTTAAGAGGATACGAAATGGCTGGTGGCACAACTGAGGTTATGGACTATATTGCTGGTCGCCAATTAGTAAAGAAATACCAGAACTAATTCAAAAGCTTGAAATAAAAGCCAAAGAATTGCTCATTTCTTTGGCATATGCAAAAAGTAGCAATGGGTTAAATCCTATTGCTACTTTTTTACCTTAAAACGTATTTTCAAAAAAACTTTGTGCCCATCACTCATAACAAACAAATTAACATCAAGCAACTAAATAAGCTCAAAAAGGAATGTAGATAAAAGCATTGATGACTACTAAACTAAGCCCTGCCTAAATAAATCACAGGAATCGTGATAACGCTACGAGTGTCTCAGTAACATAAACTCATTTATGCCTACCTGGGCACACCTGATACATCGATAATATGACAAATAGACAAGAACAAGCTTGATAAATAGCCACGACTAAAACAAGAAAAGAGTTAATTACGCTCTCTATCCTTTTGAGCAAGACGCTCTAAAGATACTATTTTTGTCACAAATGTGCCCTCAGAAATAATGTCATCAACATCATCAAGAGCTTTAACATTCCAAAACTGTTTATTTTTTTCTTCGCGCGAAAGTTCAGCAACTGCTCTCAATACGCCACTTTTGCCGGGCTTTTTATGTTCAACCGAAATGGAAATCCCAAAAGGACGCTCTTTGGAAAAATCACAGCGCAAATCAACCGCTCTACTTGCAGCAGACTCAATAAGAGCCAAAGTAACACCACCATGCATAAATCCAAAAGGCTGAAATAAGTCCTCTGTTATATCCAAAGCAACTACTGCTCTATCAGGTGATTGTTCCAAAAATCTAACGTTAAGTTTTCCATTAAAACCAAGGGCATCACGACTATCGAGTGCTTTAATAGTTTCTTTCTGATCAGAAAAATCAATGCCTTGCATCCAAGAATCGTCTGTTTTATATACGTCTCCCATAACATCCCCTTCAGCTTACAAAGTGTTATATCTTATTAACAGTTTATCATTCGGACAAACTTCAAACTGCAAATAGGTATAGATAAAACTCCAAAAGCTCCTACACAACGAAACTGTACAGTTGAATCCACCTTACGCACACCTTAACGCAAACACATAAGCTCAATATTCTAAGTCGTCAGACAGACTCACCTGGAATATTAATGCTTAGCTTTTGTTCCACGAGACAAAATGCTTAAAAGCATACGCCCAATCGTTTGAAAAATAGCTTTATTTCGTCCTAGCACGCTGTCTTAAAAAGCCTTTCCTTCAAGAAAAATTCAATAACATACAAAAAGACGCTCTTATATTTGCCAATTCTTTTTTACCCTCAGACTGACCAGATTGCCTTGAAACACGTCAGGAGTTGCCTTATGTGCAATGACTTGGAATACGAAAAAGAAAGAGTCATCCGTTCCTTGTTTTTTATGCAATGAGGCTTAGATAGTTCGTTCGCTTGAA
>CAVABR010000049.1:0-43726 GCA_963586955.1 bacterium
TATATGGTGTTGGGGCTTAGCAGGTCTATGTTGAGCTGGGTAATAGCTGGTTGGCACGACAGGCTATGAGCTGGGCAATAGCTGGCTCATAGCTGGTTGGCGCGACAGAGGTTATATGTTGGGGGCTTAGCAGGTCTTTATTGCCTTGATGCCAAAAAGGGGCGTGGAAGACTGATTGATAAGTTCTTCGCGTGACCAAACACGGTCACTGACTCGATGGTCAATATGCACATCAAAGCCAAATTCTTCAAGGATTAGTTTGTCCCATTGAGGTCTTGCGATAGCGCTGAGGGGTACATCCTGAGCAAGTTTTTCCATGGCAGGAATATCGGTATGCAAATAACGATCATTGAAGCTTGTTTTAGCGGTATTTGCGCGGTCTTGCTCATAGCCTTGGCGAAGCTGGTCATTGAAAAGATATCCATACCAGTTTGCGTCGTAGTTAAGCATGATGCCACCGGGGCGCAAGATACGCTCCCATTCATGGTAGGCATTACTAGGATGAGGAAGGTTCCACGTTAGGTTACGTGAAACAACCGCATCAAAGGCGTGATCTTCAAAGGTAAGCTCTTCTGCGTTCATCTGGTGAAATTCAACATCAACTGAAGCACTGCGAGCATTTGCTTTTGCCTGATCAAGCATAGAATTGGTGTAGTCAATCGCCGTTACGTTGTAGCCTAATTCGGCAAGGATAATTGAGAAAAATCCTGGTCCGCATCCTATATCAAGAACGCTAACCGAAAAACGTTCCTTGTTGGGAGCAAGTTCAATAAGGTGCTGGTCAAGTTCTTGTGCCCAGGAGCTATGTTGCGAGCCTTTTAATTCTCCAATGTGTTGATCAGAGTAGCTTTGCGCGCGATCTGTCCAGTAGGTTTGGTTGGCCTGTTCATAAGCGTGAGACGGCTTAGGCTTAGGGCGGGCGTGGCCAAAACGAGCTGAGAGATCTGAGAGAACCGAGAGGCGTTTTGCGGAAGAGGGCTTAGTTGCTTCTTCTATCCCTTGGAGACTATTTAGGGTCATTTTTCATCCTCTCGGTTCGAAGTATTACAAAGTATGATAACGTAACACCGTGCAAATCATGCTATCAAATTTTTATTCGTAACACCACCTTTGCCAATATCTTTTGAAAGGAAAGGTTTGCAAAACCAGATGAGAGGCTACATTGCAAAAAGGGTATTGCAACTTATTCCTATCTTGTTAGGGATAACCCTGCTTTCTTTTTCCTTGATGTATGTAGCAGGAGGAGACGCGGTTACTGCCGTTTTGGAAAATCAAGGCGTTGCGGTATCGCAGGAGATCATCGATGCAAAACGGCATGAATTAGGGTTGGATAAATCTTTCATTGAGCAATATGGATCCTGGCTTTTGGGGCTGGTAACGGGAAACATGGGAACAAGCTATGTTTCGGGCAAAGAGGTTTTTCCAACCTTTGTTTCAAAATTGCCTGCCACAATCGTGCTGACGCTGGTGGCGGTTATTTTGACCATTCTGATATCAGTGCCACTAGGTATTTTGTCTGCTGTCAAGCAGAATCGCTTTACTGATTACCTTGTTCGCGTAATGGGCTTTATTGGAAATTCGCTTCCTAACTTTTTTGTTGCCCTGTTGCTTATATTGGTTTTTTCGGTAGGGCTTGGCTGGTTTCCGGTGGTTTCATCTTCTATAGGAAAGTCAGGATTGGCTTCGCTTTCTATTCAAGGAACGGTGCTTCCTGCGCTTACGTTAGCCATTGCCATGTCGTCGAAGTATACGCGCCAAATTCGCGCTACCGTTTTGGACGAATTGAACAAACCCTATGTTGTGGGAGCGCGTGCGCGCGGTGTTCCTGAGCGCACTATTTTGTTTAAGCACGTGCTGAAAAGTTGCATGATGATGATTGTGACTCTGCTTGCTCTTTCGGTGGGGGATCTGCTTGGTGGAACAGCCATTGTTGAGACCATTTTTCAATGGGATGGCGTTGGCAAGTTGGCGGTTGACGCTATAACCATGCGCGATTTCCCGCTCATTCAAGCCTATGTGGTATGGATGGCACTTATATATGTTGTGGTGAATTTGGTCGCTGATCTGCTGTATTGGCGCCTTGACCCTCGCCTGAGAAGAGGGGGTGGGAAAGAGTGAGCCAAGCCTCTTCAGCTAAGTCGTTAGAAAAACCTTCGGGTAAAAAACTCTCAGAACCAAGGAAGGAAAACTCCACGCGAGCAAGTAAGCCTTTACGAAAAGTATTTGATATCAAGCGAAAAGTGACGTTGTTTTCAATTTTGGCGCTGGTAATAATCTTACTGACTGTCATAGCTCCTTGGATTGTTCCGTTTGATCCCTATGCGCAAGATCTTTCGCATGCTTTACAGGCACCAAGCGCCGAACATATTGCAGGCACCGACCGCTATGGGCGCGATCTGTTTTCGCGTATTTTAGTGGGAGCGCAATCATCTATCTTTTCCACCTTTGTATTAGTGGGAGCCATTGCGGTAATTGGAACGGGCATTGGCATGATTGCCGGATGGAACAACAAAAAGCTCGACACTGTTTTAATGCGAACATCGGATGTGTTCTTGGCCTTTCCTGGGTTGGTTTTTGCGCTGGCGGTTGCCGGTGTTTTGGGGGGCGGAATGCATAATGCGGTAATTGCCCTGGTTGCAATATCGTGGCCAAAGTATGCGCGCATCGCTCGTGGCCTTACGCTGGCTCAGAAAAATGCCACCTATTTAAAGGTGGCACGTCTTTCGGGGTGCACAACGCCCCAGCTCATCATTCGTCATATTCTGCCGAATATTGCAGGTCCTCTTTTAGTGACGGCGGTTTTGGATATTGGAACCATGATGATGGAACTGGCAGGTCTTTCGTTTTTGGGCTTGGGCGCTCAACCGCCTGTTGCCGAATGGGGCTCAATGATGAGCGATAATAGGAGCCTTTTACAGACGTCGCCCTGGACGGTTATTGGACCGGGCGTTGCAATTTTCATAACGGTATTGATTTTTAATTTGTTAGGTGATGCGTTGCGTGACTGGATTGACCCAGAACAGCGCACAACAAAACCCGGTGGTCAGGGCTGGTTACGAAGTCAGGGACGGTTACGGAAGAAGAGGGCATAGTTTTTGCGGTTGTGCGTTACCGCAAAAAAATACCAAAGATGGATCAATAGTTGGATTGAGCTACGAAAAGGATTGATGGTCTGATCGAGCTGTGAAACAAGTGCAAAGAAGTGGCACACGGGAAAGAAGTTTGGTGACTAGACTTAGTTGCGAAAGCGCAGGAGGTACAACAAATGATAAAAAGAGCCATAACACAGGGGCGAAAGATTTGCCTGCTGGGCGCATGTGTATGCGCGCTTGCTTTGGTGGCAGTCATGACTGTTTTGACTGGATGCGGTTCCAATGATTCTTCTTCAGGGAAGACATTTGTCTATGGCACCACGGGCTACGGCGTAGAAATGGACGATGCCGGCCTTAACCCGCATGAAAATTATTCCGGATGGAGCACGGTGCGCTACGGTGTGGGCGAGACACTCTTCAAATACAACGACAATATGACGCCCGAGCCGTGGCTTGCAACTTCGTATGAATTCGTAGATGAAACACATTGCAAAATTACCTTGCGTGAGGGGGTTAAATTTTCCTCAGGGCGCGAAATGAGCGCAACGGCGGTCAAGGAATGTTTAGATGACTTAATTGCTAAGCATGACCGTGCTTCAAGTGATACCAAAATCAGCGCAATTGAAGCCAACGATTCTGAGCGAAGCATTCTTATCACCACAAGCGAGGCATGCCCTGCGCTTATCAACTACCTCAGCGAACCATATGGCGCCATCATCGACATGCAAGTTGGTGTGAGTGCGGATAAGAACGTCAGTGGAACAGGCCCCTATAAAGCCAAAGCGGTTTCTGATACGGAAATTACGCTTGAGAAAAACGACCAGTATTGGAATGGAACTCCAAAAATGGACACCATCGTGGTTCGTTCCATTGCTGATGGGGACACCCTTACCGCAGCGCTTCAATCAGGCGAAATAGACGCTTCCTATGGTCTGCCGTATGCAAGCTATAAGCTTTTTAGCAACGAAGATGTGTACCAAATTAATAGTTGTGAGACTTCGCGCACCTTCTTTGGGCAGGTAAATTACAAATCCAGCATTATGCAGGAAGATGCGGTTAGAGAGGCACTTTCTTTAGGGATAGACAAAGAGGGCTTTATTTCCACCTTGCTTAACGGTCGAGGCCAGGTTGCCAAGGGAGCCTTCCCGGACAACTTTGCTTTCGGAGACAAAACCTTGACGGCTTCTTCGTACAACCCTGAAGAAGCGAAGCAGATCCTTGAAAAGGCCGGATGGGTAGACTCTGACGGAGATGGAATTCGCGAAAAGAACGGGCAAAAGCTTACTGTTCGTTGGTTGACCTACCCAGGGCGCGTAGAACTTCCTTTGTTGGCTGAATCTGCTCAGGCAACGCTGGGTAAAATTGGCTTTGATGTTCAAATCAACAGCACGGCAAATCATACCGAAATTCGCAAAGATACATCTCAGTGGGATGTGTACGTCAGTGCGTTGGTGACAGCACCTACGGGAGATCCCGAATACTTCTTTACCGCATCTTGTTTGTCAAGTTCAACAAAGAATTTTGGCTTCTATTCCAATGCGCAACTTGAAACTCTTGCGTCTGATCTTCGAAGCGAATTTAGCACAGAAGGCAGATCGAGCCTAGCAACCCAGATGCAACAAATTCTTCTAAATGATCATGGGTATTTCTTCGCCTCGCATTTGACCATGGGGATTGTTTCTAAGAAAGAGGTTTCAGGACTGGTGCCTCATCCGTGCGATTATTACGAAATAACGGTTGACCTGGATAAAGCCTAGTGCGGTGAGATGACAAACAAAGCTCAGTGTGGTTGGATGGCGAGCAAAGCCTAGTGTGGTGGAATTTGGATAAGCCGGCCACGATGGAATTTGGAAAAGAATTAGCGCGGTGAATTGGTGAGTAAAGCCTAGTGCGGTGAAATTATGAGCAAAAAGCCCTTGTTGACATATGAAAATCTTGAAGTTTCGTACGGCGGATGTAGTGTTGTGCGCGGAGTGAGCTTTGAAGTCAAAGAAGGCGAAGTTTTTGGCATTGTGGGCGAATCGGGCAGTGGCAAGAGTACTATTTTGCGTGCAACGCTGGGGCTTTTGGGAGGTTCGGGCGCCATTACGGGTGGTCAAATTTGCTATGTGGCGTCTAACCTTGGGAAATCTAATCTTGAGGTGTCTAATCTAGGAACTTCAAATCTTTGCGAGTTCCCCCCGGGTGTAATGCGTGAGATTCGCGGGGCAGAAATTGGCATGATTTTTCAGGATTGTATTTCTGCTTTGAGTCCTACTAGGACGGTCGAAAGCCAGTTGTGGGAAGCGTGTTGCGCGCATGAGGGCTTATCTTATGGGCGCGAAGAGCTGTTTGAAAGAGCTTGTGTGCTTTTGGAAAAACTCTCTGTTGATCAGCCCGAAAGGGTTTTGAGGAGTTATCCGTTTGAGCTTTCAGGCGGGCTTGGTCAGAGGGTAGGCATTGCTATGGCAATGTTGCTAGAACCAAAAGTGATTCTTGCCGATGAGCCCACGAGCGCCCTCGATGTCATTTCTCAAAGGCAGGTACTTGATGCTTTAAGGCGTTTGTGCGATGAGCGCGGGGTCACCATCGTGTTCGTTTCTCATAACATCGCTGCGGTTCGTGCAATAGCGGATTCGGTGCTGGTACTTAAAGATGGCGTGGTTGAAGAAGCAGGGAATGCACAGGAAGTACTTTCGAATCCGCAGACTCCCTATACAAAAAAGCTTCTTTCTTCCGTTGTTTCTTTAAAGGGAGAGAGCGCTTATGAATAAGGCTTCTTTGGTAAATGATTCTCGGCCTATTCTTGAAACAAAAGAAGTGGGCAAGGTTTTTGAGCGAAAGGGCTCAGGTAATTTGGTTGCGCTTGAAGGGGTTTCGCTTTCTTTGAATTTTGGCGAATGTGTAGGGCTTGTTGGCGAGTCGGGTTGCGGGAAAAGCACGCTTGCACAAATTTTGACACGATTCGTTAAACCCAGCTCTGGCGAGGTTCTTTTTAAGGGACGCAATGTTGCCCAAATGAATGCGAAGGAACTTAGAGAAATGTATCGTTCGGTGCAGATGGTATTTCAACAGCCGGGCGAATCGTTTGATCCTCGGCAAACGCTTGGTAGCGCGCTATGTGAAGGGATGCGTAATGCGGGGATGAGCAAAGTCTCTGCAGAAAAAAGAGCGCATGAGCTACTTGAACAGTGTGGCCTTCCTTCGGAGGTTTTTGAGCGCTATCCACGCGAAGTGAGTGGTGGGCAATGTCAGCGTGCTTCTATTGCGCGTGCGCTTGCAATTGAGCCTGAGGTTTTGATTTGTGATGAAGTGACAAGCGCCCTTGACGTGACCGTGCAACAGCAAATCGTGGAGTTGCTTAAGCGTCTTCGCAAAGAGCTGGATATGACTATGTTGTTTATCTGTCATGATTTAGCGTTGGTAAAAGGTATGTGTGATCGCGTTGTGGTGATGAAGCAGGGCCGAATTGTTGAGGAAGGCTCTACTGAGCAGGTGCTTCATAATCCTCAAACGGAATATGTTAAGGCGCTTCTTTCAGCTATGTTGTAGCGCGCTTCCCATCGTGTTTTGTTCGCGCTTCTCTGCGCGTTGGTGGTGCTTAGTTCGCCTAAGCCAGCGATTGAACCTCTTCGCTTGGTTCTTGCGATGATATAAGTATCTAGGAAATGTCACACGAAAGAAAAAGTCCGCTCAATGGCGGACTTAAAGCTTAGGAATAATTCAAACGAGCGCTTAGATTGCCAGTTTTACATGCAATCACGTCATAATCATCATAAAACATTTAATGCCCTCCCATAGCTACAAACCCATAGAATTCTTTATGGTGCTTTGTACTGCTACTGAAATAACCGAAAGTGCGGACTGGCTAATTTTTGAAGCTACTTTTTTCATGCTTGAATTATCTTCAAGAAACTCGTGACCTTTAAGAGTTATAGCAGTATGTCGTCCAAATACGGTTGCGGAACTTGCATCTATGTAGCTAGGAATATAAAGTCCTGATAATAGTTCGTTGTCCTTACACTGCATAATAGCCGCCATAAACATAACGTCATTTCCGTTTGCAAACTTTCGCATTTCTTCAATACTTGGTTCAATGCCAGCTTTCATACAATCGTTTGCGTATTTGAGCATTTTAAAAATAAGAGTGTTTAAATCTTGATTCACTGCTTCCTCCTATATCATGTCTTTTGGTTTTGGTTGTGGCTCAATAATTGGAGGTTCAGGAAGCTTTTCTATAATTTTAAAATTATCGGGACTATAGAGATAATCTTCGTTTGTTTCATCTATGATGCGATACCAGCCACACTCTATTGACTCAACGTTATAAATTTTCCCATTGAGCAAGCATAGAGGGTCTGATATTCCAATAAATCTAACTTTCATAAACTAATAATAAAACCTTTTCACTTTCATTTTTACCCGTCCAAGACTTTTTTCTTGATACCAATGCAATTCGCATGGTCTTGATATATTTAAATCATCTACATAGCCATTTCCTCGCATCTTTTGCCACTCGTTGCGGTCGCCTCCATATTTTTGTAATAGCCCCTCAATCTCATCAATTTTTCTCTTTTGTCCTTTACCTGCAATTTGTACTATTGACGTTATTTTTGAGCCTTCCGTTATCTTTGTATGAGTTCCATCAGGCAAAAGAACATCATCTCTAAATGTAGCTGCACCTAAGCTTTTTCCAATTTGAATATTTGGCTCTGTATACAGTGCTTTCGGCTGGCCTGTTATGCCATATGCCTTTTCGCGGTCATGGGCGCATGGTAGCTTATTTGCATTTGTCCACGCTTTAAGCTCGCGTTGTTGTTTGCCCAGCAGTAGTCTTTTCTGTACGTAAACAGGGTTTCAAGTCCAAGCCCTGCACTCTCTATGTTTGCAATACTTGTTTTAGTTGAATGAATCCTGCGCTCTAACATGCGCTGTCTTTGAGTTGCTTGCTTGCTGTACTTTGTTTTGATCTTTGCGCTTTTGCTCATTATGTTCTCCATCTTGCTTGGTCTGTGCTTATTCGTGTCGGTGGTGCTTGATTTGCTCAAGCAAGCAAGGGAACCGCTTTACTTGGTTCCTGTGATGGAATGAGTATCTAATACGTGTCACAAAACAGAAGGAGGCTACGCGTTGGTCGCAGTTGTTCCTTCGTGTAACAATGACAACGTATTGATAATTGCGTCATTTACTCGATATATTGTTTAAAGATGGAGGTGCTCTAAATGGCAACGACAAATTTGAACATCAGAATAGATAAAGCTATCAAAGAGCAAGCCGAAGAAATCTTCAATGAACTTGGTCTTAGCATGACAACCGCGATCAATATGTTTTTAAGAACTGCTATTCGCGAACAAGGGATCCCATTTGAGCTAAAGTTAGATACACCAAACGCTACCACTATAACCGCTATCGAAGAAGGTAGGAAGTTTATGGATGATCCAACTGCTCCAAGATATTCGAGCATAGATGATCTTAAGGTTGCTTTAGAAGTATGAAATACGACATACAGTTCACTAACCAATTAAAAAAAGACCTGCAAAAGCAGGTCTTTAAGCTGTTGTATTTTATGCCAATAACAGAATAACTTATTATTTACTGCAATTTACTACATAGTTTTACAGAACTAGATAGTGCCTTCGAAAATGGCTTTGCCAATGTCCTCGTTATTAGGTTTTGTCCATTCAGCTACACGCCGATAGATTCATTCAACTACACAACGATAGGCTCAGGTTCAATCCAGGTGGGAAGCCAACTCTCATGGAGCTGGGACGATGGCTCTTTTACAAGCTGTATTCCAATGTCAATATTGACAATCTTTTTGGTGACCTTACTCATGGATTCTTCCATCATTCCTTGCTTTAAAAATCCAATCGAAGCTGTTATGTCACTTATTACGGCAAGGTTTCCTTTTCCGGTGTCTCCGTTTATACCACTGTTGATGTCGGCAGATATTACGATGGAACCTTTGCTCCGAGCATCGTTGATTGCCGCAATGGCGCGAGCGATAGCTCCATGAGCTTCGCCACTAAATCCGGTTCCCAAAAGACAATCGACAATCACATTAAAGCGCGTAAGATCTTCTTCTCCAGAATAAGGTTTTACGGTAACGGCTGGATACTTTTCAAGAAGCGCATGGTGATGCTTGGCCGATTCGCTCGTTGGTTCTTTGGTGAAAAAGACGGTAACGTCTTCATTTCTCATAGCCAGATAGCGAGCACAAACATAGCCATCGCCTCCATTATTTCCTGGTCCGCAAATAATGGCATAAGGTCCAGGGTAGGTGCAGATAAGGGAAATTCCCTTTCCGGCTTTTTCCATTAGGATGGCATCGCTGGTAAAATTCTCGATGGTGTATGCGTCAGAAGCGCGCATAAGATCAACACTAACAATAGGAATCATGGTAACTCCTTTACCGTCGTTTTGGGCGGGCGGTCATCGAAGGACCGTGTCTTTTATTGTACCGGGTTTGTTTGGCTAATGCGCGCAAAATGCCAATTCTGTGCGTTGTGCGTGTTGTAAATGGCTGACGGCGTTATTGTTGTTCTGCTAGAAAAAATGGCGGAGACGTATGCGAATCGAACACACCCAAGACGTTCTGCGCGCCTCACAACGGCTTTGAAGGCCGCGGAGCCCACCAGGACTCATCCGTCTCCGTTTCTCTTTGTTCGCTGTTGATAATAACCTCTATTTTCTCAATTGGTTGCGGGAAAACGTTAAGCAACACGTTTTTCTTCTTGAACAGAAAACGTGCCTGATCTCATAAAAGCATACTCGGTAGAGTTCTTTATCACGCAAGGGATCGAAGGTCTTGCGTGCGAACAGTGATTTTTTGTTCATCAAAGTATTCCAGCAAAGGAACGGCATATTTTCGACTGGTTTTCATGGCGTCTTTTAGTTCAGTAACGGTTGCTTGTCCTTTGCTTTCCAAGTAATTTCGTACCGCACGTTCTAAAGATTCGAGTGCCTGGGATGAGAAGCATAAGGTTTTATTGATGCGTTGAGCTTGACCTGCCTCTTCAAGAGCTAAAACAGCCTTTTTGCCTTGAGCGGAGGAAAGTCCTGCAGTGTGGTATACCTCTTCAAGGGGAGGAGGGGTTGTTCCGTATGAAATAAGCGTTTCCAGAAGGGTTTGTTTGGCTTGCTCTTCAAGGTTGCGTGCGCCGGCACTAGCCTTAGGATGGCTTGCTTCCCCTTTGATAAACACAATTTTTTTATTCGCAACCGCCTGATCAAACAATACCTCAAACTGTGCTTCGTCAAGATGGAAAGGATAGTGCTGGCGAAGGGTGCTCTTAGAAAACCCTGTTGCTTCACGATGCTGGGCATGCAGAGAAAGAAGGATATTATCCAAGATCATTAGATGTTTTTTGATGGATGTCTGCCGTATCCAGTATTCAGTGCCACCCTGTTCGATCTTTTGATATGCAGGATGTTTTTCTTGGATTGTGCTAGAGAGGAGTTCGCTAATTTCTTGTTCGGGTTTTCCCGTAACGCGAGAAATATCGGCAAGGCTTAAAGGAAGATCTGAAGCATCAATAACCGCTTCGCATGCTTTTAGTTCGTCTTCTTGGGCAAGCGCATCAAGTAAATGGCGATCTGTTTCGGTAAGATTGGTTCGGTGGTGAGGAATGCTATTAAGAACGATTCCACCTCCAATTACCATAACGGGAGAAACCGAACGCACCACAAAGCGATCGCCTCGAGACAGGGGAAGAGGAGAATCAAGACGCAGTTGCGCATAGAGCGTTTCTTTTTCGCTGACCGCTTTTTTACCGTCCATAAACAAAAGACGTCCTAATACTTCGCGTGTTCCGTGAGAAACGCGAACGACAGTTCCGCTGTTAAGGGGTTTTCCAGAGGTAAAAAGAGGAATAAAGGTAAAGCGCGCATCGAATTTGTAGCTTGTTTGAAGCGAATGGGGAGTTACAAGAAAATCACCAGGACGAACCTGACTTGTTTTTATCCCTGCAAGGTTAAGCGCCGTGCGATTCCCCGCATCAATACTGTCAACTGCTGTGTTATGTGTCTGTATGGAACGCACTCGTGTCTTTAAGCCCGTGGGGAGTATTTCAAGTTCGTCGTCAATATGAATTGACCCTTGCCACAGGGTGCCGGTAATGACAGTTCCTGCTCCCTTGATAGTAAACGCTCGGTCGATAGGAAGGCGAACAGCTCCAGTGTTTCGTGAGGATTGAATCGTTTGTATTTGTTCGGAAATGGTAGCAAGAAGCGTATCAAGCCCCTCTCCGGTATGAGCAGAAACAGCAATAATAGAAGCGTTGTTGAACGAGGTTGGCTTGAGGGTTTCTCGTATTTCATCAGAAACAAGTTCAATCCATTCTTCATCGACAAGATCACATTTGGTAAGCACCACAATACATTTCTGAATATTAAGTAATTCCAAGATAGCAAGATGCTCTTGGGTTTGAGGCATAACGCCGTCATCGGCTGCAATGCAAAGAAGAGCTACATCAATACCACTTGCTCCCGCTATCATCTGTTTGACGAAGCGCTCATGCCCCGGAACATCAACAACACCTATTGCTGTTCCATTTGGCAAGGTGAGCTGGGCAAAACCAAGTTCGATAGTGATGCCACGTTTCTTTTCTTCAGCAAGACGATCGGGATCAGTGCCCGTGAGTGCTTTGATCAATGTTGATTTGCCATGATCGATGTGACCGGCAGTTCCTATGACGAGCGAACGACTCGATGGGGTATCGTTCATGGCAGATCCTTTCATACACGGGATATTGGCTTAGTTGGCTGTAAAGTAATCGGAAAGAGCGGTAGCAATTTCGTCCATTTCGGATTCAGAGAGAATAGTCCTCAGGTTAAAAATAATTTTTTCCTGCTTAATGCGCGCAATGATGGGAATGGATCTTTGCTTAATCAGATAAGAAGCACATTCCTGAGCAGTACCCGTAAGAGGTTCAACAACAACACCCCAGGAAGGGATGTCAATCATAGGTAAAGAACCTCCTCCCGAGCGTGAAATTTCAGGTTCAATCGATATGTGGCATGAGGTATCTGCTACCAAGGCTTGTATCTTTGAGAGCAACATCTCAGCGGTTTTGTGAACCTCGTTTTCAGAGAGGGTAAGCATTCTGAACGTGGGGATTTGTTGTGTGGCTTTTTGAGGCTCAAGATAGAGTTTAAGCGTAGCTTCAAGAGCTGCAAGAGTCATTTTATCAAGGCGCAGGGCACGAGCGAGAGGATTCTTTTTCAGACGTTCGATTAGCTCTTTTGATCCAACGATGATTCCCGCCTGAGGTCCACCCAGAAGTTTGTCTCCCGAAAAAGAAACAAGATCACACCCTTGATGGAGCGCTTCTGCTACGGTTGGTTCCTCGCATCCTGGTAAACCATCTAAAGGTAGCAACATTCCTGATCCTAAATCTTCATATATCAGCAGGGGATCCACGTCTCGATGGGCGCGCTCCTCATTTGTTTCCTGGGCGAGTTTTTTGAGTTGCTTAGCGTCGACCGATTCGGTAAATCCAACGAGTTGATAGTTTGAAGTATGAACCTTGAGCAACATGGCGGTTTCGTCATTGATTGCTTTTTTGTAATCTTCAAGATGCGTTTTGTTGGTGGTGCCAACTTCGACCATCTTGGCATTGGAAAATTCCATGATGTCAGGAATGCGAAATGATCCACCAATTTCAATTTGTTCGCCTCGAGACACAATGGCTTCGCGCCCTGCAGAAAACTCTGAAAGAATCATCATTACCGCGGCAGCGTTGTTGTTTACAGCAATTGCTGCTTCGGCTCCTGTTAGAAAACAGATGAGGGATTCGCAATGATCGTGCCTGCTGCCACGCTTCATTTCTTCGGTATTGTACTCAAGGGTCGAATAACCTTTTGCAACGTTTACTACTGACTCAATAGCTTCCTCTGCAAGAACACTTCTACCGAGATTGGTATGAACAATAATTCCCGTTGCGTTAATTACCGGGCGAAGAGAAAATTCACTCTTTCTCTTCAGACTGAGAAGAGTTTTGTTAACGATGGTGTCAGAGGATGTGTCACAGGGGTTCTGGGCAAGAATTTTCTTTCGGCATACCTCTATTTCTTCGCGAATTGTTTCGGTGAGCAATGCATGAGGAATGGAATCTTTTACGAGGGAGTCAATGGCATGGAGTATCTCTTCAACCGAAGGAAGGGAGCGTAGTTGAGCCTGAAAATCCATGGGTTTCATGTATATCGTGTTCCTTCCGTTGTGGCAAAATGCCTTGTTTAAAGCATTGGAAAAATCAAGATTTGTACATCATTATAGGAATCGTCCATTTGCTTTTTGTCCGTTTACCGTCGAACGGGTGTTTTGTGTCAGTGAGAAGATTATTGAGGATAAAAGCAAAAACACTGTGCTAATAATGAAGCAGATAATTATAGGGGAGCCAGATATTTTCTGCCATTGATCTGCCCTTTATTGTAATTATTGTCTGTTTCATAGGGAGACGAAGGACCTTTTCGGTATTCATCCAGTCCTTTTCTGCACCGTCTAACAAGAGCTACGCTCTTGTATTTTTTTGTGATCTTATAACTCGCATGTTAGGAAAAGTTTGGAGCTCTCCATCCTTTTCTTTGTATCGTATCGAGGAGACAACATAATGAATTCATCAGTTAAAGAACGTGTGATTCTTGTTATCTGCGGAGTGATTGCGGCGGCGGTTGCCATTATGCTCGCTTCTAACGGGAACCCTGCCAATATGGCTATCTGTATTGCTTGTTTTATTCGCGACAGTGCTGGCGCCATGAAGCTTCAAACCAACGAAACCGTTCAGTATCTCAGGCCAGAAATTATCGGCATCATCGTTGGTGCTTGCATTATGTCTTTTGTAGGGAAAGAGTTTAAAGCGACTGCTGGATCATCTCCCTTCACACGCTTTATTCTTGGTTTTGTCGTAATGATCGGTTGTTTGGTCTTTTTAGGTTGCCCACTTCGCATGATTATTCGTATGGCAGGCGGAGATCTGAATGCTTGGGTTGCGCTTGTTGGCTTTGCAGCAGGTATTGCAACGGGCGTCTTCTTCTTGAAAAAAGGCTTTTCTCTTGGTAAGGCGGAAACAATTAAGAAGACCGAAGGACTTGCCCTGCCCATTGTTGTAATTGCGGTCTTTATTTTAAGCATTACAACCACCATTTTTGCGGTATCTCAATCAGGTCCTGGAAGTATGCATGCTCCTGTTATTTTGTCGATTATTGGTGGTATTGCATTTGGTGTTATTGCACAGCGTTCTCGCCTCTGTTTCGCAGGTGGCTTACGTGACACGTTGCTCGTTCGTGATGGATGGGGTTTGGTAGTTATCGGTATCCTTTTCGCTGGTATTTTGATCTATAACGTGGCTACGGGATCCTTTAATCTGAGCTTTGACAATCAGCCTATCGCTCATACTGAAGCACTTTGGAATATTCTTGGTATGTACATCGTAGGCTTTGGCGCAACGCTTCTTGGCGGTTGCCCTCTTCGCCAACTTGTTCTTGCAGGATCAGGATCTGCTGACTCAGCCGTTACCTTCCTTGGCCTGTTGGCTGGCGCTGCTTTTGCTCACAACTTTGGCTTGGCTTCAAGTGCTAAAGGTACTACTGAAGCCGGGCAGATTGCTACGATCGTCTGTATTGTGATTCTTTTTATTATTGCTCTTGTCAACCTTAAGCGTTCGCGTTCATAGAGTGAGGAGTGGATATGATTACCGTAGATGCAAAGGGTTTGTTTTGTCCCGAGCCACTTATAATGACTCAAGAAGCACTCAAGAAAAACCCCGGAGAAACGATTGTTGTTGAGGTGGACAGTGCAACGCCTCGCGATAACATTCTTCGCTTAGTTCGTCGCAAGAAGCTCACCGCTTCTGTCGAAGAAAAAGGCGACGTATTTGTAATTACTATTAGCTAAGATGTTGTATATTGTCACCCTGCTTTAGTCGATTGTCTGGTTTTCTTAAACGTGACTTTGGCTATAGTGGGGTGAGTTTTTGTAATCACGACTCGTTGATTAAGTGTTTTGCCGTCCCGACCTAAGATGTATATGATTCTAATTACCTTTCATACCACTGCAGAGGCTTTTGAGTTTGAGCGTGCTTGTAAGCAGCAAAACATAGAGGGAAGGCTCGCTACAATTCCGCGCAGTATTTCAGCTGGGTGTGGGTTTGCTTGGAAAGCCCCAGAGAGCCAGCGATCCCTTCTTTTTGCATTGATTAATGAGAACCATATGGAATACGAGGGAGTGCACGAACTTTGAGAATTCTTAATGTCACCGCTCAAAAGCCTGACAGCACAGGAAGTGGTGTATATCTTGCAGAAATGGTTCGCTGTGAGGTTGAACTAGGACATGAGGCGGCAGTTGTTTGTGGCATCGATGTTGAAGATGTGCTTTCTTTTCCCGAAACAGTAGACGTGTTTCCGGTGCGTTTTGGTGGTGGGGATATTTCTTTTCCGGTGGTAGGTATGTCGGATGAAATGCCCTACGTTGCAACTCGATATCGGGATATGACCAGTGATATGGTTGAGCAATTCAAGCATGCTTTTTCCGTAAAAATCAAGATGGCACTTGAGACGTTTAATCCCGATGTAATAGTTTGCCACCACCTGTATTTGTTGACTTCTCTTGTTCGTCATCTTGTAGATGCGCTTCCTGTGGTTGCTATTTGCCATTCAACTGATTTGCGTCAGATGAGGACACATTCTCTTGAGCGAGCCTTTATTGAAGAGGGAATCTGTTCGCTTGATAGGATATTTGCCCTTCATGCTGATCAGCTTCTTGAGATAAGCAATCTGTTTAAGTGTGACCAGGAAAAAATAATGATTCTTGGTACGGGCTATAATGCGCAGCGTTTTAAGCCTTCAACATCTCTTTCTCATGACAAACAGTCTGCTTCTCTTTTGTATGTAGGAAAGATTTGGGAGAAAAAAGGTGTTGGTTGTTTGCTTGACGCCCTTGATCTTCTTAGCCTTGATACTGAAAACGTAACGGTTCGCCTCGTTGGTGGTCACAATGACGAAGAGGAGTACCAAAGATTTCTTGAACGTGCTTCTGCATGTAAGGTTCCCGTTGAATTTTTAGGGCGCTTGGATTCTGATGATTTGATTTACGAATATCAACGGGCAGATGTTTTCGTTCTACCCTCATTTTTTGAAGGGTTGCCTTTGGTGGTTGTTGAAGCTTTGGCTTGTGGTTGCAGAGTTGTGGTAAGTGATTTACCGGGGATTCGACCGTGGTTGCATTCTCATATTCCCGATGCGCCTGTTGTCTTTATTGAGCCACCTCGTATGAAGACGTTCGATGAGCCCTTTAAAGAGGATCTTGCTCCTTTTTCAGAGAATATTGCTCAGGGTATTGAGCAGGCTTTTCGGCTACAACCTTTTAAAGGAGATATGCGTTCTTTATCATGGGAAGGGCTAACAGAGAAATGTATCGACTTCATTTCTCCTCTGGTCTCATGGAAGAAATAGCAGACTATAGAAAAAGAAGGGCGTGTTCATATGATCTATTTTGACAATGCGGCAACGACCATGGTTAAACCACCTCAGGTTATTCAAACAGTTGTTGAAGCGCTTGGTTCTTTTGGTGGCGTTGGAAGAGGAGTGCATCCTGCTTCGCTTAATGCGGGTAGAGCGGTTTTTGATGCCCGCGCAAGTGTTGCGCGTCTGTTAGGGGCGCCTTCGGCATCGTGCGTTTCTTTTGCGCTTAACGCTACGATGGCGCTCAACATTACCTTACAAGGTCTTGCCTCTTTGGGTTCTCGCATAGTGACAACTTCCGCATCGCATAACTCAGTTTTGCGACCATTGTTTCGCTTGAGAGATGAGCGAAATTGTCAGATAAAAATTGCTCCCATCAGAAGAGATGGGTCTTTAAACTATGAAGAATACGAACATCTGCTTGTTTCTTTTCACCCTCATATCGTTGTTGCTACGCATTCCTCAAATTTAACAGGCGATGTGTATGATATTGCCCGAATGGCTCGCGTCGCCCATGACAACGGTGCGCTTTTTGTCCTTGACGCCGCTCAAACCGCAGGGTCAATCCCGCTATCACAAGAAGATCTTGGAGTTGATGTTCTTTGTTTTACGGGGCACAAAAGCCTTTTTGGTCCTCAAGGCACTGGTGGTCTGTGTGTTGTACCTGAAGTAAACATACCTCCTCTTTTGGAAGGTGGATCAGGTACCCACACATTTGAAGAACGACATCCTTGTTTTATGCCTGAGGCGCTTGAAGCGGGCACTGTCAATGCTCATGGCCTTGCGGGTCTTTGTGCTGGTATTCACTTTATTGAGGAGAGAGGAATAGATTCCATCCATGCTCACACCCGCTCTCTCGTTCAGATATTCGAAGAAGAAGTCAAACTTATTGAGGGTCTTCGAGTATTAGGGGGTCATGGTGGCATTGATCGTTGTGGTATTGTTGCTATTGATGTTGATGGTGTTGATGCGGGAAGGCTCGGTGATTGCCTTGCGCAAGAGTATGGAATTTGCGTAAGAGCCGGCGCACACTGCGCACCGTTAATGCATAGAAGTTTAGGAACCGAAGATAGGGGCGCTGTTCGGTTCAGTTTTTCATATTTTAATACAGAAGAAGAAGTTGAACGGGGAATACGCGCCGTAAAAGAATGCGTCACAACTCTTCGATGCTAATAGCGCTTCGGTAACAGATGAAAGAAAGGACTGCTGAGAATGAAAGAAATTGATGCACGAGGCCTTCAGTGCCCAAAGCCGTTAATGATGGCCAAAAAAGAACTGGAAAGTGGATGTTCTGAATTTGATATTGTTGTCAGCAATGAGGCGGCAGTTAACAATCTTTCTCGTTTGGCAAAACGCATGGGATGTATGTGTTCTGTTCGTGAAGGAGAGGGAGAGTGGACTCTTTCTTTTACCTCAAACGGGTGCAAACCTTGTGAGGAAGAAAACGAAGCAGGTACTTCGGCTCTGAAAGATTATGCTGTTTTTATTGGTAAGGATCATGTGGGTGAAGGAGACGAGACGCTTGGGCAAAGCCTAATGAAGATGGCTTTATATACCCTCTCAGAATCTGAGGATATTCCTTCTCATGTTCTCTTTATGAATAGTGGCGTCAAGCTTGTTGCTCAGGCTGACCAGCAGATAATCGATAGCGTTTCTGCGCTTATTGCCCAGGGAAGTGAAGTCCTTGTGTGTGGAACATGCTTGGATTACTACAATCTTACTGAATCGTTGCAGGTTGGCACAGTTTCTAACATGTATGACATTTTGGGTTGTATGCAAACTGCATCGAAGGTTATAACGCTTTAGTAAAACATGAACGAGTATCTAGTAGTTTTTTCTTCAACACATGCTGCGCTTGCTTTCGAATCTTCTTTTGGAGAAGGGGGAGGTCTTATTCCTGTCCCTTCTTCTGTTCGGGCAGGGTGCGGAATGGGTCTGCGATTTTTTGAGAAAGACCATCATGCTGCTTGGGAAAAGACGCGACAAGTGGCAGAATGCGCGAACGTTGCAAACTGCATTGAGGGCGTTTACGTTCGAGATGGCGCCCAATGTTGCAAGCTGTTATTTTGAACTGTCGCTAAAACGGATAACCCCGGGGAAATCTTCCGTGATAATGCCAATGCGCGCAGGCGCACGATGAGCTTGATTGTTGAATACCTCTTCGAAGGTATGCGCTTCGGAAGGGGGAATTGCTACCAACATTCCTCCCGATGTCTGCGGATCGCAGATTACCCCCAGCCTGTTGTCAAATTCTTCGTCCTCTAAGGAACCTTGTTCGATGGACGATTCAAGATCATCAATAATCGAAAACGTTCTTCCGGGGCGACAATATGAACACGAAAGATTCCATGCCTGTTCGAACAGGGGAAGGTCTTTAAAAGAGATAGTTGCTGAACAGCCACTTGCACTGAGCATTTCGTGAAGGTGTCCCGCAAAGCCAAACCCTGTTATGTCTGTTGCGGCATGCACGTTTGCAGCACGCATGGCAATACTGCCTGCAGCATTAAGCTCCTTCATTGATTCAATAACGGGAGCCATTTCCTCATCACTAATAAGGTCAATTTTGTGCGCTGCGCTCATCAACCCGGTGCCAAGCGGTTTGGTGATATAGAGAATATCTCCGGGAAGAGCCCCTTCGTTGCGTATGATGTTGTGAGGATCAACGGTTCCAAAAACAGAAAGCCCATATTTGGGTTCAGGGTCATCAATAGTATGACCGCCCGAAACAAAAGCGCCTGCTTTGCGCACCGTGTCCGCTCCGCCCTGTAGAATGGCGCGGGCGACATCTGTTCCTAAGGAGCTATCGAGCGCTAAAAGATTAAGAGCAACGTGGGGTTGTGCTCCCATGGCAAACACATCGGAGAGAGAATTAGCTGCTGCAACGCATCCAAATTCATAGGGGTCATCTACGATGGGGGTGAAAAAATCAACGGTAAGTACGGCTGCAGTGGTGTCGTTAATGCGCCAAACAGCTGCGTCATCGCTAGTTTCGAATCCAAGCAATAGGTTATCTTCCGCTGTGGGAAGAGCGGTTGAAGTTAGATTCGAAAGTATTTCTTTAAGATCACCCGGACCCCATTTAGCAGCTCAACCGCCTTTTGAGGTAAGCTTAGTTAAGCAGATGCGTTCCTTACAGCTCATTGCAACCCCCCTTTTCTCGGGATTAGTATATCAGATATTGTTTTGGGGTCTTGTTTTGCTAAAAGGGAAAGCCTGAGAGGCGTTGGGGAGAAAATGGGAGATGAGGGAGTTATTCTTGCCTGAGAATAATTAAGAAATTTGAGCCGTTTGTCGAAAGATAAAAGAAGCATGCTCAGTTTAGTAATTGGGGAACAATCGTGGCAAGAGGTATTATTTTGCTAGTTAAGTCTGTACTCTATCGGACGAGTGCAGGGAAGATACACGCACGAAAGGAGTAGGGTATGGAACTGTCACGTCGTGGTTTTTTCAAAGCAGCCGGCGCCGCATTTGCGACCAGCATGGCCTTTGAATTCTTGCAACCATCGCCAGCCTTGGCAGTGGAATCCTCCTCTGAGTGGAAACTTGTCAACACTGATGAGTACACCAATATCTGTTGCTATTGCGCAGGTGGTTGTGGCTCAATCTGTTCGGTGCGTAATGGCGAGCTTATCAACTTGGAGGGTGATCCAGATCACCCAATCAATCAGGGTGGTTTATGCCCTAAGGGTGCAACGATGTTCCAGTTGCGCAACGTCGTTAATCCTGATACTCACAAAATTGAGAAAAGCAAGGTTCGCCAGAGTAAGCCTTTGGTTCGCCGTCCTTTCTCTAAAAAGTGGGAAGCAATTACCTGGGAAGAGGCTATCAAAGAAATTGCCCAGAAAACAAAGGAAACGCGCGATGCGGGCTTTGTTGAAACTGAAGAGGTAAAAGGAAAAACCCTTACCGTTAATCGCTGTGAAAGCATCACCAGCTTGGGTGGTTCTCAGCAAAATTCCGAAGAAGAGTACCTCATCCTCAAAATGATGAGAGCGCTTGGTATCGTAGCAATCGATAACCAAGCTCGTGTTTGACACGGTCCTACCGTCGCCGGTCTGGCGGCATCATTCGGTCGCGGTTCAATGACAACTCATTGGTGCGACATGCAAAATGCTGATGTTATTTTGAACATCGGATCTAATTCTGTCGAAAATCACCCTGTTAGCTCTAAATGGCTCCATAAGGCTCACGATAAGGGCGCAAAATGGATGGTAGTCGATCCTCGCTATACGCGTACGGCTGAACAGGCTGATATTTACTGCCCTATTCGAAGCGGTACAGATATCGCTTTCTATGGCGGTTTGTATAAGTATATTATCGACAATCTTATTGAACCTGGCTTGGCTCAGTACAACGCTACAGGAAAGAATTCTGATAAGTACAATTTCGAATATCTTATCAACTACACCAACGCTTCTTACATTCTCATGGAAGAATATGAGTTTGACCCAGAAAAGGGCTTGTTCAGCGGTTGGAATGAAGATAAGGAAACATACGACGCTCATTCATGGCACTATGAAACAGATCATGAGGAAGAGTGGGATACCAGCGCAAATGGCACCTACGCATGGTCGGTAAAAGAGGGCGTACCTGCTTTTGAAAAGCCTGTTCTTACCGTTCCTAAGAAAGATGCAACCTTGCAAAATAAGCGTTGCGTATATCAGAAGTTCAAGGAACATTATTCCCGCTACGACATGGATACAGTTTGCCGTGTTTGTGGTATGGATAAGGAAGATCTTGAACTTGTGTATTCCACCTGGGCAACGTCGTGCGCTCCCGGCAAGGCTGGCACGATCCTGTACGCTTTGGGTCAGACTCAACATACGTACGGTGCTCAGAATACGCGTGCTATGTCTATTCTTCAGTTGCTTTCTGGCAATATTGGTGTTCCTGGTGGCGGTGTTTGCGCACTGCGCGGAGAACCTAACGTTCAGGGTGCAACCGATATGGGTATGTTGGTTAATGAACAACCTGCCTATTTGAAGTGGTCCAATACCACCGATCGCGATACGCTGGCACATTGGCTTTCAAGCCAAACCTATTCGGATGGTTACTACACTAATAAACCTAAGTTCATGATTTCTGCTCTTAAAGAGTGGTATGGCGACAACGCAACCGTTGATAATGACTACGGTTATGACTGGTGGCCAAAGGTTCCAAGCCATGATGGTTCTGACTGGTCTGAAATGTCTTCATTCGAAATGATGAAGAAAGGTACGATGAAGGGCTATTATGCATGGGGTATGAATCCTTGTCATAGTGCGCCTAACACCGGCAACGTTCGCCGTTCTATGTCCAACCTCGATTGGCTGGTTGTTGTTGATCAGGTAATCACTGAAACGGCATCGTTCTGGGATGCTCCTGACATGAAAGCCGAAGAAATTGGTACCACGGTATACTTCCTTCCTTGTGCTCTTATTTACGAAAAGCCAGGAACCATTTTGAACTCTGGTCGTTGGATTCAGTGGCGCCAGCAAGCCGTTGAACCTTGGGATGAATCGAAGCCTGACTATGAGATTTGCGATCTTTTGTGGCGTGAAATTTGTCGCTTGTATCGTGAACAGGGCGGAGCAAATCCTGATCCTATTTTGAAGATGAAGTGGGATTACTATCTCAACGGAAAGATCGATCCTCGTCCGGTAGCTTGGGCGCTTAATGGCTATAAGGTAGAAGGCTCTGATTGGAAGAGCGGCTTTGAGTCACGTGATGGCAAGACCCTGTCTAAAGGCAGTATCAACTTGCTTTCTGGATATGCTAAGTTGGCAGCTGACGGCTCCACAGCATGCGGTATGTGGATCTATTCAGGCTTCTACGCTAATAACGCAGCACCTGTTTCAGCAGAAAGCCAGGCTGTATATAATCGCAACTCGGTTGATTCTTCTGGCCTTGGCTTGTATTCCGAGTGGGCATATGCTTGGCCAAACAACCGTCGCGTAATCTACAACCGCGCATCTGCCGACATGAAAGGTCAACCATGGGCAGAAGACAAAGCGTTGGTTAAGTGGGATTTGAATGCTAAGAAGTGGATTTCGGGCTACAAGAATGGCATGGACATTCCAGACTTCTCTGCATCGAAGACGCTCTCTGATGGTTCAACCGAGCCAATCGCACCTAACAACAAGGCATTCTTCATGCTCTGGGAGCAGAACGGTCGCTTGGAAAGCTATGGTATGGTTGATGGACCGTTGCCTGAGCACTACGAACCCTTCGAAACACCTTTGTCTAAGAACTTGTTAAATGGTCGTCTGAATAGTCCTTGCTACTTAGGTCGTCCTGAGTCAGAAGGCAAGAAGGGCTTGGGTACTAAATACGCAGACGATTCCACTCTGCGTGCATCCGTTGAAGAATATCCTTACGTTGCTACAACGTATTCAGTTACCGAACATTGGCAGACGGGTGCTCAAACACGTTCTTGTCCTGCCCTCGTTGAAGCTATGCCTGGTGACATGATTGAGCTTTCGCCGGCGTTAGCTAAGGAAAAGGGCATTCAAACAGGAGATAATGTTCGTGTTTGGAATCGTCGCGCATCAATTGTTCTTACTGCTGTCGTTACGCCACGTATTCGTCCTCTTACCGTTGATGGCAAGACTCAACATTTGGTAGGCATGACGCATCACTATAGCTGGAGTAAGCTTTTTGGTCTTACTACGCACGGTGCAACCAATGACCTTACGCCTAATGTTGGTGACCCAAATAGTCAAACGCCCGAATATAAGGCGTTTTTGGTAAACATTGAGAAGACAACGGTTTAGGAGGAGGTGACCCATAATGACTGAAATGGCAATATTATTTGATTCTTCACGTTGTACTGGCTGTAGAGGATGTCAGGTAGCCTGCAAATGCTGGAACGACCTACCTTCTGCGCCAACAGCGGATAATCCATATGATTCGTTGAACTGGAATGGTAATTTCACTCAGCCTGCTGATCTAAACTCATGTACGCGATTGATTATGACGTTTAAAGACTTTGAGAGCGAAAGTTCTCAGAAGCGTGTGGGCTGGGCTTTTGGTCGTCGCTCTTGTCAGCACTGCACTAATGCGGGTTGCGTAAACATGTGTCCAGCTGGAGCCTTGTATAAAGACGAGGAAACAGGTCTGGTTACTCATGATCAGAGCAAATGCGTAGGTTGCCAGAACTGCTCGGCTGCTTGTCCGTTTGATGTTCCTCGTTACGAGGATCGTGGTGGAAAGACGGTTATTAATAAGTGCTATGGATGTGTTGATCGCATCAAGAATGGCATGATGCCGGCTTGTGTTACCACCTGCCAGTCAGGCGCCTTGCAGTTTGGCGAGCGCGATAAAATGATCTCCCTTGCTCAAGAGCGCCTCAAATTCTTGAAAGATCACGGCTATCAAGATGCTTGCGTCTACGGTGAAAGTGAACTGGGAGGCTTGCATGTTGTTCAAGTGCTTAAGCATGGCAAGGATGCCCATGGTGCTGTTAATAACCCGCAGATTCCTGCCGCTGCTTTCCTTTCGGGCATCATGAAGCCTGTCACTGCCGTCGGCGCAGGAGCCACCGTTCTTGGTCTTGCTGCTATGTTTGGCCTAGCTCATGGTTACAAGCGCGATACGCTTGTGTATAACGACGGCACGGGTGACACCATCAGCCTAGAAACGGGCGAAGTTGTCAAGCAAGGCAACGGCCCAGACGAACGCAGTGTTAAGGAAGCCATTACGGAAAACTTGCCTGTTGGCAAAGGTAGCGGAAAGGATGAGAGTCATGAGTAATCATAAAAGCTTTGATATCACTCCTGAAGAACGTGCCGATAATGAAGCTTTCTTGCGCGGACGTACCGTTGGGGGAGAACGCTTCATTAAGCGTCATTCTCGCCAGGCACGTTGGACGCATGGCATTACAATCATTTGTTGTATTTGGCTTATGATCTCAGGTGCCTTCGTTTTTATTCCGCCTTTGACAGCTTTTGTAGGTCCTGATGTGGTATTTGTTTTCCGCATGAGCCACCGTGTCATTGGTCTGATATTCGTAATCGTGCCAATAATCAGTGCCATTATGGCACCGGCAGGCGTAAAACACATTTGGCGTAATAACGTATGCAAATGGACTGAGGACGACAAAAAATGGATGCTTCTTTTCATGCCGTACTTGTTCCTTGCAAAGTGGATTCATATGCCTGACCAGGACGAACAAAAATCTGGTCAGCGTGTCGCTGACGGAGCCCTGTGGATTTCTGGATTCATTATGGCAATTACCGGTGTTCTCCTTTTGCTGAATTCAACGTGTCTTCCTATGGGCACCGGTGTTCATTCTTGGCTTCTCTTTTTCCATGATCTGTTCTTCTGTATCATGCTTATTTTTGCACTCGCTCATATTTTCTTGGGTGCAGGTATTTTCCAGCCTTATCGAGGCATGTGGAAGGTTATGTGGAAAGACGGTCTTATCTCTGAGTCGGACGCTCTGTATCACTGGGGCCATTGGGCGCGTGATGTGCTCAAGACCGACAAAGATGTTGTTCGAAAAAAAGACGATAAAGAGAAGTAGCGCCTTCAAGGGAGGGTTAAGATTTTCTACCCCGCCAATGGCGGGGTAGTTTGGGATCTTTCTGTATCGCCTCTGGCAGGGTATCCTAATAAGAGCATCGGTTTTTGATAGGCTGGTGCTCGCCTTCCCACTTTTCCTGAAAAGGAGTATTCTCATGAATTTGAAATTTATCAATAAGGTCATAGCGTCTTATGAAGAAACTCTCCCTGAAGATGATGTGAAACGTCTTCAGTTTTTTTATGGCCTTTGGGAGGATATGGAGCGTTGGGCAAAGGGTCCTACCACCGCCGATAAGCATTACACTGTTCCTTCCGAAGAAGAGTTAGAAAAAGCGTGGGCAACTGACAAGCCCGTATTTTCGTTTGCTCCTCCTAAGCTTTCTAAGGATCGTTTTGCTGCTATTTGCTATAGCCTACGTGAGTATGTACTTGCTCAAAACATCCTTTCCGATCAAGACGCTGAGGCATTTCGTGCTGTTGATTTTCGGGATCTGGTGCATCAGGAAGACATGAATCTTGCCGCAACAGATGCCGAGGCCTTTTTGGGCGGGGTTCTTTCCAATGCTTTCGAAAAAGATATACCCGATACCGCAGCGCATATGGCGACTATGGTAAGTATGCTTGCATTGCGTGTCGATCTTGAGTTGGTTGCTAAAAACGTGGTGAAGCATCAGCGCAACATTGCCAAGATGAATCACAATCCTCTTACCTGTCCCGTTTGTGGTGGTCAGCCTGCGATGGCAAGAGTAGGCGGAGAAGGGCCAACCGATGGACGAGGAAGGGTTTTGTATTGTCAGCAATGTGGTACTGAATGGGCCTTCGAGCGTCTTCGTTGCGCACGATGCGGTACCAAAAACCCGCAGTATTTGCACTATTTCAATGTGGAGGGTGATGACGCTCATCGTATCCATATGTGCAACGAGTGCGGTGGTTATATTCGCACCACATTTGTTGAAGATATCCTAAGCCCTTTTTCCTTTGAAGTGGAAGAAGTGGTAACGGCTCGTCTTGAGGCCATTGCACGTGATCCTCGTTTCAACAAAACAGAAGAGCAATCATAGCTCTCTCTTGCTTGTTTTGTGGTTGAGATAGCAGGCTTCACGAAAGAAAACGGGGATTTCCGTAAACAAAAGAATAGAATCCTATAGTCGATAATAGCCTGGTTATATCAGGCTATTTTGATTTAATTAAGAAAGAAACACCGTCTACAACAGGGATGGAAGGTGATAGGGCGTGATCGATTTAGCGCAAGAATGGCGTGTACTCGATAGAACACGGAGAAGACCTGATTCTGCTGATCATTGGGACAAGCGCGCCAAAACGTATACCTTTAAAGATGCCCCTGGTTCTTATGTAGAATCGTTTATTAAAAAAATGAATCTCGATGGTGCTGAGCGCATCTTAGATATGGGGTGCGGAACGGGATCGATTGCTATTCCTTTGGCATCGCGGGGACATGAGGTGATTGCGGCAGATTTTAGCAAGGGAATGCTTGAACGAGTGGAGAGCAACGCTCAAACTGCTCACGTTCTTCACCCGGATTATTTAGCTGAATCGGTTGATTTATCGTTGGTGGTTCCTCGTATGGGAGATGAATCACGTAAAGAGGGCGTATTTCCTTTATATATGAGCTGGGAAGATGATTGGAATTCATTTGGACTGGGTGCCAAAAGCGTTGATGTCTGTGTTGCTTCTCGCTCTATTATTACGCATGACCTTGAAGAATCAATTCAGAAGTTATCGAATACCGCTCGAAAGAGTGTATGCGTTACAGCGGCAACCAAGCATTCCCCTCGGATAGATGAACGCGTTGCGCGCGCTATGGGGTTGAATCTTAAAAAGCACAATGATGCGCTGTATGTTTTTGGCATTGCGATGGATTTAGGTTATGAACCAGAGGTCAGCTACATTCGTTCTCGAAAATTAAAATCATTCGCAACACGTGATGAAGCTTTTCAATCGTACTTGAGCATTTTAGAGTACGTGGATGATTCTGCTGAGCAGGTAAGTATTGATGAAGCACAAGAGAGGTTGAATGCATGGCTTGATGAGCATCTTGTTTGTAAGAGCGATGCCACATCTCCCACGAAGGGGGAGTCTTTGGTATGGACCTTGGATGAGCCCCGTATTGTGAGTTGGGCTTTTATTTCTTGGAGAGTATAAGGGTTTTTCGATACACAAAATAAGTGTGAGAATTCCCTTGAAACAAATGAAAGGTGTACTGTGAAAAGGACATTTGAGGAAGATTTAGATCGTGCCGTTTCGTTTCACGGCCATGTGTGTGGTGGTCAAATGACAGGGGTGAGAATGGCACGCTATGCCCTGCGCTACTTTGGTATTGAAGATGCGGATTCGTATCGTGATCTCATAGTGTATGTTGAATGCGATCGTTGTCTGACGGATGCCATTATGGTTGTTACTGGTTGTCATCCAGGAAAACGACGAATGAAGTGCCTTGATTTTGGTAAGCAAGCAGCGACGTTTTATGACCTCAACAAAAATGAGGCCATCCGTCTTATCAATGTAAGCGAAAAGTGCCCTAAAGACGCTGACTTGCATGAATGGTTTGCCAAGCGATCAGACGAAGACTTGTTCGATATTCAGCACGTTCGCGTGAACTACAGCGCCAACGATGCGCCTGGTAGACCCCACTCCCATGCCACCTGTGCTGTTTGTGGTGAGGATATTACTGATGGTAGAGAGATCAATACAGGTCGTGGCAAGGTAATTTGCAAAAGTTGCGCAGGCCAATCGTATTACGAGATTTTATAAAACCTACCAGCAGATTGTTGGGCTACGATCATAAGGTGTTTTATCAGGTATTATGAAAGAGAAACAGCAAAATTGTTCTCGATGAATCGTGTTTTTTGATAGACAATTCTATAACAACAAACTTAGCTAAGAGGTTTGAATACTTTAGCTTTGAAGGGAAAGGAATCTCATGATGACAGAAGCTATTCCTATGATGAGCGTTGAAGCAGCTCTCGATTGTATACTGCAAGAGGTTGCTCCGTTAGAGGTGGAAACTGTTCCGTTGCTTGATGCGGTTGGCAGGGTTTCTGCGAAAGATTTGGTGAGCGATTGTGATATTTCACCCTTTGATCATGCGGCAATGGATGGCTTTGCCCTTCGAAGAGAAGATCTACTAGAGGCTTCTTCGGATCATCCGGTAGTCTGCAAAGTTATTGCTGAAGTTCCAGCGGGTTCTGTCTATTCAGGTCCTATAAACAAAGGTGAAGTGGTTCGTATTATGACGGGAGCTCCTGTTCCCGATGCGGCCGATGCTGTTATTAAGTACGAGATAGTTGATTACCTGGGCTCTGACGGCAGAGAGGGCTCCGAAGTAGCGTTTTCTCAGCCAGCAACGCCCGCAGAAAACATTCGTCAAAAAGGGGAAGAAATTAAAAAGAACGAGGTTGCTATTGCTGCGGGAGAGGAAGTGAGTGCTGCTGGTGTAGGTTTTCTTGCAAGCTGTGGTATCACAGAAGTGCCGGTATACCGGAGGCCTCGAGTGGCGGTTGTGCCTCTTGGGTCAGAGCTTCTTCCTGCAACTGAGCCACTGAAACCTGGCTGTATTCGCGACAGTAATTCGTATGCGATTGCTGCTTGTGTTGCGCGAGCGGGTGGTATCCCTACTATGCTTCCCGTTGTTGCTGATACCAAAGAAGCACTTTCTCAGGTTATTCTTGAAGCGGTTCAATCTTACGATTTCGTTGTCACTATAGGTGGTGCGTCAAATGGCGACTACGATTTCATCAAGCCGGTTGTTGAAAGCCTTGGTAGGCTCTATATGCGATTGGTGAACATGCGCCCAGGAAAGGCTCAGGTGTTCGGTCTTGTTGAGGGTGTTCCTGTGTTTGGCCTCCCTGGCAATCCTGCTGCTGCGTTTTGTGGGTTTGAAATCCTGGTACGACAAGCACTTCGCAAGATGCAAGGTCATTCCGCCTTTACCCGTCCTACGGTTAGGGCGCGCCTCATTGGTTCACGCAAGAAAAAAGATCCAAGAAGAATATATCTTAGAGCTCTGTTGTCTCGTGATGAGGAAGGCATCCTGTGCGTAACCCCGGCAAAGAATCAAAGTTCAGGACTTTTTAATACAATTCAGCGGGCAAATTGTCTGGCGATTTTACCTGAAACATGGGAGGGCGATCGTGTTCCTGATGGAACCATAGTCGATTGCGTTTTGCTTGATGCTGAAGAGGGGATGGTGTTGTAGACATGCTTTCATTTGCTGTTATAACTTGTTCTGACTCAAGAGCTAAGGAAGAGGATACTGCCGGAGCGTTTTTATGCGCCGCTATCAAAGAAAATAACTGGGAATGCGCCTCTTATTCGCTTATGAAGGATGACCGCGAATGTATTGCCCGTGCCATTGTGGAAGCTACTGATACTGCAGGGGTTGATATTGTTCTCACCTGTGGTGGCACGGGCTTAGGTCCAAGAGATGTTACGCCCGAGGCCACGCGTGATGTTTGTGATCGGGAAGTGCCAGGAATTGCAGAAGGAATGCGTGCCCATAGCTTGACTATTACTCCTCGCGCTATGCTTTCACGAGCGCTGTGTATGCAACGGGGAAGAACGCTGGTGATTAATTTGCCAGGAAGCAAAAAAGCAGCCAAAGAGAACTGGGAAGGAATTGTTGAGGTTCTTCCTCATGCTGTTCACATGATGGCTGGTGGTGGGCATGAAAGCAACGAGCGCGCGTAGTAGCTTGCGTTAGCGCTCTCTCTCCCAGACGCCTGTTTTTCCTCCTTCTTTATGGAGTAGGCGAACGGTGTCGATTTCCATGCCTCGATCAATAGCCTTACACATGTCGTAAACCGTAAGGCCAGCAATACTGACGGCAGTTAAGGCTTCCATTTCTACGCCTGTTTTTCCCACAAGAGCGCAGGTTGCCTGCAGGTAAACACCGCAACGCCCATCTTCTCTCTCTTGTGAGCTTTGGGGTGTAAGTTCAACTTCAACTTTGGTAAGAGCAAGAGGATGGCAAAGCGGAATTAAGGTGCTTGTTTGTTTTGCAGCCATGATTCCGGCAATGCGTGCAACGGCAAGAACATCACCTTTTTTGGCAGTTCCGCTGGTAATTACCGCAAGAGTTTCTGGTTGCATAGCAACAAACCCTTCGGCAACAGCTATACGCTGGGTGTCATTTTTTTTAGAAACATCAACCATGCGGGCGTTTCCGTTTGAATCGATATGAGTTAACTGTGACATGGCTACCTATCCTCCAACTTGACTCATCATCCGTTTGGTGCCAATGCGTTGCTGATGTCCTTCAGGCTTCGTTGCAATAGCTTGAGAGAATATATTGAGAATGTCCTCATCCGAGCCTGTTCTTACTGCTTTGCGCAAATCGTATTCTACGTCACTGAAGAGGCAAGGTTTAAGTTTTCCATCAGATGTTAAGCGCAAACGATTGCAAGAAGCGCAAAAGTGGTTGGAAATAGCTGAAATAACCCCGATGCTTCCTTGGGCGTTGGGTAGTTTGTAGTATGTTGCAGGCCCCCATCCAACAGGTTTGTTTTCATGTAAGGGTTGCAGGGTTCCTAATCCCTCTTTCTGCGCATTTTGATTGATGGTTGTGAGTATTTCTTGAGCAGGTATTACTTCTTCGATGCCCCATCCGCAACCACCGCAACTGAGTCCTTCGCCAACGGGCATATACTCAATGAAGCGCACATGAAGAGGTTGGTCAATGGTGAGTTTTGCAAACGAGAGAAGGTCTTGTTCAAGACTGCGAACAACAACGGTATTGAGCTTCACGGGAGAGAAATCATACTCCAGGGCAGATTGGATTCCGTGAAGTGCATCATGTAAATTTCCTCTGCGGGTGATAAAGCGATATTGATCTTCATCAAGCGTGTCGAGCGAGATATTGACACGAGAAAGACCCGCTTTTTTGAGATCTTTTGCCATGGAGGGAAAAAGAATTGCATTGGTGGTGAGAGCAACGCTTTCAATGCCTTCTATGGCAGCTGTTTGTTCCACAAGGCTAACAAGCCCTTTTCTTACCAAGGGCTCACCGCCGGTGAAGCGAACGTGTTTAATTCCTGCTGAGGAAAGAACTTTTATTATTCGAGCGAACTCTTCAAGTGAAAGAATGGAGTCATGGGGAATTGACTCTACTCCCTTTTCTGGCATGCAGTAGATGCAACGCAGGTTACAGCGATCAGTGATTGAAATGCGTAAATAATCGATAGATCGATTGAACGAATCTTTCATATAACCTCCTAACCTGCTACTTCTTTTTGTGATGAATAGCGTAGCGCATATTTTTTGTTGCGGATAGTATGCTTGGTTCTTGGGCGGGATTCTCGTTTAAGGGTGGTTGTTATTGGGAAACCAAATATACCTTATCCGTTGGAATTTTTACCCATAGTTCTTCGCCCGCAGAAGGAAGCGTTTCTTCCGCAACGTTAAGTTTGTTTATGCGCCAGAAAAGTCGCTGTTCAAGATATTTCATTTCATTTTCGTTTTGCTGGACTATTGGCTCTGCATTTTCGCTACGATCCAGGAAGGATAAGAGGAGCATTCTATCAAAGCGAGAATCACTTGCACGATCAACTTTCATGCGAAAACAGTTTTCCCCTGGTCCTTGAGCTGCTGAAAGATAGAATGCACGAACACCAAAAGCAACGATGTCGTCGGGTACAATCTTTTGGGTTGAAGCCGAAATGCCCCACCTGGGAAGAAAAACCGAATGCTGACCTGTCTTTTCTGCAAGCGTAACGTTTTTACATCCCGAAAGCTTAATGCCGGCAACAGACTGAGGATGAGCAACGAGTTCTTTTGAGGGTTCAATTTCTACGACTTTACCACTCTGAACAACCGCGATGCGATCACAAAAACGAAGTGCTTCATCAATATCGTGACTCACATAGAGAATGGTGCCTTCAAAACTATCAAAAAGGGTGGATAGGTTTTGTTCAAGGATGCTTTTCAGGTGAGCGTCAAGGGCGGAAAAAGGTTCATCAAGCATAAGGACGCCTGGTTGAGCTGCCAGCATGCGAGCAAGAGCTACTCGTTGCTGTTGTCCGCCTGATAGCTGGGCAGGATAGCGCTTGTTGAACGCGTCTAAGCCAAAGCGTTTTAATTCCTCTTGAACGCGCTGTTTGCGTATATCTTTAGGTGTCTTTTTACTTATACCTGCAGCAATATTATCTTCAACGGTAAGGTTGGGAAAGAGCTGGTAGTTCTGAAACAGGAGTGCTGTTTTTCTTTCCTGTGGGGAAAGGTTAACCGTGGGGCGCTTTCCCGCTTGTCGTTCAAAGAAAACAGTATCATTAACAACAATACGTCCTTCATCAGGCGTTTCAACACCTGCAATGCAACGTAGGGTGAGGCTTTTGCCACAACCCGATTCTCCTAAGAAGCCAAGCGTTTCCTTGCCGGCCTCAAAAGAAACATCGAGGGTAAAGCCTGGAAATTTCTTTTTTATACAAACACTTAAACTCATTCTTCAACCTTTCTGCGATATTTAGTTGTTCGTCTACTCCAAAGATTGATAAGAAGAATGACGAGAAAGCTGAAAATAATAATGACGACCGTCCAGAAAACTGCAACATCAAGGTTGCCACTCATCCATTCGAAATAAATCGCAATAGGAATTGTTCGGGTGATGCCGGCATAGTTTCCTGCAAGGAACAACGTGGCTCCAAATTCTCCGAGAGCACGGGCAAACGCCAAAACAGTTCCTGCCGCAATTGAACTCCAAGACAGAGGGAGCATTAATTTGAGAAAAATCTTTATGTTGCTCCAGCCTAAGGTTCGCGCAGCATCAAGCATGTCAGTATCAAGGTTTTCAAAAGCTCCTCGGGCACTGCGATACATAAGAGGGAAGGCTACAACAACAGCGGCAACAACGGTTGCTTCCCAGCTGAAGGTAAGGTGAATGCCAAGATCGGTCAGCCACGTACCGAAGGGGGAATTATTTCCCAAGGCAAGAAGGAGTAAAAAGCCACATACGGTAGGGGGTAGAACCATAGGAATTGTGAAGATGGTATCTGCAATGTCTTTTGTTTGCTTTGGGATGCGGAGCGTAAAATAGGCTGCCATTAATCCCAAGATAAAGATAAAGATAATAGATACCCCTGTTGTTTTTAAGGTAACCCAAAGGGGGTCAAGGTTTACCGTGGTAAGGAACTCCCAAAAGGCAGCGAGACCGGTTGTTTGCTGGGTAATAGCTACAGCACTTGGTTCGCTTATGGTAAGGAAATCAACATGGGTTGGCTTTAATGTGTTGGTGGTATCTTGGGAAATAATGTCACTTCCATCACTGCCCAAAACCGTTACATAGAATTTATCCTTACTAACTTCAACGTCAAAGCGATACATCATGTTATTGAGGGTAACTTCTTTGTCATTCGTGAAATACCAAGGAACATCTGTGCTTAAAATAACGCCACCTGATGGCGAGGCGTTATCGAGCGCAATGAAGTACGATTTTAGCGTTTCGCAATTTTTCTCATTTGAGGTATCGCAAAGATTGGTTGCTGTTTGAGGCACATATACCAAAACGTAATCTTTTGTCGATATGGCTACCGAGTAGTTAGTACTTGTTCCCTGATAGTAGCTGTATCCAACGTATTGACCATCTATTTCTCGGTTGGATCCTTTTTGTGCTCTTGTGAAGTCTGAGACAGCGAAGGATGCATTCTGTATTGCAGCGGCGTCACTCTCGGAGGAAACTTCCACCTGGTCTGTGTCGACTTTTGAAGTGTTTTCGGCTAGAGCGGGGTTCTCTGTAGCGAAAGCTGTTTGGTTACAAAGGAGCGCACAGGAAAGAGCAAGTCCTGCAACAAGGACAAGTACAAGCGTCTTGAGGGTCAAGTTTTTTTCCATAACGGTATTCCTTGGTTAGGTATGACAGAGAGCGGGTACGTTGTAACGACGCCCGCTCTCTTAGTGTTTAAATCAGTTAATCGAGAAAGATCTGTTCGCTTGTTATGCGTTGTGGAGCATTAAGCAACTAATTCAAAGCCCCACTATTGCCAAATTTTGATGCGGCTTCTGCTTATGATTTAGCTAATTCAAAGCCCCACTTTTGCCAAATCTTGATAGCTTCTTCGTTAGTGAAGGCCCAATCAAGAAACGTCTTTGCTTCTTCTGAGTGGTTCGACTGTGAGCAAATAGCTGCAGGATACAGAATGTTCTTATGAGTATCTGCTGGAACTGTTCCAACAATCTTTACGCCACCAAAGCGATATACGTCAGAGGTGTAAACGAAAGCAATGTCAACGTCTCCAGAGTTTGCGTAAGAGCAGACGCTACCAACTTTGTCGCCTTCAGTTACCTTGTTTTCAAGAGGAGTGCCGGCAAATGATCCTTCTTTGCCAGAGCTCTTGGAGCCAACAGTACCATCGGAGCTAACCCAGCATGCAGGGGTAGTGGTTGAAAGAGCCTGTTTTGCATAATTGCCAGCAGGAACATTTGCGTCACCAACAGCAACGGTATAGTTGCCTGTTGCAACATCTTCAAGGGTAACCTTGCTGATGTCAGACTTTTCGCCAGCTACAATAACGAGATCGTTAGTAAACATGTTGAAACGAGTGTCTTCTTTGACATATTTTTTTTCAACAGCGGTGTCCATGGTTGACTTGGAAGCAGTGATAAGAATATCAGCATAAGAGCCAGCCCCAAGCTTTTCGTTTAGAGTACCTGATGCTTCATATTGAGTGTCAGCAAAGGTAATGTTAGGGTTCTCTTTGGTATAGAGTTGCTGTACTTCTTCCATCGCTTTCGATAATGAGTTTGCAGCAAAAATTTGAAGTTCAACCTTTTCACTTTTTGTCTCTTCTTTTGAAGAGCAACCTGTTAAGGCTAAGCCAAACGAAAGGCAGAGTGCTAAGGCTAGAACTATAGATAAAGATCGTTTTATAGGCGCAGATTTGAGCATAATACATCCTTTCTTTTGATCTTTATTCCCGATCAAGAATAAAGATACTATGGTTTTTATTGATAGGATTGTCGAAAGCGTTTTTTGATAAAAATAGGGGTGAACGGCATGAAAGATGATTTTATATCTCCCGAAACGCGCGTCTTCTTAAGAGCCAAAGATGCAAAAAAGCATGATCCTGGGTTTGGAAAAGGGGTCGTTGAACTCTGCGAGCGTGTGGCAGAAACTGGGTCACTTAATCGTGCCGCAAAAGAGATGGGCATGGCCTACAGCAAGGCCTGGCGCATTGTAAAAAACTCTGAAGAAAACTTGGGTGTTTCTCTTTTTGTTCGCCAGGGTGCACGGGGCTCCTGCTTGACAAAAGAAGCATGCGCCTTAGTGGCACTCTATCGTCGTATCGAGCGAGAAATCGAAGCGCTTGCAGATGGCATAACGCAAGAAATGCTCGGTGAATTTCGTGAAGAAGGGCTGTTCTTGCCAGAAGCTTTCCAGATTGAAAAAAAGGCTAGCCCTGAACTTGTTGCTCAGGTTCGCTCGCTGAATTTTTGAGAGCTTTTTGAAGAGGCCTCGCTGTTGTGAGAGGTGCTGTATCGGTGCCGTTTGGAGATTCTGGACGGAGAAAGGTTCTATCGTTGATAAAAGCGGTAGAGCAGTTCTGCTTGGGTTAGTTCTTCTTGGGTATTAATATTCGCAAAAGGGTTAATGTGTCCTGGGCGCTGAAGAGGTGAAGCATCGATAAAGCAGCAATTAAGACCCGAAAAGAAATCTTTAATACGCTGTGTCCCCGTTGCAATGGCCTCTTCGAGAGCTTTTTTGCAGACTGATGTTCGGTAGACTCCCGCAAAAGGTTCTAGAAATCCTCGATTGCGGGGTACTACTATGTCGCACGCTTGTATTTGCATGACATATGATTCGCGTGCAAGGATACGGGGAGGGAATGCTATCATGTCGCACGCTACTACCCCTGTTATTTCGTTTGAGCTGTAGTGCATCGCCGTGAGCAAGCCTTGAAGGGATCCTCGTTTACCGCATAAGTCCTCTCTCAAAGAAAGATGAGGGTGTTTCGTTTCCAGATACCGAAGACGTTCTGATTCGTTTGTTGTCACAATAAGCTCGTCGGCAAAATCTTTTACAAGGTTAATCATGTGCTCAACAAGTGGTTCGCCCAAAAATGGCATAAGCGCCTTGGAATAACCCATGCGCCTTGATTCGCCACCTGCCTGAATTGCTATAGTAATGGGCTTTCTGACAAAGTGATTTTTAATAAAGGCAAGGATTCCATCCAGATCGTTATATGAGAAAACGGGCACATGAGCGTGTTTGGCTTCCTCATGCAGGAGGGGAATATCGGTAACAAGGGCGTTGGGAATTGCAGGGGCATCAGGATTGGAAGAGTTACTTGTATCGTTTTCTCTTTCAGAGTCGCTTATCGGGGTTCCAAACAGGGAAAAGAGCGGAGCGGAATCTTTATTGGTGTCTTGTTTTTTTGATGCGCGCAGTTGCTTGACGAAGGCGGGTAGCGCTGCTTGATCTTTGGGGTTGTCATTGCGAAAAAGTTCGATAGTGGGAAGCCCTACACCTCTGAAGCCCTCGATGATAATGAGATCGAAATTAGGCATAAGATCAAGTACGTCAAAACAGCTCATTTCCTGCTCGAGGTCTCCGATAAGGGCAAGGCGCTTTGAGGAAAGGATGGCGCTTGCCTGCGCGCCCGCTGCACGATGGCGGTAAGAATCCTTTCCGGGAATATCGATATCAAATTCGGGGTGTCCATGATGCTTTATTGTTCCGATGCGAATGTTTTCAGCAGAAAGACCTGCAATGATTTTTTCTACGAGCGTTGTTTTACCGGAGTTTTGTCGACCAATAATGCTCACGGCAGGGCTTGGTGTATAGGATTCATTTAAAGACGTCATGGTTACCTCAAGCACGCTTTGAAATCAAAGCGAGAAATTTTTAGCACTGCAGAGTTAATAAAAGTGTACGAAAAAGAATGGCTCTATGGGTTTTGATTCGGTTTTTTACCAGAGCTTTTCTGCGAATGGTAAAGGTGTTGTTATCCTGCTCAAACGACATAAATAGACCGATTTTTCGCGCCCTTTGCCATATGATAATCTCCTTTTCTTCTGGGTAGGCGAAATGTCAGTTTATGATGATAGTTACAGGATCAAGGAAAAGAGGCTATTCGTGGCTACGATAACGTCTATCAATACTTCTACCCATAAGGGAGTTCAAAAAATACCAGTAGGAAATTCTCCGCAGACAGTCATTGTTCAAGAAGGACTTAAGGGCGATGCTCATGCTGGAGCGTGGCATAGACAGGTTTCATTTCTAGCCGAAGAGTCTATTGCTAAAGCGCGTGAAATGGGTTTAGAAGTTGGTCCCGGTGATTTTGCTGAAAACTTTACTACTGAAGGAATTGATCTTCTTGATTTGCCACTAGGAACTCAACTCCGTCTTGGAGATGAGGTCTTGGTTGAGATAAGTCAGATAGGCAAGGTATGCCATACCCGTTGCGCGATTTATCACTTGGCAGGTGATTGTATCTTTCCTCGTGAGGGCATTTTTGCTGTTGTCCTTGAAGGGGGCCAAGTGAAGGCAGGAGATTCGATCGAACTCGTAAAACGAGGAGACGGCACTACAGCATATACTCCAGCTGAAGCTCTTGCAGAAGTTGAAGCAGCTCGTCGAGCAGGAACTTTGTAATTCGAGGTTTGTTATGGCTACAGGAAACGTGGTATATCTTGACAACGCTGCAACAAGCAGACCGCGCCCCGAGGTTTGTGCTGTGATGATGCGTGAGCTGCAGGAAAACTATGGCAATCCTTCTTCCCTTCATGAGCTTGGGAAAAGAGCTAAGGCTGTTTTGGAAGAAAGTCGCAGAACAATCGCAGAATATTTGAATGTAGAGCCCGATGAGATTTTCTTTACTTCAGGAGGAACGGAGTCTAATAATCTCGCAGTCCGTGGTGTGTGCAGGGCGCGCGGAAAAGAAGCGGGAGGAATTATTACTTCTGCGCTTGAGCACCCTTCAGTAACACGATCGGTTCGTGGTTTAAAGCGCGAAGGATGGGATGTCCATTATGTTGAAGCGGTGGGCGGAACGTTTGATTTTGTAGCGTTTGAAGAGTGCCTGAAAGCTTCGCCTTCGCTTATCACGGTGATGGGTGTTCAGAATGAGTTGGGGTATCGTATGCCGATAGCCCAGATTGTTCAGATGAAAAACACATTGGCGCCTGATGCAATTGTTCATACTGATCTTGTTCAAGCCTTTGGCAAGGTGGATACTCCTCTTCAGGAATGGGGTGTTGATCTGGCCTCTTTGTCCGCCCACAAGATTGGGGGACCGAAGGGGATTGGAGCACTGTATGTAAAGCGCGGAACCCATATGTTCACCACTGCTTTTGGTGGTGGGCAGGAGCGCGGTCTTCGGTCTGGAACGGAGGCAGTGTTTCTTATTGCGGGGTTTGCTGAAGCAGTGCGCTGTACGTTTCGTGATCGTGCCTCGGAGGAGCTGAGGGTTCGCGGTTTGTGGAATCATCTCCATGACCGACTCGTGAGTGAAGTACCAAACGTAATCATTAATTCCCGTAGCGATGGAAGTCCCTATCTCTTTAATTTTAGTGTTTCCGGTATGAAAAACCAGAAAGCGCTTGATTATCTGAGTGATCACGGGGTGTTTGTTTCGAAAGCTTCTGCATGCGAATCAAATCATCTGACGGTTCCGCCAGGAACATGGCGCCCAAAACATCCCCTGTCACTTCAGGCGGCGGGCATTCCTCTTTCTCAGGGGAAATCTACGTTAAGGATTAGCTTTGGATATGAAAATAACGAAGCTGATGTTGATACCTTCGTTGATTGTTTGAAGGAATATCTGGGTCTCTAGTTTTGGCTGTTCTTTCCGTTGCATGATGAGGCCTGTGCTCTGGGGACTCTGATGAGGCCTGTATCCTGGGGGCTTGTATCTTTGAGGTCTATTTTGTAAGTTCATGTTCTGGCCTCTGCTATCGCTTTACAAAGAACTGCATTTTTGTTTACTATAAGAACAAATGTTCGATTATGGTGACAAGGATGAGTTGTCAGGTGAAGGAAAAATGCTATATATGCATAGACTTGAAGTCGTTTTATGCAAGTGTAGAATGTGCTGATCGGGGCCTTGATCCATTTAGGGTTAATTTGGTAGTCGCTGATCCTGAACGAACCGAGAAAACAATCTGTCTTGCCATCACGCCTGCCATGAAAGCGCTTGGAATAAAAAATCGCTGTCGTGTTTTTGAGATTCCCGAAGGTATTGAATATATCAAAGCCAAGCCTCGTATGAAGCGCTACATGGAATGCTCAACTTTCATCTATTCGATTTATCTGCGCTATATAAGTGCCGAGGATATTCATGTGTATTCCATCGACGAATGTTTTATAGATGCAACGCCTTATCTGTCTTTGTATGACATGGATTCTAAATCTTTCGCCAAAATGCTTATGGGTGAAGTTTTTAAAGAGACAAAAATTTGCGCAACGGCAGGTATTGGAACCAATTTGTTTTTGGCAAAGGTTGCCCTTGATGTTACAGCCAAACATGTGCGAGACAATATTGGCATTCTGGATGAAGGTTCCTTTAAAAAAGAGCTTTGGTTTCACCGGCCTATTACTGATATATGGAACATTGGTCCTGGTATTGCACGCAGGTTAAGAAAGTATGGGGTATTTGATTTAGCTGGCGTGGCGTCCATGAAAGAGGAAACGCTTTATAAGGAATTTGGGAAGAATGCCGAATTTTTAATTGATCATGCATGGGGTCAAGAACCGTGCACTATGCAAGAAATCAAAACCTATGTGCCCAAGGGTCATACAACAAATTATGGGCAGGTTTTAGCTTGTGATTACAGTTTTGAGGAAGCGCGCATGATACTGCGCGAAATGGTTGATGATGCGGTTCTAGATTTGGTTTCCAACTGTCTGATTGCTGATCGTATTTCTCTTGCGGTTGGATATTCCGTTCCAAAAGAGTTTAGAGAACAGGCAGAAGTTTTTGAGGCTGGTCATGGTAAGCGTTTTATTGGGAGAGGTCGTTATTTTGTGGTAAATGCAAGCCGTAAGCTTGCCAAGAAAACCAATTCCTTTAAAAGCATTATGGAAGAATTCGATGCACTTTTTGTTGAGATTGTAGATGCTTCGGCTCCTGTAAAACGTCTCAATATTTCCTTTGATGGGCTTTTACCTGAAAAATATGCCTCGGTTTCTCTTTTTGATGATATTGCAGATCTTGAACGAGAGCGGAGCAAACAGAAAGCAATCTTGGCGGTAAAGCAAAAATTTGGAAAGAATGCCATGTTGAAAGGCACCAGCTTGAAAGAAAAAGCAACAGCACGCCAGCGCCATGAACAGGTAGGTGGGCATCGTGCATGATGGCTTTGTGAAGAAGGAAGTGTATACAGGGGCGTGTGTAGAAGCGCATGCGGAAGTGTATGCGGGGGCGTGCGTAGAAGCGCGCGCAGAAACATGTGTGGAAGTGTATGCCGGGGCGCGTGCGGAAGCGCGCCCGGTAGATAGCAAGCTGGCCGAAGCGCTCCTGCAAAATTTGTCAAAAGAAGAGCGGGAATACAGACAAGCTATTCTTGAAGCTATTGAGCGAAAAGTTTCTTTGGAAGGGTTTCATAGGGCAGTATCTCATCCGGAGCGCGCTCGTCAATTTATGCCCTTTGCAGCATTAAAGGGCTATGAAGAAATGGTTTCTCAACAGGAAGTTATAAACAATGAACGAGTTGATTGTTGATGTGGTATTGGCTTAATGATCCAGCATTGATTGGCGGAGCTCTTCATAGATAGCAAACAGGGGCATGACGGACTTTCTTAAAATTTCTATTGGAAAATATTGACAAAAATTGACAATTAGTATTATTATGCTTTTGTGTGAAAACGAATAAGGGGAAGTTATGAGCGTAGGAAGACGAATAGACCTACTTCTAAAGGAAAAAGGAATGACCAGAAAGGAGTTGTCTGAAAAATCGGGTATTTCTGAAGCTGCTATTTGTAGATATATCAATGGTAGCCGTCAGCCCAAGACGGTGTGTCTTAATTCTATTGCTCGTGCTTTAGATACGCCAATCGAGCAGCTGACAGGAATAGAGGCTTTCCCGATAAGTGACCTGGATGATGTCGTCAAGTTCATTGCGAGGAACGCAGATGAGATTTCGCCAGAACAAAAGAGATCAATAATAAACGCCCTCATAGGAGATTAGTGCTATTGAGATTATCTGATGATAAATACGAAGAGTTAAAGCAGGAAGTTGCTGATTTATTGGAAACGTATAGTGTAAAAAAGTACCCAATAAACCTTCGTAAGCTAATAGATAAGATGGGAGTGCATTTGATAAAGTATAGCTCTCTTGATGATGTTGCCAGGCGTGCTGCTCGTTGTAAGTCAGATGACAGTTTTAATACTTAGCTTGGCAACGAATCCTTCATTCTTTTCAATGACGAAAAAAGCAACGTAAGAATACGATACAACCTAGCGCACGAAATAGCTCACGTATGGTGCGAGCATAGAGAAGAATCAGAGGAAAACGAGGCGGAGGCAAACTTTTTTGCTGGATATCTTTTAGCTCCCGTTCCTCTTGTCATCAAATATGAAATTAATAGACCTGAAGAAATTAGTTGTTCTTTTAAAGTCAGCCAAGAGGCTGGCTTTAATGCTTTTAACAGGGCTTTTAAACGATATAGAACCGGTTTATGCCAAACCGCCTATGAATATGCAATTGTAAATTTATGTTCATTGGAAGGGAAGTGATTGAATTGAATGTAAAAAATGAGACCACCTAGCTATAGCCAAGTGGTCAACTGATATGACATGCACATCTTACGCAACAAACAGCATGTCATATCGTCTTAATCAAATCAATCAAAAATTATTTGAAAAGGACATTTATGAACTTAAATAAATATGAAAAATTTTTTAAATTAGATTTGCTCGAAGGAGCAAAATTTACGGGTAAGTTTGAGTTTCCTGTTATTGAAAGAGTAAATTACATCCCAAATAAGCTTATTCCTTTTGATAAAGCGTTGCAGGAAACGGACTTCAATAAATGGGTTCATTTCTTTATTGATGACTGGAAGTTTTCTAAGCTCTTTAATCAGCCATATAGATACTTGCCAATCCTTAAGAAGTTTAATGGGGTCATAGCGCCAGACAACAGTCTATTTTGGAATATGCCTTATTACAAGCAAATTGAGTCGATTGGAAATAGCAGAATGATGGGATCGTGGCTTCAACGAGCTGGGATTAATGTTATTCCTACGGTGCGTTGGGGCTTAAAAGAAAGTTATAGCTTTGTGTTTGATGGAGTTAGGCCTGGCGGAACGGTTGCTATTAGCTCTTTAGGAGCAATTAAAAATAGGGAGTCTAGAAAAGTATTTGCTGATGGAATTCCTGAACTTGTAGAAAGAGTTAGCCCTAGAACAATCATTGTTTATGGAAGCTATGATCCTTCTATGTATGACGTTGCGTTTGAGCAAGGTGTTAATGTTATAAATTTTCAAGCTTATACGACTATGTTAAAGAGCAGGTATTCTGATGGGGCTGCATAGTGGTGGAGAAAAGATTTCTTACCTTAGGAATCAAAGCAAAGAATCAATTGCGATTGCAACAGGAAACTCCTTTAGAGAAAACTTATTAGACGTTATGACGGTTGCCAATCTTAAAAAATCAGGTTATTTTGGCGAAGCAAGTAAACATAAAGGGAAACGACGAGTGAGGATAATAGAATCCTCTGATCCCGTAAAGACTGCGTTAGAGTTTGTGCATAAGGCAACAAAGAATTATGTTTCGTTGATTCCAATTGATGGAAAAGGCTATCGTTGCATCATGAGAGACAGAACAGAAATAACATACAGATGGGTTTCGTCTTCTAAGGATAGAAGTCCTGCGGTAGAACTTACGGTTTTTAATCTTGACAGAGTAAAGAATCAGAAAATACATTTTGTAAAGAGGCAAAAATGATACATATTAATAAGAAATTAGATAACGCCCAACAACAATTATTGGCCAGGTTAAAAGATCAGGTAATTAATGATATTCAAGGAGCCTTTTGTCTTGATAGCAGGGATGCGTGGAATACATTAAGGATAAATACAGATAGCTTAAGTATTGATGTGAATCTTTATCGAGAAGGTCTTCCTGTAGATGATGAGGATGATGATTGTCTTGACGAGACAGGAATTTTTTCAATCAAAGAAAGCTCCATTGAACCTTTGGTTATAAGTAATGTTCCTATTGACGTTACAACTAAGTTTATCGAAAAAGCGATCAAAAACATTAGGGTATTTGAAAGCGAAATAAAGTACTTTGAAAATGGCGAGCAGTATTATCAGAACAACATTACTAAAGCTATTGCTTTTGATCTTAATGATGAATGGTTGGTGCTTGATAGAAAAGTTTGGTTTGATGAAACTATTACGATTACTTTTTGTTCCGAGCCATTAAAAGGAATAAAAGACGATAGTGAAGATTGGCAAAACTATGATGAATACGAGGACTGTGACAGTGGTTTAACAATGGAATATAAGCTGAATCATTATGATGTCTAGAATTTTGAGATTCGAGTCGATCTTGTAATTCAATTGACTACCAAATTAAAAGACTATAAACAATAAGCAATAATAAGCTACATACCTATAGCTTATTATTGCTTGGCTTCGTTCGTAAAAGTAATTTTAGGTAGCTGATCAGTGGTCCAACTTTTTTCAAAAGATTAAGCACACAACAGAAAGCTAGGCATCAAGTCCTGCTTTTTCTTTCCAGTGG